>CAYNKD010000043.1:0-7839 GCA_964397735.1 uncultured bacterium | reverse complement strand
TTTCAAAATCATCATCTCTTGGATACAAGACGGGAGTAATAGATTTGACAAGAGGGGAAAAAGGCACAAGGGGAAATAGGGAAATCCGTGAAAAAGAATGCATAAAAGCAGCTGAAATTCTTGGATTAGAAATTCGACTAAACATGGAATGGCCTGATGGATCAGTATATGACAACGAGAAGAACAGGAAAGAGCTTGCATATGCAATAAGACTTTTAAAACCAAAATTGGTTATTACTCATCATTGGAATTGCAGACATCCTGATCACATTGGCGCAAGTAAAGTTGTTGAAAGAACATGCATGCTTTCTGGATTGAAAAAATACCTGAACACGGATGAAAATGCACCTCCTGAATGGAGACCTGATAGGGTTTTATTTTTTGGAGGATGGCACAACAAAAGCCCAAGTGCAATTGTTGATATCTCAGAACATTTTGAAAATAAACTGAAAGCAGTATTCGCTCATGAAAGCCAGTTTTTCAAACCAGGATCAACAGACTCAGAAACCCTTTTGTCTAATCCAGATTTTGAATCATGGCTCCATCAAAGATCCAGGTACTGGGGTCAAAAGATAGGTAAAGAGTATGGGGAATCAATCACATGCAAAGGAGAAATTCCTTTGGAAGATCCCGTCAAAACATTCCTGGATGCACCCTGGTGAAGAAACCGACAATCTTCATTACATGCCATCCAACCGCAGGAGGGTCAGGAATCATTGCAACCGAACTTGCAGCAAATCTTGCTGAGAATGGGGTTGATACTCATCTTTTCTCCTATGGAGAACCCTTTAGATTTTCTTCATTGGAGAAGTCAAAAGTAACAATCCACAAACCAAAAGATCTGAACTATCCACTGTTCAAAGATCATCGACCATATGCAATGACACTTGTTCAAAGCCTCCTTTCAGCAGCTGAAAAATCACCACCAAAAATACTCCATGCACATTATGCATTTCCATTCGCGCTTGTAAACCAGCTAGTCCAAAGCATCCTTTCAAAAAGAAAAATTAGCACAAAAAATATTGTCACCTTGCATGGGTCAGACACAAACCTTTTGGGAACAGATCCTTCTTATGGGCAGATCATCAAAGAGTCTTTAGAAATGTCTGATTCGGTAACTGCAGTTAGCGAGTCTCTAGCTCTTGAAAGCTATGCAACTTTCAATCTCGAAAAAAAAATCAATGTCATAAATAATTTTGTTGACCTAAAACGCTTTACTCCAAACAGGAAACCTCACCCCTCCGTAGCCTCTGCAAAATCAAGGGGAGAAAATGTTATTCTTCACGTGAGCAATTTCAGAAAAGCAAAGAATCCACAACTCGTAATAAAAACATTTGCTGAAATAGTTTGCAAAAAACCTTCAAAATTAATATTGGTGGGATCTGGGCCTGAACTAGAAGGCTGTCTTGAACTCTCAGAAAAAATGGGGATCAGAAACCATGTTGAATCTTTGGGTGAAGTAAAAAACGTAGAAGAAGTTTACCCTCATTCAGATGTTTTATTAAACCTTAGCAAAATTGAATCCTTTGGATTGACAATCCTTGAATCACTTTCATGTGGAACTCCAGTAGTTGCAACAGAAGTTGGGGGCGTTAAGGAGGTTTTAGGGAGAAAAGGAGATTTTTTCAAAACAACAACAGGGAGAGACCCAAAAGAAATATCAAAACTTGCATTATCTACAATGGGGCAAGGGAGATTTCATGCAAGAAAAAGAGCAGAAAACTTCAGTAAGGAAAAAATAGTAAGCAAATATCTAGAACTTTACGAAAAATGCCTCGTAAAAAACTAATACTCTAAAACACTTGAATCTATCTCTCTAGACCATGCAAGTATTCCGCCTCTTAGGTTTTTTACATCTGAAAAACCAATGCTTTTCAGATAATCAACAACACTTGCAGACCTAACACCAGACTTACAATGAACAATAATCTTGTTTCCAGGATCCAGCTCATTCAATCTTTGGGCCAGGTCTCTCATTGGAATCCATAAAGACCCCTCAATTTTCGACATAACAACCTCTCCTTCCTCCCTTACATCTAAAAGGTCATGAGGAATTTCATTCTCCCTAAGGTCAAAAAGTTCTTTTACGGTTGTTTCTTTTATTCTGTTTATCTCACACCCCATAGGGGAACCACAAAAATCTTCATAATTTATCAATTCTTTTATCTTTGGATCAGAGCCACAAAGCAAACAATTCTTGTCTTTTAGCAATTTAAAAGATTTAAATTCCATACTCAAAGAATCAACAGATATGATTTTTCCTATCGAGGGGGTCCCTAGTCCAGTAACAATCTTGATAACCTCTAAAGCCTGCATACTGCCAATTATTCCAACATGAGCACCAATTACACCAGCATCAGCACAACTCGGAACACTTCCAGGTGTAGGAGGTTTTGGAAACATGCACCTATAACAAGGTCCTTCTTTATGGCAAAAAACTGAAAGCTGCCCATCAAACCTGAAAACTGAAGCATGTATATTGATTTTATTTTCCAGCTTACAAACATCATTAACAAGATACCTTGTGGGGAAATTGTCTGACCCATCTAAAATAAAGTCATATTCACGAACAATCTCTCTGGCATTACTTGAATCAAGCTTTAAGTCATGACAAACAACATCAATGTTTTTATTCAAACTCTTCAAATGACTTTCTGCAGCCACTGTTTTTTTCAAACCTAAATCTTCAGAACTATACATGATTTGCCTATGAATATTAGAAAGGCTTACAGAGTCAAAATCACAAATTCCCAACTTCCCAATCCCGGCAGAAGCTAAATAAATTGCGGCAGGGCTTCCAAGCCCGCCAAGACCAACAACGAGAACAGAAGATTCTTTTAATTTTTGCTGTCCAGCTCTTCCAATTTCAGGAATTGACATTTGACGACTATAACGAATTAGTTCTTTTTTACTAAAATTACCAATCATTTTTATCTGAACCCTGTTCAGAAGCAGCAGACCTGAGCCTTTCTCTTGCAAGCTCAGAACTTGCTTGCCTTGTTGTTAGGCTTTCATTTCTTTCAACTCTGGAGAAAATTTCATCTAAGCTCTCAGCTATCTTTCCAACTTTTTTTGTTGCAATTTCCTTATTCCAATTACCATTCCTTTCAAGGTCAACATTTATCAAACCACCTGCATTAATAACATAATCTGGAGAATAAAGAATATTTCTTCTTTTCAAATGTAGAGCGTCTAATTTTTTTTCCAATTGATTATTTGCAGCTCCTGCAACAACTTTACACTTAAGCAAAGGTATCGTATGACTGTTCAACGTTCCTCCTAAAGCACAAGGAGCATAGACGTCAACATCCTCTAGCATCCACTGAGATGAATCGCAAGAGCTGCATCCAAATTCACTTTTTGCTTTTTCAACCATTTCATAATTTATGTCTGTAACTACAACTTTTGCTCCGCTATTTGTTAGCTTTTCAATCAAGCTCCATCCAACATGTCCGATACCCTGGACTAAAACCTTAACATCATCAAGATCCTTTCTTTTCATTTGATGCTCAACAGCAATTTTCAAACCTAGAAATACACCTTGAGCCGTAAAGGGAGAAGGGTCTCCAGAGCCTCCATTTTCAATTGGTAGTCCAGTCACATGGTTTGTTTCTTCTTTCACAGCGACCATATCCTCTACAGATGTTCCAACATCTTCTGCGGTTACATAAGACCCCTTCAAGGAATCGACCGCTCTTCCAAATGCACGAAACATTTCCATCCTTTTACTCTCTTCAGAAGGAGCAGGCCCCAATATAACAGTTTTTCCTCCACCTAATGCCAATCCAGCACAAGCAGCTTTGTAAGTCATTCCTCTACTCAATCTCAAAACATCTTTCAGAGCTTCTTCCTCATTTTGATAAGTCCAAAGTCTTGTTCCCCCTAAAGCGGGACCGAGTAAAGTGTCATGTACTGCAATAATTGCCTTAAGCCCAGTTGACTTATCGTTGAAGAAATGTACTCCATCATGATTCCTATGAGATTCTTTGCTAAAAACTGCCATAATCTAAACTCCTTTTGAGATAATCCTAACCTTCAACCCAGAATATTTTCCTGATCCAAATACTGGAAGGTTCAGCTTTCATGAAACAAGAGAGTGCGGAGGATGACTCTACAGGAATTCCTACCTTCAATGAATTTATTTTTTTACCTACCCTAGCCTCAAATCCCAAAAGCATATCTTGGATAATTGAAAAATTATTCATTTCATCAGGATCGATGGCACATAAACCTGTATTCCACAAGTCAATATCCTTACACCATAGAGAAGCGTGCAGCAATCCAACCAGTTTACTATTCCTGTATGCTCCGACTGGAACTAAATCAGCACTACAGAGCTTCTTCCAATATTTGAAGAAATTATCATCACTACTATCAAGGCCAACCCTTTCCTCTCTAGATCTGATTTTCTGTTTTTTAATCAATTGAGAGACTTCTTCAAAATCATCTACGCCCAAAGACGAAATTGAACAACTCGCATCCGTAGGAAATAACATATCTGTAAAGTCAAAGACAAATTCGCATACATCTCCAGCATCAAGCAGGTTCTTAATAACATGATGCATTCTTGGGGCAGGAGCAGGACATGTGATCCAGCAAGGCCCTGAAGGACGAATCTCTTTCCATAAATTCTCCAAATCGAACTGGCTTAGATCTTGACCACCCCAAAAATGAACTGAATCAACACCGTCAACTAGCCTCCTTCCGCAAAGGAACTTTGGCGAATCCTCCGCTTCAAAAAAACTTTTCCAGTCATGGCTTTTCCACCTTTCCAAAAGAGAAACTTTTCTTTCCTCTTCTGAATACCTATCCCATCCAGGAAAAGGTACAGGTAAATTCCCAATATCAAAACCCTTCATAATATCCTCCCTCTTGTTGAATATATTGGATTTTTCCAATCATCAATAGTTCCCTCTTCAAGGAATTTTTTAATCTCTCTTATGCCGTCAACAACTGAATATTCAGAAGAATAACCCCACTCTTCTTTAATTTTTTCAAAAGACACTTTGTAGCTCCTAGCATCCCTATCAACTGGATGAATGTTTATATCAACATCTTCAACCTCTTTACTCAAGAGATAAGCAATATCTTTTACTTTCAAGTTCTGATCAGTCGAACCAACATTGAAAACACCCCTGACTTTTTCTTTTTCAAGGGTTATTGCCATAAAGAAGGCCCTTGCTGCATCTTTCACATCAAGTAAAGGTCTCCATTGGTCACCTCCAAATAACATCACTTTTCCACTATGCAAGGCATGACATGTTAACAAATTGACAACTAGATCACATCTGGTTCTTCCTGATGCCCCAAATAAAGTGCTTAACCTTAAAGCAGACCCACCATTGAGAGATACAACTTCTTTTTCTGAATCCAATTTAGTTTTTGCATAAAGAGTTAGCGGGTTTGGATCTGAAGACTCATCAACAATCCCCTCTTGAGCTCCATAAACAGAACAAGAGCTAGCAAATGCAAGCCTTTCGATCTTTAATTCTTTACAAAATTGAACTATCTTCTTTGTTGATTCATAATTGTCTTGAGAGCATTTCTTTGGATCAAGGTCACAACTTGGATCACCACTCGTTCCAGCAAGATGGATAACTGCATCCATTCCAATTAAACTATTTTTCAAAAGCTCAAAATCCTTTACAGGGCTCTCAATAAAATCAATCTTGTCTAAATATTTTTTTATTCCATAATCCCCATAAGAAAGATCATCGAAAACCCTTACAGAAAAGTTATTCTCTATTAAAAGCGGAACCAAGGAAGTTCCAACATACCCTGCTCCACCAGTAACAAGAACCTTTTTCAAGTTTAGAAGGGGCCCTCCCAAGAACCTCCAGGATCTATCAAGCCCATAGTCATCCTTTCTCCTCCATCCAAAACAGTGAACCTGTAGCCTTTTTCTCTCTGGTCACTTGGTTGCATTAAATTTCCATCCTCAAAAACACCTACAGAAAGAAGGAATTCTCTTCTAAGGAACGGTAATTTTTGTATTTTGTATTTGTATTTCCAAGGACCATCTCCAGGAATTGAAACAGTGTGAAGGATTGGACCAATCAAAGATTGTCCATAATCTCCATGAAATTGAATTGCTATAACAGCGGTTTCACTTTCTATGACACCTCTTGAACCCAGGCGAATTACAAGTTCCATTGATTCTCCATACCTGAAAAGATGTGTCTCATTTCCAGTAGCATCCATAAACTTAACATTGTCAATTGCAATAGGGCCATCTCCCCATCTCTGAACACCCTGCTTTGTTCTTGTTAAATCCCCTCCAGAAACTGCCAATCTCTCTCTGTACCTATCTAATATCTGATGCTTGTCTCCAAAACCTTCAATCTTTCCATCCTCAAGCCATAAAAGTCTTTCAGCAAAATACCTAACTATTGTTAAATTATGACTTACAAAAAGTATAGTTTTTCCTTCTGCTTTCAATTCATTAAGTTTTGCAAAACACTTTTGTTGGAATGACAAGTCCCCAACACCTATAACTTCATCTAATAAAAAAACATCTGGATCTAGAGCTATCGCTATAGAAAAAGCAAGCCTTAGAACCATTCCCATTGAATATGTTTTTATTTGTGAATCAGCAAAATCAGCTAATTCCGCAAATTCAAAAATAGATTCCTCTTTTGAGGATATATCCTTTCCTTTCATGCCAAGAAGAGATGCATTCAAATGGATATTTTCTCGTCCTGTTAATTCGGGATGAAAACCGGCACCTAACTCCAAAAGACTTGCAACTTTCCCTTCGATCTTCACGTCTCCAGAATCAACCGAATATATTCCTGCCAATAGCTTCAAGAGAGTTGACTTTCCAGCGCCATTCCTACCAATTAAGCCAATAATCTCTCCTGGTTTTATATTTAATGAAATATTGTCAAGAACTTTGAATGAGGTTTTTTGGCCCCTTATACCTGCGAGCCTATCCCTAAAACTTCTTTTACTCCCAAGAGAAAAAGACTTTGTCATATTTTGAACTTTTATCTCGCCTTGCTCAAGATTAAACTTTCCCTTTGCTCTCATTCTTAAACCTCCTCAGCAAACCTTGATTGAGATTTTCTAAAAACGAATAAGCCCCAGGCAAAAAATAAAAGCCCTAGCCCAAAAGCCATCAAAAGGGATTCCCAATCAGGATTCCTAAGGTCCAACAACACATCCCTATAACTTTTTATGATATGAGTCATAGGATTTAAATAATAAATTTTATAAACAATCTCAGCACCTCTCTCGCTCAAGAAGTCTAGACTTTGAAATTTTTCCAAATTAGGAGGAGCATAAAGAACTGGAGTTCCAAAAAACAATATTGTCATAAATGTATTAGCCAATTGCTCTGTATCTCTATAAAAAACATTCATTGTTGATAAAAGAAGACTGACTCCAAGAGTTACAAGAAGATGTAGGGCAAGAAGAAGTGGCAAATACAAAAGTGGCAAAAGCTCCATGAATGTTTCGTGTGAAGGCCACCATTTTAAAAAACACGCCAAAACAAGAATCAACAACATCATTAAGAAATGTATTCCTTCCGCCAACACAGAAGCCAAAGGAAGAACTATCCTTGGAAAAGAAACTTGCTTGAGTAACCCTCCTGCCTGAACTATTGAAGGAGTCGCCTTCGTCACTCCACCAGAGAAAAAATTGAAAGTAAACAAGCCAATTATTAACAAAAATGGGTAAGTGGTTCCTCCCATACCAAACTTGTCGGTAAGCAAGACTCCAAAAACAGCGTAATAAACAAAAAACATTGTTAATGGCTGCACTAAAGACCACAAAAAGCCCAATCCAGTATTTCTATACCTAAGACGCAAATCCCTCAAGACCAGGTTCTTTAAAAGC
>CAYNKD010000042.1:0-8268 GCA_964397735.1 uncultured bacterium | reverse complement strand
GACACTTTAATGGTCACCACATTTCTCTTAGCGATGTAGGCGGCTGGGCTCTTAACGTTTGGGAAGACCCAAACTGGGGCTTAACAGGCAGAAGTGGTATGTCCACTGACCTTAGTGATATGGTTGGTTGGGGCATGTTGATTGGTACACAGGATTCTGGAAATGGCGACTCAATGTTCATTTCTGCTTCAATGGATCTTGGTGGTGCTGCAAGTCTTGACATCGAATGGCAAGATGATGCTGGTGCTGACGGTACTAACATGGTTTTGGGTTACGCTATTAATGATGACCTAAACCTCAGTATCCAAATGGGTGACGCAACTAATGGTCACACATGGGGTGGCGGTTACGACGGCACAAACCCTGGTGGAGCTGCAAACGAAATGACTAGATTCACTCTTTCTTGGGGTGGAAACTGGAGTTTCACAAATGCTGACCACGACGGTAACGAGTGGATGGCTGTAGATTACTCTGCTGCTTTTTAAGTTAGTAGTTAGTAATTAAATACGACGAATACGACTGGGGGGCCTCACGGCCCCCCTTTTTTTTTGCCTAGAATCTAAATCATGAAAGAGAAATTAACCTTGGCTCAAAAGTTAACCCTTCTAGAAAATAGGGAAACGGGATGGAAAAAACTTTACAGAAGTCTCTTTTTAGATAAATGGGAGGTAAAAACAATTGTTTTTTCAGGACCTCCAGGTGTTGGGAAATCATCCCTACTTAATCATTTTGTTAAAGATGAGCTTAAAGACACAGCCTTTCTTCTAGTTGATCCTTCAAGCTCAATTTCTGGAGGTGCTGTTCTTGCAGACAGGGCAAGATTCGACTTCGGCAAAGACAAAGAAAAACCTTTTGTCAGATCTTTAGCCTCAAGAGGTCACCATGGGGGGACTGCATTCTCCATCTGGCCTTTCTTAAGATTGTTCAATTCAGAAAAATTTAAAAAAATCTTTATAGAGTCTGTAGGAGTTGGACAAACCTCGGAAGAGTTACGAGATATAGCTGACTTCCTGGTTGTTGTTCTTTCCCCTGAAAGCGGAGATGCTTACCAGGCTGTAAAAGCAGGATTGATTGAAGAGGCTGACCTTATAGTGATCAACAAATCTGATAGAGATGGTTCTGAATCACTTACAACAACAATGAAAACAATAACAGGGAAAAAAGTAATATCGGTTTCAGCAAAAAATAACAAAAATATTGATCAATTAAAAGGATTTATAAAAAAAACAACAATCAAAGATGTAAAAAGAAAATTACTAGCAGAAACAAAGGATTTTGCAACGTCAGTTTTCTTGGACAAGCTTCAAAGCAAGCTCAAGGATGAGAAAGATATCGAGAATCCGTTAGATTTTGATATAGGTATTTAGAATTTAGTAATAATGGCAAAAATATTAATTGCAAAGATAGGTCTTGATGGCCATGACAGAGGCGCGCTCTTGGTTGCAAGAGAACTTAAAGAGGCTGGACATGAAGCAATATATAGCGGATTGCATAGAACCCCTGAAGAAATTGCAATAATTTCTGAGGAAGAGGATGTTGACCTTATTGCTGTTGGAATACTTTCTGGAGCCCATATGGCATTGATCCCAATCCTGATTCAAGAGCTTGAAGAAAGAAAAATCAAAAAACCCATAACATTTGGCGGAATAATCACGACAAAAGAAGCCCTTAGGCTAAAAAAAATGGGAATAAAAGAAATCTTCAATCCTGGAACACCACTTAAGGAAATAGTGGAGAAAATAGAAGATATCATCAATGGCTAGATATTATTTTTTATCATTTGCAACGGGAGCGGGGCTTTTAGCCTTTGAGGTTTTCGGTCCGAGATTATTGCAACCTCACCTTGGGCAATCTCCAATATTATGGGCTTCAACTATTTCTGTCTTTTTAGGGGGCCTGACTTGCGGTTATTTTTTAGGTGGAAAATTTTCATCTAAGAAAAACATTCTTTCCTTGATCTCTTGGATATGGGGTCTGATAGCAGTTTTTGTTTTTTTCTCACCTGAAATAAGTAACATAATTGCTTCTATGTTCTTAAACGAAGCTCCAACAAAATGGGAGCCTTTATATATTAGTTTTTTAAACTTTTTCATACCTGCAACACTAATGGGAACATCTTTACCAATAATTGTGCACCTTTGCCCAAGCATTGGAAAGACAAAGGGGGAACATGCTGGGGTTCTGTTGGCTATATCAACCATGGGAAGTATTTTGGGGGTTTTAGGTTTGTATTTTGGACTCATTACCTACTTTACGGTAAGTGAAATTGCGATGTATCTTGCATTACCCTGGGTAATATCGATTATTTTTCTACTTTCAAAAAAAAGGAAAACAGATGGGAAAAACAAAATTAAAACCGCTGCAGTTTTTTTTCTTTTTTTCAATTACCCAAATACAGGAAATTATCAAACAATACAATATCAAAAAAATTCACTTCTCCACCAAATTACAGTTATAGATGAAGGGCAAAATAGATATCTTCTTTTTGATGACTACATACAAAGCACGATGAAAAAAAATGCACCTCTCGAAGGACATTTTGACTATATTGAAGCTTTTCATCTTGTAAACATCCTTCAAGGAAGACAGGGAGTAACTTGCATGGTTGGCTTGGGTGGAGGATCCGCCATAAGGACATTTATAGACAGATATCAAGATGGCAAGGTTATTGTTGCTGAAATTGACCCAGTGGTTGAAGCAGTTGCAAATGAATACTTTGGGATTCCTGAAAGTGAAAATCTTGAAATCAATATTATTGATGGAAGGCAAATGTTTAAGAGGAAAGGAGCTCCGGAATGCGACACTGCTCTTATAGATGGGTACAGCACGAGCAGGTATGGAGCATACATACCATGGCATCTCACTACAAAAGAATTCTTTTTCGAGATCAAGGAAACAATGCCAGAAGATGGAATAATTGCATATAACGTTATTGGAACTATAGATGGCAAATCTTCAACAAATGTCAAAATGATTGCAAAAACAATACTTGAACATTTTGATCATGTTATTGCTGTCCCGATTGTCGAAACATTCAATGTTGTCCTTTTTGGATTTAATGGCAATATTGATGATTACAGTGGAAAATTACAAGAATTTAGATTGGAAAAAAATCAAAAATACCAAAACCTCTTAAGGCTTTCTTATCTTGTGAAAGCTATTCCAATTTCAAAAAAGATTCCAGTTCTTTCAGATGAATGGGCTCCAATGGATATGCCTGGCCTCATGGTTAAAATTTATCAATGAGGAAGAAATATAATTGACAGATGGCAAGCAAAAACAATAAACCTAAAAGAGTTGTTACGGCAGCAAGCCTCTTTGATGGTCATGATGCAGCAATCAACATGGTAAGGAGGTTGTTGCAAGAATTAGGTTGTGAAGTTATACACCTAGGACATGATCGATCTGTTGAAGAAGTAGTAACATCAATTATCCAAGAAGACCCTCATGCAGTTGCTATCTCCTCTTATCAGGGAGGGCATATGGAGTATTTCAAATATCTTGCCAAAAGATTAGATGAAGAAAACCTGAATCATGTAAAAATTTTTGGAGGTGGTGGGGGAGTTATACTTCCAGATGAAGCCGAAAACTTGGAGGCTAATGGGGTAGCAAAAATATTCAGACCAGAAGATGGGGCAAAGAAGGGTCTTTTAGGGATGATACAAGAGGTCATAGATATGTGTGATGTAAATCCAGAGGATTTGCCAATATCTAAAAAAGACCCCTACCTTTCTCTTTCGAGAAAATTAACTTATGTAGAAAATAATAAAAAATTCAAAATAGAAAAACCAAAAAAGGATCCAAAGATTATTGGAGTTACTGGAACTGGAGGGTCTGGAAAATCTTCCCTCATTGACGAATTGATATTGAGGTTTTCAAGAGAATTCCCAAAAAAACGTATAGCAATTCTTGCTGCTGACCCCACAAGAGCCAGAACTGGAGGCGCTTTACTGGGGGACAGGATAAGGATGAATTCCATATATGGTGGAAATGTATTTTTCAGATCGCTAGCCACAAGGAGCAGAAAGGCTCTTTCATCAATAATAGAAAATGCCATAGAGGCAGTTAAAAGTGAAAATTTTGACTTAATATTTGTTGAAACTGCCGGAATTGGACAGGCAGATAATCCCCTTGAGGAAATTGTTGACACTTCAGTGTATGTAATGACTTCAGAATATGGGGCACCAAGTCAATTAGAAAAAATCGAAATGCTAGATACGGCAGATTTAATCGTTTTAAACAAATATGACCACAGAGCTGGAGAAGATGCTTTAAGAGATATACAAAAACAAGTTAGAAGATTGAAAAGCCAGGGTCATGGAGAGCTTGATGAACAACCTGTATTTGCAACAATTGCAAGTCAATTTGCTGATCCAGGAGTAAATGAACTTTATTCAAGTCTTTTAAAGACTATAAAAAATAAAAAACCCAGCAAGGAAAAAAGAGCTATTCGTCCCAAAAAACATGTTTTAATTCCTGGAAATAGAGACCGTTACTTAGCTGAAATATCAGAAACAATCCATAAATATAAAACAAATGTTGGGATAATGGAAAATCTGGCAGAGGAAGCACAAAGCCTTGCCACAGTTTTAAGAAAGAGGGGACAAGAAGCTCCAAGCAACTATAGACAATTTCCAAACCCTGAAAAAGAAAGTTTGAAAATGGAATACAACAATAGTTTGGAAAAATTAGGAAAAATTGGACTAGATGCCTTGAGGATCTATGATGATTTGAAAAAATACACCTCAGATTCGATGAGCTATTCCGTAAGAGGAAAATCAATTGATGTTCAAACATTTACAAAATCTCTTTCAGGAACAAATATTTCAAAAATATCAGTTCCAAGATACAAATCCTGGGCAGATCGAATTAAATGGGTCATGCTTGAAAACACTCCAGGAAAATTCCCTTTTACTCAAGGTGTTTTTGAATTTAGAAGAAGTGCTGAAGATCCAACAAGGATGTTTGCTGGAGAGGGTCCTCCAGAACAGACAAATAAAAGATTTCATTTATTAGCGGAAAATGAACCTTACAACCGCCTCTCAACAGCTTTTGATTCAGTTACCCTTTATGGACGAAGTCCTGAGAAAAGACCTGATATCTATGGGAAGGTTGGAGAAAGTGGAGTTTCTATTGCTACTGTTGAAGATATGGGAAAACTTTACAAAGGTTTTGATTTATGTGACCCGTCTACAAGTGTTTCAATGACAATTAATGGCCCTGCCCCAACGATACTTGCATTCTTTCTAAATACAGCATTAAACCAACAGATAAAAAAATTCAGAGCTAAGAATTCAAGAGAGCCAAGAGAAGATGAATTGAAACAAATAAAAGAAATGACTTTTTCAAGCGTAAGAGGAACAGTTCAGGCAGATATCCTCAAAGAAGACCAGGCCCAAAATACATGTATATTTTCAACAGAATTTTCTTTGAAGATGATGGGGGACATCCAGGAATGGTTTGTTAAAAACCAAGTTAAAAATTTTTATTCAGTATCAATATCAGGATACCACATAGCAGAAGCTGGCGCAAATCCAATAACACAACTTGCACTTACACTCTCAAATGGATTTACTTATATTGAATACTATCTTTCTAGAGGGATGAAGATTGACGATTTCGCAAAAAATCTATCTTTTTTCTTTTCTTGTGGTTTAGATCCTGAATACCAAGTTCTTGGAAGAGTTGCTAGGAGAATATGGGCTATAGCCTTGAAAGAAAAATATGGATCAAACATAAGGTCTCAAAAACTGAAATACCACATACAAACATCAGGAAGAAGCCTTCATGCACAAGAAATACAATTTAATGACATAAGGACAACCCTTCAAGCCTTAATGGCTTATTACGATAGCTGCAATAGCCTTCATACCAATGCGTATGATGAAGCGATATGTACACCAACAGAGGAATCTGTTAGAAGAGCCTTGGCAATACAGCAGATTATCACAAAAGAATTAGGAACAGCAAAATGTGAAAATATCCTTCAAGGAAGCTTCTTTATTGAGGAATTAACTGAATTGGTTGAAAATGCAGTTTTGAAAGAGTTTGAATCAATAAACAGAAGAGGTGGTGTTCTGGGGGCAATGGAATTGGGATATCAAAGAAGCAAGATACAGGAGGAAAGCTTGCATTATGAAAGATTAAAACATTCAGGAGAATTTCCTGTTGTTGGAGTCAATACCTTCATAGGAGAAAATACCGAACCCGTTATTCCGACTGTCATCACAAGATCCAGAAACAAGGATAGAGACAATTGTGTCAAAAGAGTGAATGATTTTCAAAAAAAGAACAAAAATACAACTGAGAAAATGCTAATAAAACTACAACAAGCAGCCCTTGAGGGTAACAATATATTTGAACAATTGATGGAAACTTCCAATTATGCAAGCCTGGGACAAATTACAGATGCATTATTTGAAGTTGGTGGCAAGTATAGAAGAAATTTATAACCTTGCAAAATATAACAATCATTGGCGGATCTGGCTTTCTGGGGAAAAACCTAATAAAGAACCTAAACGACTGGAATGTAACAAACATTGACAAGAAACCATTAAAGTCAAAATTCAGGAATAAAAACTATAAAGAAATACTAGGAAATGCAAATGACGACAAATTACTGGAAAAGTCTTTAGAAGATGCTCATGCTGTTTGGATCAAAGCTGCAAAACTTGCAGGAGAAAGACATAGAGAGTCTGCAAAAAAAGATTATCAAAAAACAAATGTTAACTTACCAAAAAAAATCTTAAAAAAATGTGAAAAATTAGGAATAAAGAAAATTTTTTTTGATTCTTCTGATGCCGTATTTCTTGAAAGCTGGACAAAAAATAAACATTTACCGGACAGTAAGCAATGCCCAAAAGATTTTTATGGGCATTCAAAAACAGAAACTGAAAAAATACTGAAAAAATGGGCAGAAAAAGACAAAAAAAGATCTGTACAAATATTTCGATACACCAGAGTTGGTCATGAAGGAAGTTTACGACTTTTATGTCTATGGTGTATTCAAAACCAACTCGATCTCCCAGTGAAGATTTTTGGGGATGGAGAAAGGGCTGGCTGCATGATTCATATCGATGACTGTATCAATGCAAATCTTCGAGGACTAAAACTGAAACCAAATTTTGACATTTACAACCTGACACTAAACCCAATAACCTTAAATAACTTGTCAAAAATAGTTATCAAAAATAAAAATAATAAATTCATACATGTTAAAGACACATTTAGCCATTCAACTGACCCAATGATCCATGCGATGGATGTTGGTGAAACATGGAAAAAATTATCTTACAAGCCGAAAAGAACAATTGAAGACATTGTTTCAGAAACACATGAATTTATTGAAAAAGAACTATCAAAAAACATCCCTAAGCCCTTAAAAAAGCTTAGATCTTTAAAACCAATAAAAAAAATTATTAGAATGCTTGTTATCAATAGTATAAAAAAACAAGGAATAGATATTTAAGGAGAAAAAAAAATGATAAACATTGGAGACAAAGCCCCTGATTTCAAATTAATGACCGCAAACAATCCCCCAGAAGGAAAACCATTGCGTGAAATTGATCTTTCAACACTTGTGAAGGAGGGGAGTGTAATTATTGCATTCTTCCCAGCCTCCTTTACTGGAGTATGTGAAAAAGAAATGTGCTCTTTCAGAGATAACATGAAAGCCTTTGAGGAGGCGACTTGCAATGTAATTGGCATATCTGTGGATATGCCGTTTTCCCAAAAGAAATTTGCAGAAATCAACAACATATCTTTTCCGCTTTTATCTGACCTTGGAGGACATGTGTCAAAACTTTATGATGTTTATTATGATGATTTCATAGGCCTAAAAGGTGTTTCAAAAAGGTCTATTTTCATTGTGAATGAAAAAGGTTTAATCACATATAAGTGGATTACTGAAAATCCAGCAATTGAACCTGATTATGCAGAGGTTATAAATTCAATATAAATCAATTGACAAAAGAACTAGTAAAAAAATTTATAGACTCTTTCAACGAGGGCAAACAATCTCTCCCGAAAACACATACTGAAACAATCAATCTTCAGGTTGCCTTAAACAAACATGGCTACAGAAAAGAGAGCAAGTGGGTTGGCTGGAATGGAGCAGCAAGAGCAAGTCAGCAGGAGGCAATCAAGGAAGAAGCAGTTCTTCTCCATAACATCATTGCATTCTTGCTACCAAATTTTGATATTGGTGTGGATAGGGAGGATGCTCTTGAGGCTGAAAGAGCAGCTGAAAAAGCGGTGCCATTGAGAAGT
>CAYNKD010000041.1:0-8417 GCA_964397735.1 uncultured bacterium | reverse complement strand
TTTTCTTTAAGCCAATAAACAATATTTGATTTTCCGCTCATAGGCCCAATTTCAATTTTTTGCTTTAATCCAAATTCTCCTGCAGGAACACCACTATAAACTCTATCTGCTAGCCAATCATCGCCTTTTTTTAAAGCTTTGATAACCGCTGCAGCATGAACCCCTGTTCCGGTCCTGAATGCATCTTCTCCCACAACTGGATACCCCTTAGGGATTGGAACCCCTGTTGCCTTGCTTACAAATTTTACATAATCAGACAGTTTTGACAAATCTCTATCAATCCAGCCTAAGAGTTTGAAATTTACCAAAAGTTGGTCTATTGGAGTATTTCCAACCCTTTCTCCAATTCCTAAAGCTGTTCCATGGACCCTGTCAGCTCCTGCCTCAATTGCAGCGATTGTATTTGGGATATCTAAACCCCTGTCGCGGTGCCCATGCCAATCTACCTGGATATTGTTTTCAATGCCATCTACAAAATTTCTTATAAAACTGACCAGAGATTTCACTCCTTGTGGTGTTGCATGTCCTACAGTATCGCAGATTGTTACTCTTTTTGCCCCACAGCGTATCGCTGTACCATAAAGTTTTTTTAAGTCTTCAGGATTTGCTCGAGTTGTATCTTCGGTGACATACATGACTTCTAAGCCGTTGTTTATTGCAAAAGAAACTGATTCTTCAGTGTCTTTAAGCATTTTTTCCATCGTCCATCCTTCTGCATATTGCCTTATTGGAGATGATCCAATAAAAGTGCTAACTTCCATTTTCAAACCAGTTTTTTGTTGTATTCTTATTACAGGTTCAATATCTACTTGCAATGTTCTTGCCGCACAATTTGGATAAATGTTTAAGTTTTGATTGGATATTTCTTTTGCCAAGCTTAATGAAGACTCTTCTACATGTTTTCCTGCCCCTGGAAGTCCAATATTCGCAGATTCAATTCCTAAATCACTAATGAAGTGAATGATTTTTATTTTTTCTTCAAGAGTTGGAGTTTTAACTGAAGGGCTTTGAAGGCCGTCTCTCAACGTTTCATCATCAAGTTGAGGGATTTTTTTTGGAAAAAACAAAGTATCTTTTTTATTCCAATCAAAAATAAGATTATTTTCTTTTTTCAAAATTATGTCAAACCCTGTTCTTTAATCCAATTGATAAGTCCGCCAGATTTGATTATCTCTTCAATGAATTTCGGAAAAGGTTCAGCTTGGAAAGTTTTGTTTTGTGTGATATTTACAATTTCTCCAGTTCTTAGGTTTGCTTTTATCTCATCTCGATGGTTGGTAATTTCTACCATTTCTTTGCAAACCAATATTGGTAACCCAATATTAATTGCATTTCTATAAAAAATCCGAGCAAAAGAATTTGCTATAACTAAAGAAACTCCTGACCACTTAATACAAAGTGGAGCAACCTCTCTTGAAGATCCACACCCAAAATTATCACCAGCAACAATTATGTCTCCCTCTTTAACCTCTTTGGCAAAAGAGCCATCGGTCCATTCTGGATGACCTTCCATACAGTGAGGTGTCAAGTCCTCTTTCTGGTAACTTGAACAATATCTTGCAGGAATAATTATGTCCGTGTCTATATTATGCTTAAATCGAAATACGTTTCCTTTTACTTTCATAAGGCAATTATAAATTTAGTGATTGAAATGTCTCCTTCCAGTTAGGGCTAAAGTCATGTTATTTTCAATGGAGGCTTGTATGACCTCCTCATCTTTGATGGACCCTCCAGGTTGGACAATTGCTTTAACCCCATATTTTGAAGCCAAATCTATAGAGTCCCTGAATGGAAAGAATGCATCTGAGGACATTACGGAATCTTGAGCTTTTTCTTTCGATATCGAAAGAGCAGTTTCTAATGCTCCAACTCTGCTTGTGCTTCCAGCACCGCCTCCAACCATTACCCCATCTTTTACTAAGCATATAGCATTTGATTTCATTTCTTTGACAATTAAATTTGCTAAATAGAGATCATCAACCATCTTTTTTGTTGCCTTTGGCCCATGCCAAGACCAATCTTTTGGAGTTGTAGGGTTATGGTCATTTTCTTGAGAAAGCGCCATTCCAGAAAATGTTTTTGTTGACCATTTTTCTTGTTTGAGAAAAGGGATTGTTAACACTCTTAGATTTTTCTTTTTTCGTAGAACTTTAAGGGCATCTTCCTCAATTTGAGGGGATATTATGACTTCAACAAAAAAATTAGATAAATACTCAGCTGTTTTTTTATCCAATTTAGGCTTTACAGCTATAACTGATCCAAACGCCGCCCTTGGGTCTCCATTCCATGCATCCTCCATTGATTTTTTCAAATCTTTGTTCAATGCAACTCCTGTCGGGTTTGTATGTTTTATAACAACCGAGCCATCAGAGGGAAGGGATTTACAAACCCTCAATGCGGCATCCATGTCAAGGTAGTTGTTGTAAGAAAGTTCTTTTCCTTGATGTTGAACTTGTTTTTTTGTAAGTTCTTCTGACAGGAAGACGGCTGCTTTTTGATGAGGATTTTCCCCATATCTTAATTTTTTCATTTTCCCTGAAATGAAAAATCCATTTTTTGAAATCTCTTCACCGTTCATCCATTTTGAAATCTCAAGGTCTAGTTTTGCTGTTTTTGTAAAAGCCTTTCCAGCATATCTTTTTCTCATTTCAGAATTAAAATTTTTACTTAGGTTCTCTATTACCTCGTCATAGTCTTCGGGATCTGTTACAACGAGACAATTTGTGTGATTTTTTGCAGCAGCTCTAACCATGCTGGGGCCACCAATATCTATAGACTCTATTGCTTCTGAAAAACTCTTCCCTTTCCCTTCGTCAAAATTATAAAAATTGACTACAACTAATTCAATTTTGTTAATTTCATTTTCTTGCATTTGAGATAGGTGAGATTCGCTGGAATGATCCCCCAAAATACCACCAAAAACTTTTGGATGGAGGGTTTTTACTCTTCCATCGAGAATTTCAGGAAATCCAGTAAGTTCTGAAACTGAATGAACTTCGATATTGTATTTTTCCAGATATTTTTTTGTTCCTCCACTCGAAAAAATAGTGAATCCATTTTTTAGCAGTTCTTCCCCAAGCTTTTCTAGATTTTTTTTATCTGTTACGGAGAGTATTGCATATTTTTTCATTTTCAACTATCTCCTTATTCTATGAAGAGCCATCTCTGCTTTCAAGTATTTTGGAGGTACTTTCATTTGCCTTTGAAGTATTTGGTAGTTGTAAGCCTGAGGTCTTCCTTCAAAGAATTTTCCTCCTTTTGAATATCCGTGTCTAACAACGGCATTCAAAAGATCAAGCCATATGGTAGAAGCTCTTCTCATGGGCAAAACTGCCGAAAGCTCAAATCTAAGCAGCTTGTCTTTAGTATATTTGTTAATTTCATCATCAAAAGCAGCAGTAAAAAAACCACAAAGAGAATCATTTTCTTCGGAAACAAAACAATAACCTCTTTTTCCCTCTAGGGCATTTTGAACCCAGTTTTGATGCATTTTTTCGGCAAAATCTTGAGAGAAGTCAGGATCTTTATGAAACCTAGAGTTTCTAAATATCTTTTTTGAAATTTTTATAATTTTTTCAAAATCTTTTTTTTCAGCAATCCTGACATTTGTTTTGCTCTTTATTCCATATATGTCATGGATCATTCCTTCGTCATATGTAAAGATGCTTCTTAGGACTATATCGGCATAATTGAAACCAACACCCTCCAAAGCCCTTATCCCTGTCAGATCTCTTGCGTCCATTCTTGTTTGCAGGAATGAAAAATGATTTTTGTCAGCCCAGTCCACAGCTTTTTTTGCCATTTCTTTCGAGTCTTCTAAGGATTTTTTCATAGAGTAGAAAAAATTAATATTCCCAGATTTTTTTCCAAAAGCTCTTGAGTCAAATTCAGAATAGTTGATTGTGCATATTGAGTCTTCTGACACAAGAAGGCAATCTTTTTCTTCTTCTATTGTTTGTTTCCACTTGTCGATTAAATGGTTTTTGTGTATCGCAGAAGGGTAATCTTTTATGAATCTATAAGGTGAAGGCAAAAACCTTTTAGCAAATTCTTCCATTTTGGGAAATTCATTTATTTTTGTTATTTCTTTTAACATCCGTAATCTTCAATCCATTTTTTTTCGATTATGTCATTGTAGAGATTAATACAGGACTTTGCTGCTCTTTCGGCAGTCCATGTTGAGGTGTTTCTTTTGTATCCATTTTCACCCATCTTTTTTCGTAAGTCTTTATTTTTCAGGAGTTTTATTATTGCTTCTGACAATTTTTCTTGATTTTCTTTTTCAACCAATATCCCTTCTTTCCCATCTTTTACCATCTTTTCAATAGATCCAACTTTTGTTGAAATAATCGGCAGCTTCATGCTTTGTGCTTCAAGTATGGTGAATGGAAAAAGGTCAAACTTTGACGGATGAACCAGGATGTCCATTGCGTCGTAAAAATCATTAACATTTTCCCTTAAGCCAGCAAATTCTATAGACTTACTTAACTCCAGATTTTTGACCATTTTTTTTAACTCAACTAAATAAGGGTCTTTTTCTCCGTATATAGAACCTCCAACAATGATTAGTTTCGATTCTGGAATTTTTTTGCTTACCAATTTCCAGGAATTTATCAGTGTTTTATGCCCTTTGACAGGGTCAAGCCTGCTAACAGCACCCACGATTTTTGTTTTTTTTGACAATTTAAACTCTTTTCTTACAAGTGCTCCGTCAGAGAGTTCTTTTTTGAATTGCCTTGCTACAACATCAACATTTCTCATTATTGATATTTTTGAGAAAATGTTTCCAAGAGATAGGGCAAATCTTTTTGCCTCTTTGGAATTCACAACAAGACGATCGACAAAAAGAGAATTCAATACAAAAGCAAGTTTTTTATGAATCGGAATTATCGGCTCTGTTGATGTGAAGAATTTAACCACCAGTGCTCTAGGTCTTGCGGCTATCAAGGTAATAAGCTCTGCGTACCAAGGGCTATGAAAAATAGTTATGGCGCAGTTGAATTTCTTGTTTTTTTGGAATATGTTTTTGATTTTTTTAAAGGCATCTATGTTAGTTTTAAGATAATGAGAGAAGCCCTTGTACCATCCATGTATTTTTGCTTGCTGTATCGGTCCTGCCATCCACACTTCGTGAACTTTCAAACCTTCTTGTGATGCTTCTTTTGAGAGTTTACTTCTTTCAACTCCTGGCCACCAATAAACCAAAATCAACTCAGCATCTTCTAGATATTTTTTTGACTCTTTTACAAGGTTGATTATTGTTTTTCTCAAAACTGGCGTCAGGTAGTAGCCAACCAAAAAAAAACCTTTAAAATTCTTAAATATTTTTTTAGAGGATTTCACTTGCTATTTCTCTTATCTTGTTTGTGATATAGGTTATTTCATTGTCTTTCAAGTCCCCATATGAGGGGAGGGTGAGTGTGGTATTGCCGATTTTTTCTGTATGTGGGAAGTCTCCAGGAGCATAGTTGAATTTATTTCTGTAGTATCCCATCAGATGGATTGGCCTATAGTTGACAGAAATTCCAATTTGTGCTTCTTCGAGCTTCCTGATAAATAAATCCCTTTCTTTTGGAATCCTTATAGTAAAAAGGTAAGGTGAGTCTTCTTTGGAGTACTCAGGATGTATGTTTATTCCAAATTCCTCTATACCCTTTAGGTTCTCTCTGTATTTTGAATCAATGATAATTCTTTTTTTGAGATTTTCATATATCCAATTTTTTTCAACCTGGTCTAAAAGCAAGGATGCAGATATGTCATCTAAATTGCACTTCATTCCAAGGTCAGGCATATCGTAATGAGAATAAAAATTATCACCTCTTGAAGCCGGAGCTTTGTCCATTCCATGCAAGATGATTTTTTTTGCCTTCTCATAAACAGATTTGTCATTTGTCGTTAGGCACCCTCCTTCTCCACATGTGATTGCTTTTGTTGCGTAAAAAGAAAGAGCTGATGCAGATGATGTTGATCCTGGAGATTTTCCATCGATGCGAGCTTCAAATGCATGTGCAGAGTCTTCGATTATTTTTACATCTTTCTTTTCGGCAATTTCCTTGAGAATCTTCATATCTACCATTTGACCATAAAGGTGTACTGGGATTATCGCTTTTGTTTTATCTGTAATTGCTTTGCTTACAAGATTTAAATCTATCAATCCGGTTCTAGGATTGACATCAACAAATTTAGGAATTCCTCCAGAAAGGATTATTGCATTTGAGGTTGCTATAAAAGACATTGGGGTTGTAATTACTTCATCTCCCGGCTTTAGGCCGATACTCATTAGGGAAACCTGCAGTGCGGTAGTGCAAGACGAAGTCAATAACGAATATTTGTTCCCTAGTTGTTTAGAGATTTTTTCTTCAACTATTTTTGAAATTGGACCTGACGTAATATGGTTGTTTTTTATCGTTTCTTTAACTTTTTCAAAATTGATTTTTTCTAAAGAGTGTTTCCAAAAGGGAATTTTTGAATTCATAATCCTAGAATCTATCATAATTTGAATAAAGGAATTAAAAAAGTAAAAGTTTTTTTTGAATCTGAGAATTCGATAAGGATTTTAGGTTTTGATTTTATTTCTGATGAAGAGAGATTGGAGATAGAGAGGTTCTCTAGCAAAGAAAAAATAAACCCAGATTCTTTTTGGGATTTTAGGGATTCTTTATCAAAAATGAATATATCTCTGACAGTGGACAGCAAGAGCAAAAAGGCTTTTGAGGATTTTAAAAAGCAGAAATCTGTTATTTTGGATATGTCTAAGTCTGGAAGTATGATTTTGAGGTATATTGGAAATAATTTCAAAATTGCCTCTTTGGTAAAAAAAATATCCCCTAAAGGCTGGATACTAGAGCCTTTAAAACTCCATTCTTTTCTTTTGAATCTAAGAAGTTTTGGCGGAGCTATGATTTATACAAAGCGTGGACAGGATGCGCTAAAAAAATTCAAAGAGAAGAATTCAGTAGGGATATATGGCTCTAATAATGAAATCTTGGTCAAGCATAGCTCTCAATTTTTATCCAAACATGTGTTGGTTTTGTCAGATTATGTAAAAAATAATTGTCTTATTGACCCTGTCTTGCTTGATGCCTTGGCTTACGCATTGAGAGACTCTGGATGCTGGGTGGACATTCGGGAAGATGCAAAAAAAATAAACAAAATATTTTCTTCCAACAGTGTCTCTTTTGCCCCTTCGGTCAAGTTTTTTAATCAAATTGAAGTTTTTCCGAGAGTTGAATCCATGTCTGGAAAAATAAAAAAAATATGCTCCCCTTTCCTGGATAAATGGTCAACACTAAAGTCTCCAAAATCTTTAAAAACACTTACCCAGAAGCTTGACAATCTCAAGATTAAATTCAACATTCACCCTCTTGCAAAAAGGATTTCTTTGTTAGATTCTGAAATAAGTAATGGCCCTGAAAAAGAGATACTTAAATTGCCGCTTATCAAGTATCAAAAAGAAGGAGCGTTTTTTTTAGCGAAAAAAGGTAGAGCTCTTCTTGGCGATGAGATGGGCTTGGGCAAAACTGTCCAGGCTATTGCCGCTATAGAAATTTTGAAATCAGAAAATGAAGATTTGAAAGTTTTGATCGTCGTTCCGGCTAGCTTAAGGACTCAATGGAAAAAGGAATTTGAAAAGTTTGCAGGAAGAGAGGTTGATGTTGTTAGGGGCAAGCCTAAAGACAGAAAGGAGATTTGGAAGTCTGAAAACAATGTCAAAATAGCTAATTATGAAATTCTCATGAAAGACAGCGAGGCGAAAAGCTATTGTCAAGACTGCTTGCTTGTTTTGGATGAGTGCCAAAGGATAAAAAATTGGAAAACAAAAACCAATCAGCTTGTAAGGTCTTACAAGTTTAGGTATTGTTTTGCCTTGTCTGGCACGCCTTTGGAAAACTCAATTGAAGATTTGTATACTGTCATGAGGACTATTCAGCCAAATGCTCTTGGAAAATCCCCTTTTTCCTTCAGGGAGAGGTATTTGGTTTTGGATAGATTCGGATCAATATTAAAAGTTAAAAATATTGATGAGATAAGAAGGAGGATAAGCGGGATTTTTTTAAGGAGGAGAAAAGATCAGGTTATGCAAGATCTTCCTGATCTCTTAGAAAGTGTTCGTTATGTCAAATTGTCGGTTTCACAGAAGAAAATATATGAAAGAATTTTTAAAAAGGTTTATAGGGCTTGGAAAGATGATGATTCTGAAAAAAAATATTCAGGAATACTTGAAGGGATTTTGAGAATGAGAGAGGCCTGTGCATCTCCTGAGTTGCTTAAAGAGGATGGGGACAGTTCTAAACTGAATGAATTGATGGACATTATTGAAAGTGGAAATGTTGAATCGGGTAAAAAGATGATTATTTTCACACAATGGGTGAGGATGGGGAAGATAATTTGTAGTTTTTTGAAGGAAAAAAACATAA
>CAYNKD010000040.1:0-8463 GCA_964397735.1 uncultured bacterium | reverse complement strand
TTCTTTCTAGGACACATCCTGAATTTTTAAGATTATTGATGGAGGAAAATATTCCTGAAGTTTCAGATGGGGTAATAGAAATAAAAAGGGTTGTTAGGAAACCTGGACATAGAGCAAAAGTTGCTGTTCATTCCTATAGTGACTCAGTGGAGCCTCTTGGTGCATGTATAGGCCCCGGAGGAAGAAGGATCCAGTCTGTAATCAAGGAGCTTTCTCAAGAAAAAATTGATGTTGTTAAGTGGGATGAAAGGGCAAGACACTTTATTGCAAACTCAATGAGGCCAGTAAATGTTGATTCTAGCAATGTAAGGCTATTGAATTATTTAACTTTAGAGTCTCAAGAAGACGACAACCAGAAGAGGAAGGCAATTGTAATTGTTCCTATGGATGAAAAAAACAAAGCTATTGGAAGCGAGGGTGAGAATGTTAGCTTGGCAACAAGGATAACAGGGTGGTCTATAGACATATGGGATACAACTTCTTTTGAAACCCTGCCTGAGAAAGAACTAACAGAAGCAACATTTCAGTTTCCAGAATGGCTGATTAATTCTCTTGAAAAAAACAAGATTAAGATTGTCAAAGATTTATTTACTTTTAGTGAAAGTGATCTGGAATCAATGGATGGAGTGGGTGAACTTGGCAGTCAGATATTAGTGACATTTTTACATGATTTAGGATTAATTGAAGAGGGAGGTAATGAAGAGGCTGAATGAGGGTTTTTGAATTAGCAAAAAAAATAAATCTAGATTCTAAGGATTTGGTCTTAAAGGCCAAAGAGATTGGCATAAACGTGAATACAAGCATGTCAATCATCGAAGATGATGATGTCAAGAAGGTTCTTTCTTATTTGGGGAAGGCTCCAGAAGAAGACTCTAAGAAAATCGAGGGAAAAACTGAAGAGAAAGCCCAAGAGAAAGATAAAGAGAAAAAGTCTAAAGGTTTTCAAGGGAAGCCCTTGGGCGTGAAGCCTCCTAACACGGCAAAAAAGAAAGACAGGAAAAAAGAAGCAAGACTGGCCCAACTTGGAAATAAAAAAAGTTCAACTAAGCTGGGTTCAAGAGTTGCTAAATCTTTCTCTGTCAGGCTTACAGAAACAGCCAGTTCTGTTAGCGAAATTTCCAAAGAGTTGAGCTCTATTAATTTGGGCTTGAATATAAAAGATATTTCAAAACTTCTTGGAATCCCAATGACAAATATTTTTTCTTTTTTTAAGGATGATGAATTTGATGCAGATTACAAGCCTAACAGAGAACAGCTCTTGTCTTTGCTTAAGAATTGGGAAATAGATCATATAGAAATAATTGACAAAAAGAAATATGAACCAGAATCATCCGTAGATGAAAAGTCTTTGACTCAAAGAATCCCAATTGTGACTGTCATGGGCCATGTTGACCATGGAAAGACTACGTTATTAGACTATATAAGAGAAACCTCAGTTGCTTCAGGTGAATTTGGTGCTATAACTCAAAAGATAGGTGCGACTTTGGCTTCTACAAAAGATGGAAGAAAGATAACTTTCATAGATACTCCTGGACACAGCTCTTTCACCTCTATGAGGTCAAGAGGTGCAAAGATTACAGATGTTGCAGTTCTTGTTGTTTCTGCTGATGAAGGTCCAAGAGAGCAAACCCTTGAGGCATACGATCATATAAAAGCTGCAGGAGTTGAAATGATTGTTGCTTTAAACAAAATGGATAGCCCTAGAGCAAACCCAAACAAAGTTTTAGGCGAATTGCAAAAAATTGGAATCAATCCCTCTGGTCTTGGGGGAGATGTGCCTCTTTTTGCAATAAGTGCAAAAAATGGAGATGGAGTCGAAGAACTTTTGGAGGGAATAATTGAATTAAGTGATATTTTAGAGCTTAAAGCAGATAGCACTGCAAAGGTTCAAGGGGTGGTTATTGAGTCTGAAATAAAACATAATGGTAAAACCTGTACTGCAATAATCCTTCAAGGAATACTAAAGACAAAAGATGTCTTGCTTTTTGATGAGGATTTTAGCGTTGTAAGAGGTTTAAGTTCTCATGATGGTGAAGTGATGAATGAGGTTCATCCTGGAATGCCTGTTGAGATAACAGGATTAAATCATATCCCTGCCTCAGGCGAGAAATTTTTAGAAGCTAAGAATCAAAAAGCTGCTAAGAAAATTCTAAGATCAAGAAAAAAAGACAAGGTCAAATCTTCTGAACAGAGGGTTGTTGATCTTGATGATCTTTTTTCAACAGGGTCAACTAAAGAGTTTAAACTTTTGGTGAAAGCTTCAAGTTATGGTGCTTTAGAAGCAATGAAAAAAGAAATAGACGCTTTAAAATCTGAAGAATTCAAGGTGTTTGTAGTCAGTTCAGGTGTTGGAGATGTCACAACAGGAGATGTTGATCTTGCGCATTCTTCAGAAAGTTCTATATTAGGTTTTGAGGTTGGTATTATTGGAGCTGCTTCAAAATTAGCAAAGGAAAAATCTGTGAAAATAAGTGTTAATAATTTAATTTATAAAATTGTTGAAAATATTAGGAATGAAATTATTGATTCAATAGATGCGGACGAGGAAGAGATTGAATCCGGAGAGTTGACTCTTCTAGAGATATTTAGAGAAACTCCTAGACTAACAATAGCTGGAGGAAAAGTAAATTCTGGAGAAATCAAACGTGGTTCTAGGTGCAGGATTTTTAGAGATGAAAAAATGATATTTGAAGGAAGGATTGACAATTTAAGAAGATTTAAAGAGGATGTAAAAGAAGTTAAAGAAGGATTTGAATGTGGTTTTAGGGTTGTTGGAAAGCCAGGCCTTAAGCCAAACGATAGGTTGGTAACACATGAAATCAAGAGAAGAAAGAAAACAGAATCAGAAATATTTAAAAAATGAAACAATTAAGCATTTTTAAAACAATAAAAAATTCTTTAGCTAGAGAAATATCTCAATTAGATGATCCTAGGATTCCTCCAGATTTAACTCTAACGAAGATTGATTTTTCTAAAGGATATGGAAAGCTTGATGTTTATATAAGCAGTAGTTCCAGCTCTAAGAAAAAAACAATAATGCATACGATGAACATTGCAAAAAGAAGGGTAATCTCAAGAGCTTTAAGCGGTTTACGTTTGAGGAAAATCCCTAAATTAGATTTTTTTTGGGATGATACAGTAGAAAAAGCATTCAAGATGAATGAAATTTTAAATAAGTCTTTGCCAGATGATTGAAAAAATAGCTAAAATAATTGCTAACAATAAGAATTTCCTGATTCTTTCGCATAAGGATCCTGATGGGGATTCTGTAGGTAGCTTAGTTGCTTTTGAAAATCTTATAAATTCTCTTGAAGGGAAAGAGTCCGAATGTGTTTGTATTGATGAAATTCCTGATATCTATTCTTTTTTTTCTGGTATAAAAAAAATAAGAAAATCAATTCCAGAAAAAAAATATGACGTTGTGATTTTTTTGGACATTGCTGTTGAGCACAGACTGAATGATGAATTTCGGCCATTTTTGAGTAAAGATTTTCTTACAGTGAACATTGACCATCATTTAAGTAATAGTTTTTTTGCAGATGTCAACTATGTTGAGGAGGATGCAGCATCAACAACAGTTTTGATTTACAAATTATTTAAGTTTTTAAATGCAAGGATGGATCAAGAGTCAGTTGATGCAATTTTTTTGGGATTAATGACTGATACTGGAAATTTCACCTTTAATACCAATCGTTCAGAAACATTCAAAATCGCCGCTGACCTAATAGACCTTGGGGCAAATGTTTCATTTTTGAAAGAAGAAGTTTATTTTTCAAATCCAGAGAGAAAGATAAAACTACTTACAAAAATAATGCAGAGAATAAAAATTGATTCAGCTAGCAAGATCGCTTGGTCTTATTCAAGGTTTTCTGATTGGGGTAAGTACAAAATAACCTCTCCTGATTTTGAGGGTATTCCCGAGGAGTGCAATTCCATCAAGGATGTTAATCTTTTTATCCTTTTTAGAGAAGAGGGGGAAGGTTTGATTAAAATGAATCTAAGATCAAAAGGGGTTGTTGATTCAAGAATTATTGCGAATAAGTATGGCGGAGGGGGGCATTTCCATGCTTCAGGCGCCAGGTCTTTTGGAGAATTGGACAAGGTAATGGATTTGGTTATAGAGGGAGCAAGAAGAGCTTTTCTCAAAAATGAATAAAAAAAACAAAAAAAAAATATTCTTGTTAACCTTCTTTCTGATTCTTTCTTTCAGCTTTAAAAGAGAGCAAAATCTTCTCGAAACCCCGGAATACTTTCCTCTTTTAAACAATGTTGTTTTTCAAGAAAGTTATTTATTTGAATTCCAATTTCAAAAAAAAATAATGATTGGAAAGGAAAAAAAAGGAAATTCTTGGTTTCCTCTCGAAGAAGCATCTTACTTTGACTTAAACCCAAGAAGCGATCCTCGAAAATATCTTCCTAAAGGAATCCCCCAGCAAAAATTAAAAGAGACGGAGGCCCTTTTTGCCGTATTGTCTCTTGCCAATGACGAGTTGTGGAAAGAGATTGTGTACTTAGTCCAGCTTGGAGTGAACAGGGAGGTTATTTTTTTTGACGTCAATACTCAAAGTTTTTATTTAAAGAAATCTTATTCAGGCAAGTCTGAGGAATTGGTGTCTTCAATCCTTGAAGGCATTCAATCTAGACTATTTTTTATTGAATCCAACAGGTTCCATTTCTTTTTAGATGCAGTTCTTTTGCTTCCAGAAGATTTTAAATTGAATTGGTTTGATACAATATATGCTTGGAAGCCACCTAAGTTACCAAATTAAATATGCTTAAAATTTCTGTTTTACCTGGAGACGGCATTGGGCCGGAAGTTACAAATGTAGCTGTTGATGCAGCAAAATTTCTTCTTGGCGATGATGTTGAATTTGTATCTTTCCCTGATTTGACTACGAAAAATTGGGTTGAATGCAAGAATGACCTAGATGAATCAAAGATGAAAAAGATACTCGAAACAGATTCTATTTTTTTAGGTGCTGTTGGAGATGATTTAGATATAGATTTTGCTGCAAGGGTTTTGTTGAGATTGAGATTTGAGTTAGATTTATATGTTAACTTGAGACCTTGTCTTTGTAGAGTTCCAGAATTGTCTCCATTGAAAAATTCAAAAGATATCGACCTTTTGATTGTTCGAGAAAATACTGAAGGTTTTTATAGGCAAATAGGGGGTTGGGAAAACAAGGGTAAGGAAAATGAAATGGCATGGCAAAGAGGTGAATATACAAGAAAAGGAACTGAAAGAATAATTCGTTATGCTTTTGAGCTAGCCCAAAAAGAGTCTAGAAATCGTGTAACCATGGTAGATAAAAGCAATGTTTTAAGGCATGGGCATCAACTATGGCTTGATATTTTCAATGAAATTAGGAAAGAGTATCCAAACATTGAAGCAGATCATCTTTATGTTGACGCTTGCAGCATGCAGCTTGTCAAGAGACCCGAATCTTTTGGAGTTCTGGTTTCAACAAATATGTTTGGAGATATCATTTCTGACATAGGTGCTCAAATAGTTGGGGGTTTGGGTTTAGCTGAATCTGGCAATATCCATCCTGGCAAAATTTCTCTTTTTGAACCTGTTCATGGGTCTGCTCCAAAATATGCAGGCAAAAATATAGCCAATCCTTTTGCAGCAGTTTTGAGTATGGCCTTATTGCTGAAACATAATAACAAAAAGAAAGAAGCAGCATTGTTAAATCATGCTGTAATAGACCTTTTAAAGGAAAAGAAAAGCACTGTTGACCTTGGAGGCAATTTAGGAACTTCTGAGGTAAGTGATCAATTATTATCTAGATTGAATCAATTAAGTTAGTCTTTTCTGTCTATTAGATTTATACTTTACCCGTGGTAAATATTGAATCAAGAGGCTTGGTAAAAAAGTATGGTAGTCGCATCGTTGTTAATGATGTGAACATCTCGATACCAAAGGGGAAGGCGATTGGCTTGTTGGGTCCAAATGGGGCTGGAAAAACAACAACTTTTTACATGATTACAGGTTTGGTCAAGCCAGATAAGGGCCAAGTATTTTTAAACGATAAAGACATTTCAAAAGCGCCTGTTTACAAGAGGGCAAGGCTGGGTATCGGATATCTTGACCAAAGTCCTAGCATCTTTAGAAAATTAACTGTTGAGGAAAATATTAAATTGGTTCTTGAAGTTAATAAAATCCCAAAGACAGAACATGAAGGGAGAATAGAAGAGCTTTTGGAAGAAATGGGAATAGCCCATTTACGAAAATCTTTAGGGTATGCTCTTTCTGGAGGGGAAAGACGAAGGGTTGAGATTGCTCGATCAATAGCAAACAATCCTGATTTCATCCTTTTAGATGAACCTTTTACCGGCGTAGACCCTTTGCACATTCAGCAACTTCATGAAATTATTGTCTTGTTGAAGGAAAAAAGAGGTTTAGGGATTTTGATTACAGACCACAACCACCTTGCCATGTTGAAAATAGCTGATTGGATATATTTGATGAACGAAGGCAGTATAGAAGTTGAAGGTACTCCTGAAGAGATTAAAAAATCAAAGAAAGCAAAAGAAATTTATTTGGGAAATTAAATTGAAGCTAATTGATGTTTTCATCCTGAGGCAGATAAGAGGTCTTTTTCTTTATGGGCTTATGACTTTTACCTTTTTCGTTTTGTTTGCTGCATCTTTCAAGACGGCAATAAAGATGATTGTTGACATGGATACTCCAATAGTTAAAGTGGTTGATTTTTTAATATTAGGAATCCCCCAGTCTCTTGTTGTTGCAATCCCGATGACTATACTCTTAGCATCAATATTGACCTTCTCTCAACTTTCCTCAAGCGGAGAATTGAAGGCCGCTTTGGCTTCTGGGTCAAGTTTAAGGAGAATGTCTTTGAGTGTTGTTCTTGTCGGATTCGTTTCTTTCTCCCTTTCCCTTTCTTTAAATGAGTTTTTTATACCTTCTTCTGTTGAGAAGATGGAAAATTTAGTTATAGAGATTTATAGAGAGGGGAACGTTCAGTCAAATAATGTAAATTTTGAATCTTACTACCCATCCGGAAATGTTAAATGGAGCTTGTTTGCTGACAATCTAGATAACGATGTCTTGTACAACCTTCATTTATTCAGTTATGAAGACAAGGAAAAGCAATTGATGTTTTCAGAATATTTTCTAGCCGAAAAAGGTTTTTATATTTCTGAAGATGGAGCTTGGGAGCTCTCGAATGTTACAACGCTTTCTAACCTTGGTGATGATCGTTTTGCAAATCTAAAACAAGAAAAGTTACGTGTTTTCTTTCAAGAAAGTCCCACAAAGATAAAAAGCCTCAGAACAAAAGATGTTCAGGAAATGACTTATTCAAATGCTAAAAAATATGTTGAAACGATAAGGGCTAGAGGAGATTCTTTGAAGGCTGATAAGTTAGCTACGCAAACGGAGTTAAAAATTGCAGTTCCCTTTGCTTCTATTATTTTTGCCTTATTAGGGATAGCCATGGGTTCTTCTTTTGAAAGAAAGCCTGTAGGTGCGGGAATGGGGATAGGTATTTCGATGTTGATAATTTTCTTTTATTATCTTGTGATGTTGATTGGTATAGCATTAGGAAAAATGGGATTGCCAGCAGTTATTTCCGCATGGTTCCCAAATGCTCTATTTTTAATTATCTCAATAATAATGTTAATGAAAAGGGAAAATCCAACACTTTTCCGGGCTTAGTTCTAGTTATGTCAAATTCAGAACTTTGGATAATATCAACACCAATAGGCAATTTAGAAGATTGCTCTTTAAGGCTCAAGAAGACAATAGAGAGGTGTGATTGCCTACTGGTTGAGAGTTTAAAAAAATACAGGAGGTTAAGCGCCTCATTAGACATTTCAAGCTCACCAAAGGTTTTTAAATGGAGCTTAAATAAAAAAAATATTTCAAAAAAGAAGCTTTCAAGACTTTTTCTTGATGGTAAAAAAATTGGATTAATCTCTGATGCGGGTTCCCCAAATATAGCGGATCCGGGATATCAGGTTGTTTATTTGGCTCTCCAAAATGATGTTTCTATTTTTTCTCTACCTGGCCCTTCCTCGATATCTTCAGCACTTTCTATGAGTAGGTGGCCAACGTTGCCTTGCTTCATTTGGGGATTTCCCCCAAAGGGAGAAAAGAGGATTTTTTCTTGGCTAAGTAAGATGTCAGAGATGAAAGGCACTCATTTGGTTTTTGTGAATCCTGTAAAATTAAAAGATTTCATTTTCCTGATAGACAAATTTATAAATGCAGATTTGCAATTATTTTCTGAGATTTCAAAAATTCATGAAAAAAGGATTGATGGCCCTCCTCAAAAAGTTTTGAGAACCCTGCCAAGCCAGATTAAAGGGGAATGGGTAATATTGATTAAATTCATATAAAAATAAAAATAGGTGCTAGAATCTCTAGTTTGTATGACACACACAGATTTTATTTGGGAGGGATGTCCGAGTGGCCAAAGGAGGCGGGCTGTAAACTCG
>CAYNKD010000039.1:0-8725 GCA_964397735.1 uncultured bacterium | reverse complement strand
TTGAACCACGGCCCTCGCCCTTATCAGGGGCGCGCTCTAGCCAGCTGAGCTAATGGCCCATAAAAGCATATTTTATTATTTAAAACTATAAAAAGGGGTTTCTTCCGCTTTTATTTCAAGCTTGTTTCCATCTTTGTCTCGAACAAAAGCATTTCCATTCCAACAACCTTCAATAAACTCCCCATGGAATTTTTTTCCGTTCATATCTATCCAGAATATCTTTTTACCCCTATCAATCAGAAGTTTACTCCACTCTTTGAAGAGATTATCTTTATTTGAGATGTTCTTTATTTCTGTATCTAATTTCTTTATCCAATTCTCTAGTATTGTCGCTCTTGGATTTTCCCATGAGTCGTCAATCATTCCTTCTTCATCCATCGTTGTGGCTTCTTTTAAGCTTGGAGATATCTTTTCACTTGATCCAAAAACATTTAACCCAAGGCTTAATACAACATATTTCTTATCACCTTTTATGAAGTTGCTGATAAGGGTTCCTCCAATTTTTTTATCATTAACGATAATGTCGTTTGGCCATGACAGGTTCGATTTAATTGTTTTTGCAACAGATAAGGATAAAGCTATTGGCAGCATTATTAGATCTTCACTTTTAACATAGCTTAAATCCAAGATAATACTAGCAAGAATTCCAGATCCAAGTTTTGAAAACCATTTTCTGCCAGTCCTGCCTCTCCCAGAAGATTGATATTCTGCAATAATTAGAGATTCATCAATCGGCTCATTTTTTATCAATCTGATTGCATATTCATGGGTTGAGTTTAGCGTTGTAAAGTAGTGATAATTATTTTTAAATTTTTCCGGACAATATTTGAGAAATTCTGGAGGGCTTAATCTGGGCTTCTTTTTTGCAATTCCAATGCCTTTGTTTTCACTAAAACTAATCGGAAATCCTAATTTTTCAAAATAATCGAGAGTTTTGTAAAGGGAAGCTTTTGGGATGTTCGCTTTTTCAATAATTTCTTTTTCTTTAACGTTTTCTTCCCTTGATTTCGATAATTGAGAAAAAATAATTGAGTCTGTCTCGCTAACTTTGTACTTTCTGACAGAATCAAAAATTTCCATATTTTTCTAAAGTAAATTCAAGAGTGCTAAAGCTGCTTCAGATCCCTTGTTCCCTTTGTTGCCACCAGATCTTTCTTTTGCTTGGTTGATGTTTTCAGTAGTAAGTATCCCAATGCTTATTGGAACTCCATATTTGACTTGTAGGCTTGCTAGCCCGTTAAATGTAGCATTACAGAGAAAGTCATAATGGTCAGTTTCTCCTCTTATTATTGCTCCAATTGCCAATATTCCAATATCTTCTGTATCCAAAGAAGACCCGGAAGTTTTTTCTTCGTCTCTTTGGTCTCTTAAAATTTTAGAAGCAAGTGAAAGTATTTCCCAAGACCCAGAAACTAAGTGATGGCTGAATTTTTTGTTTTTTGTTTCAAGAATGTTCTTTGCTCCCTTGAAAAGAGAATCGGTGATATCTTTGTTGAAATTTGATTGAATTACAAATATTTTCATTTTTCTATCCCCTCTGTAGAGTCTATTTGTAAATCAAAACCCTCTAAGGCAATAATTTTCCTCTTGTTGTTTGTAATTATTTTCATTTTCCCAACATTGCAAGCTTTTAGTATCTGGGCCCCTATGCCATATGACCTAAAATCCATTTCCTCCATTTCTTTCTCAGTATTCTCTTGGAGATTTTCTTTAGATCCGAGCAAAACAAGGATACCCCTTTCAGATTTGTATATTTGCTCTAATGCAGAGTTTAATCTTTTTTCAGCCCCTAGCCCAGAATCTTTATCAGAATGAACTCTAACCAAAGTTTCTTTATCCTTTGAAAGAGAACCTTTCACAAATGCAAAATGGGTTTCGTCAGTATTCTTTGATTGAAAGATTAAAACTTGAGAGTTTTTTTGGTTTGGTATTTTCATTTTATTTTTCAAGAAAATATTTGGTCTCTCTTTTAGAAGGTAGGAAATTAAATCAGTGATTGTTATCAATGGGATGTCATGCCTTGAGGAGAACTTGGTAAGAGAGGGCATTCTCATCATTTCCCCATCTTCTTCAAGTATTTCACAAATAACTCCTGCTTTTGGAAGCCCTGCAAGTTCACATAGGTCGATTGCAGCTTCTGTATGTCCCGCTCTTGACAAAACCCCTCCTCTCCTTGCCCTTAAGGGAAAGATGTGTCCTGGCTGCCTAAAATCATTTGGACCCTTTAGGGGGTCTATAAGCTGCATGATTGTTCTTGATCTTTCAAAAGAGCTTATCCCCGTCGTTATGCCCTCTATTGCGTCAACTGAGATGGTGAAAGCAGTTCCATGAGGATCCATGTTTGTTCTTGTCATTGAAGTTAGGCCTAATTGGTCTAATCTCTTTCCGGTCATCGGTACACAAATCAAACCCCTTGCCTTTTTTGTCATGAAATTAATATTCTTTGGAGTTGCATGTATTGCGGCACAGATTAAATCACCTTCATTTTCCCTGTCTTCACTATCTGCGACAACAACCATTCTTCCAGCCTGTAAGGCTTTTATTGCCAACTCAATATTTTCTTTCATTTCCACTTCCCAAGAGAATATCTAGAAATGACATCAACTTCTATGTTTATATCATTTCCAATATCTGTAGATTCTATATTTGTTCTCTTTAGGGTTTCTTCAATTAGGTAAATTTCAATGAAATTATTTTTTTTCTTTGCTATCGTCAAACTTATTCCAGACAAAGAAATACTCCCTTTCTCTTGAATGAAAATATCTAATTCTTCTGGAAACTCTATTCTCCACAAAGAGCTTAAGGAGTCAATTTTGTTAAGCTCCTTGACTTTGCCAATTCCATCCACATGACCTAAAACTAGATGACCACCCATTGCATCCCCCATCTTTAAGGCCCTCTCCCAATTTACGATTTCGCCTTCAGAATTTTTAGAAAAAGCTGTTTTTAGAACAGTTTCTTCAGAGAGGTTAAAGGTTGCAATGTTATTTTTATATCCATTAAGGGTTAAGCAAGCTCCATTTATAGAAACAGACTCTCCAATCGAGGGTTTTTTGAAATTTTTCAAATCTATTGAAAGGATTGTGGAATGTTCTAATTTTTCTACTTTCTTTACTAGCCCCTTGTCTTCAATTATTCCTGTAAACATCTGTTAAATACCCCTCCATTCTGACCTCATTTCCAATTGTTTTTATACTTATATCAGAAAGTTTTTTTGCCTCAGACAATGTTGTCCAGTTATCTGGAGAAAACCCAATACCCTTCCCTCCAATTATCTTAGGGGACATGTAAATGATGATTCTGTCAGCAAGGTTCTGTTTTATCAATTCTGCAGCAAGCCTTCCACCTTCACATAAAACTGATTGAATATTTTCTTTTCTAGCTTCTCTTAGCAAATCTTTTAAATTTTTTGCATTTAGAAAATGTATATTCTTTCCGAAGGATTCTTTTTCTTCTCCCCATAGATAGATATTCCCATTCTTGAAGATGTTTGAATCCCTTTCAACCTTCCCCTTTCTGTCAATTAGTATTTTTTTCCAATCTTCTTTTCTTAATTTCCTGTCTAGTTTCGGATTGTCTTTTGTGACTGTTCCTGATCCAACCATAATTGCATCATGTTCATTTCTTAAAGACCTTCCATCATTCCTGGAGTCTTTAGAGGTTATCCATTGTGATGTTCCGTCAAAAGCAGCAACTTTTCCATCAAGAGATATTGCAACTTTTACAGTTACAGAAGCTCTTCTTTTCTTTAGTCCCGTCAAATAGCTATAGTTTAATAACTTACATTCGTCCTCAAGGCAGCCGACAGAAACGTCTATACCTGCTTCCTTAAGCTTTCTGATGCCCTCTCCATTGACTTTTTCATTTGGGTCTTTTGTACCAATTACAACCCTTTGTACTTTTTTTGAAATTATCTTCTTTATGCATGGGGGGGTCTTTCCATGATGAGAACATGGTTCTAAAGTAACGTAAAGAGTTGTGTTTTTTCGAGTTATATTCTCTAGGGCATCTACTTCTGCATGATTTTCACCATATTTTTCATGATAACCCTCTGCAATTACTTTTCCATCAAATGAGACAATAGCCCCTACAAGAGGGTTTGTTCTTGTTTTGCCGAGACCTTTTTTGGCAATTTGTATTGCCTTAAGCATAAGCTCACTATCCTTGTCTTGAAAAGTCAACTTAAAGCAATGTTATTTTTTCGGATTTCATTTTTAAAATCTTCTGTTGCCTGATGTATTTCTTCATCTGTGTAAGATTTTTTTCCATCACCAATAACCAATCTCCATGTTAGGTTCCAGTCTTGTTTCTTTTTATAGATGTCAAATAGGAATATTTCTTGAATCCTATTTATTTTTATCCCCTTAATGACACCTGTTAGCCTTTCTGTTTCTTCAGAATTTCTTGTTCTTATGTTTAGGTCCCTATAAGCAAATTTGTGTTTTGGCAAATCAATTATTTTCAATTTAGGCATTGGCCAATGTAGGTCAAGATTTAATTCACATAGCCAAACTAGTTCCTTTTTGCTTCCTATTTCTATTTGAATCGCACCTATAGAGCCTTTGAAGACCTTGCTACTTACCGAGAGTGTTGAATCTTCTAAAAAAACACTATTGCTTGAATTTGAGTAATCCACTGATGAGTTCCATTTTTTAGCAATGTATTCAATGAGGTTTTTTATAAACCTTACCCCATCCTCTTCTTCCCCAACAATTATTCCCAAGTTTAACAACTCTTTAGTGCTGTTAAAAACTTTTCCAATTTCAAAACACCAACTAGAAGAAAAACCCTTTTTTCTAGAGAGTTCATGTCCCTTTAGCAAAGATGTTGATATGGAATTCCTTAAAAAGGATTTTTCCTCAGATCTTGGATTCAGAATTTTTAGAGGTTTGTTCTTTGAAATATGTTCTCCAAAGACTGCTAGCTCTTTTGAAAGCAGGCTTGATCGAATTTCTTGCCTTCCCCCAAAAGAGACCAGGGTGTCTATAAGGTATTTTTCTATATGATAAAAATCATCTAACCTTGATGCACTTATTCCAACCTTTGGAAGACTTTCTTTAAGGTTTGCATACCCGTAAACCCTTATGACCTCTTCAATTATGTCTTCTGGAATTGACAAGTCTGTTCTGTAGGAAGGAATTAACCATTCTCCCTTTCGTAATCCTTTTTTGCTTTTTATCTTCCATGTTTCTTTCCATCTTCCATCTTTGTCTTTTGACATTTTCAATATCCCTAAGCTTGCAAGGATCTGACTTATCTTTTCATCTTCAATCATCATCCCTAATCTCGAATTGATTTCAGAAGTTTTTATATCTATTGTTTTTTCTTTTGTTTTTTCTTTTTGTACCAATGTCGCAGTTTTTATTTGATTTGTCCATTTCATTTCGTTAAGCCACCAAAGATACCTTCTTGCACCTATTGAAAAGCCTTCAGGGTCGACATTTCGCTGAAACCTGTAAGAAGAATCTGTCAGTAGGTTTATCCTGTTAGCACTTTCTCTTACTGAAGAATTCTCAAAGCATGCTGCTTCAAGAAGGAACTCTTTGGATGTATCTTTTGATGAACCTTCTTCAGATCCGATTATGCCTGCTAAGGCAAGAGGATTTCCTTCTTTGTCCTTTATGAGCAAATCTTCTTTAGAAAGATTGTAGGAGTTTCCATCAAGAGCATTGAATTTGATCTTTTTTTTAGCAAGATCAACAACAATTCCATTTTGAACTGAAGAGAAGGGAAAAAGGTGGAGTGGTTGCCCTGTTTCAAAAAGGACATAATTTGTTAGATCAACCAATGGGCTTATTGAATTTCTTCCCATTAGTTTTAGCATTTTTGCAATACGAGGGTTTTCTTTGGAGGAAACAGCTAAATGAACACCTAGATAAGAATTGCATTTTTTGCTGTTGACACTTATTGGATAATTGTTCTCTACTGAAATATCTTCCAGCTCTAGGTTTTTTATTTTTAGATTTTTTGCTGTTGAGAATTCTCTTGCAAGCCCATAGATAGACAAGACATCAGTTCTGTTACTTGGGGTACTTAGGTCTAAAACCTTCTCACCCTCTACGTCTAGGATTTCTTCACATTCAAAACCTATTGCCGTAAATGTGTCAGCAATTTCCTCTACTGAATAATCACACCTTACAAAGTCTTTTAACCAACAGATGGGTAAACGCATTTCTGCTTTCTATTTTCCAGTTATTGCTAGATTTTTTCCAGCTTCTCTTCTTTCTAGGTCATCAAGATTCCTAACCATTCCATTTGCAGATTCTTTTATGTTTATGTGAGAAGCGTAAGAAAAAGCCATAACCAAAAAGATTAGTAAAAAAATATATATTCTCTTGTTCATAATATTCACCTTATTTTGTATCTACAATAACCTCATCAATTTGCCAACCGGCTCCAACAATACCATCTTGACCATCTGCATTCTCTCCAGAAGTTTGACTATCTTCTCCCCAGAATATGAAACAAACATATTTGCCTCTAAATGCGCTTAAGTCAATTGTTCTCTTGAACCCAGTTCCACTTCCAGTCGCAAAAGTATCTCCAAGGCTCGTGCCGTACATATAAACATTGCCACCCATGTAGCAATCATCTATCTGGTTGTCACTCCACCTTACAACTATTCCAAATGTGCTTGGACTTGGAGTTTCATAAAGCTCATTAAATGACAATCTCGTCCATCCACCTTCAGAAACAAAGAATCCATTGGATCCATTTACATCTCCAGAAGGCCATGGATATGTTATCTGCAGTGATGCATCATCATAAGTCCAACCATCTAGATAATTTCCAGATGTTGAATTTGTTCCAGTCATCCACATTTTGCAATCAAGATTACCATCATCTCCCGGGATGACCCTCCACCATTGAGTGTCATCTATCCAGTATCCCATTTCCGTCCATGTATGCTGATCAGTACAGCTTGAACCATCTCCGGGGAAAGGTTCATAAAAAAGAGTTTTAGTGAAATCTGGTTGTTCTAAAATTTGAATGTCGTCAAAGAGAAGGCCTGTATCAACACCTGCACTGTTAGTCCTTTGTCCTAACCCTATACAAACATTTGAATTTCCCGCAAATTCACTAAGGTCAAGATAGAGGTATGTCCAATCAGTTGTATCTAAAGAAGGATTTACTCCATTTTCTGTAACAACATTATTCAATATCGAAGTGTAACTTTCCCAGTTTCCATTAAAACAATTGTCAGTATTTGAGGGGTCTGTATTAACCCAAAGCGAAATATCTTCAAAGTCTTGGTCTGGCCTGTTTAACTGATGGGCTAGAACTAATGCAGGGTTCATTGTTTGTGATAGGTCTAGAGCTTTTTGAGTTATAAATATAGGATCTTCGTCATTGTCATAATTCTGAGTATCCGGATTCCATGCAGCTATCCATGACTGACCAGAATAAGAAGAGCCAGGATCTGAGCTTGACCAAACCTGGAAATAAGATGTTTCAGTGTTGCCAAATGAGGTTGAAAGCCAATTCCCAGTTTGGGCTACATCATCGTAGAAAACATCTCCTTCAAAATTGTCGTACATGTATGTTGGATGTGTTAGAGATGTTTCTGGACCAGCTGCAGTTCCAGTTGAATCATCAGCAGCAAGAGCCTTGATTCCATAACAATATTTTGAACTTGAATTCAAAGTGCTCAAAACAAGACCACAGGTTCCATCTGAACAATCAACAGTGTATTCTGTATCGTCGTAACCAGAATCACCCATTGCTGGACATTGTCCTTTATTACCATTGTCAGATGTACTCATTTCATATGTATAAACATGATACTGACACTGAGCGCTTGTTGGGGTCGATGAAGTGCAATGAGAATATCCATAGTCGGAATAGCCGTCATTCCATTCGAGTTTCACGTCTGTTACCGCTATTGAAGTGAAGAAAGAACCTTGCATATCAGGACCAGAAGTTAAGTTGGAAAACAGGTCAGTAATAACGATCCAGTCATATGACGCCGGGGTTGGATCCTTTAAGCCAGAATCGTTTACAGCCCTAGCTCTAAAGTTATTGTCTCCAAAAGGAAGACCTATATAGTCTTTTGGTATGGAACACGCTTCCCAGGTTCCATTATTCAAAGAGCACTCAAAAGTTGCTTCTGCATCATCGGAACTAAATGAGAAGCTTGCTGTTCTCAAAAAGGTCTTTGCTGGTGGTGTGCTGTCTATAAAAGTGTCTGGGGGAAGAATGCTTGAATCAATTACCCAATTCCATACAGCAGGAGAAGAGTCAAGGTTTCCAGCAGCATCAGTTGCCCTTACCTCAAAACTGTGGTTCCCGTCAGCCAATCCTATATATGTTTTTGGACTGGAGCAATTTTCCCACCCTAATCCATCAAGATTGCATTCAAATGTGCTGTTTGGTTCATTGCTCTCAAAAGCAAAAGTAGCTGTTGGGTCAGGTGTTGGACTGGGAGGACTGTCTGTTATTAGTGTCTCTGGTTCGGTCAAATCTACTGTCCAATTCCATTCCGCTGGTGTCAAGTCTTCATTTCCAGCTTCATCAATTGATTTAACCATAAACATGTGAACTCCTTCAGAGAGTCCTGAATAGCTCTTTTGAGACCCATCACACTGTTCCCAATCTCCCCCATCGAGCTTACACATGAAATAATCTGTTGCTTCATCATCATGATAAACAAAATCAGCATTGGTTTCATTTGTCGGATCTGAAGGTCCTGAATCAATGTATGTTTCAGAAGGAGTTAAATCTATAT
>CAYNKD010000038.1:0-8751 GCA_964397735.1 uncultured bacterium | reverse complement strand
CAAGTGCTGACACATATGTAACCTATTGGTGCTGGGATGGAACATGGTCAGCGGGGGGGAGCCTACAGGGGTGTGGGTCGAGCTTGTCAAACACGGTAGGTGGCGGGGCCCCAACTGCTGTAATTGACACAACAAATAACACTCTTCTCTTGGCCTGGCAAGAAAGTTTTGATGATTTAGGCAACCCAATTAATATGGAATTACTCTCGATGGATTATCCATTAGCAAACCTACAGGCAGGAATCTATGACTTTACAGATTGGAATAATTACGTATCTATCGATGGAGCAAACGGGGGGTTTTCTGCAGTAGGGACATCCCCTGTCATGAAGATCGCGGGAGGAAGCATTGTGATAATTGCTCGAGCAGATAATGCAGGCTTGGGTTTGAAGCTTTACCATTGCCTACTCACAAGCGACTGCAGTGATGCCAATAATTGGGGTGGAAGTACTCAGTTTATAGCAACAAATGTTACTGATTCATTTGATTTTGAGATCAACCCCTCTGATGGATACCTAACATTGGTGTACCAGAGTGATTCAGGTGGTTCTCTCCATCCAAATGGAATTGTTTCCAGGGAGTGGTCAATTTCAACACCATTGACAGCCGGGCCAGAAAAGCTGATCGCAATGGCTTATGACCCTGTTGGGCTTGCCGCTGCAAAAATATCTCTAGGGATGGAGCCAAGTGGCAAAAAACATGTTTTTTGGTGGGAACATCAAGCTCCTTTTGACTTTGTCTTAAATCATAGATTCGCAAAGGGGAATCTCTGGGGTGGCGACATTGTTACGGGTTGGGATGGATCAAGTCTCGCTGATATCCCAATCAGCATGAACCCTGTTTTTGACAACGTCCTTTCCCCGCATGGAGATCGCGGATTCCATGTTGGATATTCAAGACTGAATAACGGGACGCAGGAATTTGTAGTTTCAACAAGGTATCCAACTTATTAATAAGTTGGACCCCCTAATTCTGGTAAGGAGTTTGTATCCAAACCTCACTTTTTGAGAAACAAAACCCCTGATTGAGAGGTATAGGATGGAGTCAGGTATGACCCTTGAGGATAAAACTGACGAAAAATTGATGGAACTTGTAGCCAGAAATGATAACCAGGCATTAAATGAGCTGGTGGAGCGATATCAATCCCCTTTATTTAATTTTCTGAGCCTTTATATAAAGGATCCTGCAACAGCGGAAAGTGCTGCAGCTGAATCGTTTTTCAGGGTTTGGAAATATGCTAAAAAGTTCAACCCTAAAAAAAAGTTCAAAACCTGGCTTTTTACAATTGCAAGGAACCAAGGGAACACACTTTTGTCCTCGCAGGGAAGAAGGCCTAGTTCAATTGAAGGTGTTTTTGCCTCGAATAAAGATAGTGACGTATTTGATCCAGGAGATACAAAAGACCCTAACGCAGAAGACATCCTCAAGCAGGAAATACATGCAGAGAAAATTGGGGAAACATTAATGATGCTTCCTACAAACCTAAGAGAGGCATTGCTGTTAGCTATACAGCCAGAATTAACATATTTAGATATTGCTGAAATACTTGACTGTTCAGTTGCTGCTGTAAAAATGAGAATCCACAAAGCTCGAATCAAATTTAAAAAATATATGGATAATAAGTAATGATGTTTTTTTCAGAAAAAGAAAATCGAGAGTTTTTAAAATCACTCAAAGACACCCTTCCTGTAAAAAAAACTCCTGGGAGCATAAAAAAAATCCTGCATAACTTGATGAAGGAGGAAAAAGCAATAATTCCAGAGTTAGAAACTGTGAAAACAATAACACTTGAAAAAAACCTGTCTTCCCTCATCGCTCAAAAAATAAAAAATCAAAAAAGAAAATGGGCAGTTACCTCAATGGCAGGATACTCTTTCTCAATGGTTGCATTGTTCTCTATCAGTATTTCATATTTTGGATGGGGATATGTAAGGGACACATTTAGAAACGACCATCAAATTGAGATAAGCTTAGACCGTGTTGAAAGAGCCTCGAAAACAGGCTTGAGTGGTGACGTTTCAGATTTGAATTCTTTGCTTTTAGAAGATCCTTTTTTGACTTAAATGTTTTTATTTCTCCTTCTTTGCCTCCTTCAGGAAAATCTTGAATATTCCTACCAGGGGGAAATTAAATTTTATGAAAGCGTTGCAGGACAGGTGACAAGCGAGAAAAGTGTTCAGTATTTTTCAAAAAATGGAAAATTGCATCTTGAAGAGGTGGAAAATCAGTTTTTCATATTAGGCCCTGATGAAAATGTTTATGTTATGAATGACATGAATATAAATCTCTTTTTTGATAGAACATTTTTCGCGAAAAGCAAAGAGATATCTCGCCTTTTGATGCCTGGACATATTTGGGAACAGGTGGAAAAGATTCATGAGGAAGATCCGGGTTGGGATAAGGAAGAAATGACTATTGATGGCTTAGATATTCTTTCTGTATCAACTTCACAGGAATCTTGGGAAAAAGAAGGTGTAAAAACAACCTATTGGCTCCATAAAGAATACCGCTTGCCAATACGAAGGGAAAGGGTTCAACAGGGGGCAAAAAACGAGTTAATAGACATCATTGAAATAAACATCCAAAAAAAAGAATTGGATGACCATCTTTTTGAACCCCCAACGATAAATAAAAACTACAGCGTTTCTCAATCATCGAAATCTGAAAATGATTTATTTTTTCTACCTAAGAAAATATTGGGAACAAGTAAAAGGAAAGTTCTCTTCCTTGCTGATGAAACAAATGGCGATTCAGTTGTAAAGGGGGTTTTTTCAAGATACCTCTCTGAAGAAAAAGATGGCTATATTTATTTGGTTTACTTCAAAGAGGAGATTGAAAATAGAAATTTTAAAATTTTCAAAAGAGCGCTTGACTTGGATTTGGAAGGCTGGTCGGCTATCCTCCCAAAAACAAAAGAGGGTTGGGGCGTAAGGGTTTTGTCAAACTACCCAAAGCCAACGCTTTTAAAACACCTAAGAACGCTTTGGGGAGAGTCTAGTCATCAATCTCAGGAGGATAAATAGGGGGAAGGGGCTTTAGTGAAAAGCCATCAAATTTTTCTATTCTGAAAAAATCTCCTGTTGCGGGATTATTTACAACTAACCCAAGAAGATCTCCTTTGGATTTCAAACTTTTAATGTTGCCATTTTCGTAAGAATTAAAAAACATTTCCCCTTCAATTTCGTACAATAGGCTATTCTTGCTTGGGGAGGAAACTTTTGAGACAATCCCGCCATGAACTCCTTGGTTTAAGACAAAAACATCTCCAGTCCAACTGAATTCGTCTGAAATGTTTTTTTGTTCACAGTTTTCCTGCCAAGGCCTAATCCCATTTTTGCATAAAAACCATTTATTTTCATTTGAATAAATTATCTTCCCTTCGGCAATGTCGAAAGAAACTTCTGGCCCAGGTTCATCCAAAATCCTTTCTGAATTAGCCCCGCTTAAAGAAACACTTGAGATACCTAGGTTCATTCCATTTAAAACATTATGGATGAGATTAAACTCTCCGCCACTTTTGAAAACCTTCAAATTCCATCTTACAGAAGTGTCATTTGTTAGTCTTTTCCCTTGAACTCCATTTATAGATTTAGAAAAAAGATTGTGCGCCTTCCCTTCTTTTTTCCTAAAAACAATCAAATCTCCTGCAAAGACTACGTCGCCTTCTATTTCTTTGTTTGATGTAAATTCAACTGGAAGCTTTTCAATATCCCAAAGCCAAATATCTCTTGATCTGACATCTGCAGCAAGAATGAGAGAATCCCCACTTTGTGAAAAGTCTAAACTTTGGACATTCTTCCATTTTTCCGTTTGTGCAACAGGCTCCCATTGAGCACCTTCCCCATCTCCTGAGAGTTTGTAGATGACCGTTATGTTGACAGGCTTTCCATCAGGCCCCCCCTTCCAATTCAAAGCTGCCTTGACACCCTCTTCGCTTTCAATAATTGAAGATGCTGTTATTTTCCACGGAATAGCAGGTCTGTAACAACCAAAAAAACCTGTAAACAACAGGAGTAAAAATATTAGTTTCTTATTCTTCATCTAACAACCTATGTATCCACCTTTTAACCCTAGCCTCAGGAACCCTCACGGTAAGAACACTACCGGCAAATTCCCTGGCAATGCTTTCCTGAATATTCCCTAGTCGAGCTTTATCCAAGATGCCATTAACACTTGCTCCAAGAACCAAAAGGTCACTTCCTTCTGATGATTCTAATATTGCTTTTTTGATCGACCTGGATTTAATGATTTTTAAATCTACCTTTAATGTTGGGTTTGTTTCCTCAATCCCCTTTTGAAACAAAGCCAGTCTCTCTTTTGTCTTTTCTTTCTCTTCTTTGTTTTTTACAACAGCTAGCATAGAAAATTTTCCGTTATTCGAGGATGCTATCCGGGAACCAATTTCAATGGCTTTTTTTGTATTTGGCCCTGCCCCAATGGCTACAGTAACATTCTTGTAAGGAGTTTTGCTGCCATGCTTCAGCACTGCAACAGTTTTTGAAGAATCTGCTAAAACCCTGTCTAAAGTATCTCCTAAAAACAAGCCCTTCTTCTTCTTGCCTCCTCTCCATCCCATTAATATCAAATCTGCTCCCCTGGATTCGGATACAGAGCATATAACTGAAGCCGGGTGTCTCCCAACAACAACACTTGAATTTATTTTAATTTTTTTAGCTTCAAGATAGTCTTTTATTCTCTCAATTAGATCATGCTTTCTTTTTACATCTCTTTCCGGAGCAAAGGTTAATGGGGTTGTTTCGGGGATGGTGGCAATGGAAACGATGTGGACTAGGCTGTCTTTTTCTCTTGCCAAACTTTCTGCCAGATGGGATAGGGAATCTTGATTTCTTGCATGAGCAACAGCAAGGAGTATGCTATTCTCTTGTGGAGAGTACATTGTGTCTTGGGTTGCAACCCTCGACCTGGACATTGGTTTTAGTTTTCTAAAAGGGCCGGCGTAAAGCAAGAGCCCGGAAAAGATCCAGATTAGCGTAACAACCCAAGCAATCGCTCCTGGAGATTCTGTGGAGTGCTGTTCGAAAGGAGAAACTGGTATGAAAAAAATTCCAATTGCAATCACGATTTGAAGAATTATTGATATGGTTGGCAGAAGTGGGACCAGAGGCATCCTGAAAGGCCTTTTTACATTGGGTTTAGTTTTCCTTAATTTGATTAAGGTCATATTCACAAGTGTGAATAATAGCAAAAACATAACATTTGCAGCAGCAGAAACTGCAGCCATTGGGATTGTTAAAATGATTGCAATTACGATAATGGATGTGACAAGGAGCCCCATGTACGGAGTTCTTTTTACCTTGTGTATTTTTCCTAATACCGAAGGAAGCAAACCCTCGCGCCCCATTGCAAAAGCAACCCTGCTAGAAGAAAAAAGGGTCCCATTTAAAGCTGAAGTAGTTGATGCAATCCCAGCCAAGATTACTAAAAACATTCCTGTTGTGTATGTAGAGCCAGGGAAACTGAAAGGCAAAACAAATTGATTTGCTGACTCTACAACTGCCCTTTCCCCAAGGAATGCCATCAAGTTGTAATTTGATGAAGGCTGCCCTGTAGAAGTTAAGATTTCGGAAAATCTGCCCCCAAGAGATTCTGGAACAGCATTCACATCCAAGGCACCAAGAGAAGCTCCCCCAACAAGTAGGTAAATTGGAAGAACTACCAAGATGGATAAAAATATGGCTTTTGGAATGTTTCTTTCTGGATTTTTAACCTCTTCGCTGGCTTGAACTATAACTTCATAGCCTTCAAATGCCATGTATGTTACCCCCATTGCCAAAAGAACCAATATTGCACTACCATGCTCACTTGAGGATATGAAAAATGGCTCGTAGTGAACAAAGCCATCTGTTTGAAAAATTCTAATAAACCCAAAAATTGCGAAAAGCAAAAGTATCAATACTTTGACAGTGCTCATAATTGATCCAAACTTTCCTGTTTCTGAAACACCAACAAAATTAACCCAAGCTAAAACAGAGCAGATTATCACAGCTCCGAGTTTGACATATTGCTGATAAGAATCGCCAAGATCTTCCGGATGATTCATTAGACCGAAGAAGTTTAGAAGCTCTAGAAAGTAAACACCAAACCCTAGGGAATACACAGCAACAGCAACAACATGGCTAAACCAACCCATCCAGCCAGCTATAAATGAAACTATCTTTCGATAACCTTGAGCAACCCACATAAAAGCTCCTCCAGCCTCCGGAAAAGAGGACCCGAGTTCTGCGTATGCGCCTGCTGTCAGCATGGCAACAATCCCGTTTAAAAAAAATGCCAGCAAAAAAGCTGGTCCAGCAATACCTGCAGCTCGGCCCGTAAGTACAAAAATCCCAGCCCCTATCATGGCTGCAACCCCAATCATCGTTACGTCATAAAGCCCGAGAGTTCTTGCCAATTCTTCATGGTTTGCTTTATTGGTCTTGTTCACAGATGATATTGTATTTTTTATTCAGATGAAATAGATAAAATTAATAAATAAAAATGATTTGTCCTTTTTCAAAATATAAAAAAACAGCTCACTTTGAAAAAACAAAGATTTCCCCAAGCCTCATTGTGATTCACTATACACAAACATTTTCAATTCAAAAAGCATTCTCCATTCTGCAAAAAAGAAAACTTTCGGCTCATTTCGTTCTTGATGAATTGGGGAAAATCGTTCAACTGGTTGATACTGAAAATAAAGCATGGCATGCTGGCAAGTCTCACTTTAAAGGGAAAGAAAACTTAAATAATTCTTCAATCGGAATTGAATTAGTGAATCCTGGATTTGTAGAGAATAAAGATCAGTGGAATTTTGGGTATACGAATTGTCTTGGAAAAAAATGGGGAAATTGGCCTGATGTTCAAATAAGATCCTTGTGTAAACTTTTAGCTTGGTTGCAAAAGAATCACCCTGAATGTGTTGATATTGTAGGTCACTCAGACATCTCTCCTGGAAGAAAAATTGACCCTGGGCCAATTTTCCCTTGGGAAAAAATCAAAAGATATATGACTTTGCAATAACGGGCCCCATGGATAACTGTTCCTCCAAGACCCCTTCCTTTAGCTGTATTTTCTGATCTTCGGAAGATACAACTACCACAAGCCCGCCTTCTGAGATGTTTGAAGATATGAGGCTTAGTGTTTTTTTGATTTTCGCTTTTGAGAAACCTCTAAAATCAGCGAAAAGGCTTGAGTACCTTATGTGCTTCTCTGCCCCTAATGAAGATGATTGCAAAGAGTCTTTCTGCCCTTTCATGAATTCAGGGAGATCCCTGCTGTCAAGCTCTACAGACCCAATCCCCTTAAGGCTGAAAGAGAGTTTTGTGACAATGTTTTCCAACTTTCTTGGCTCAACAATGTCGACTATGCGCCTGAACCAACCGGCGAGGAATTCGACCAACTGAAAACTTGCTTCTGAATTAACGATGTTCTCAATCCTTTTTTTGTCAGAAATCAATTTCTCCCAATCAAAAACAAAATCTTTCCCGAGAGAGGTTCTTATGTTTAAAGATTGGTCTGTAATCATGTAGTCAGCATTTTTCATAATTAAAATAATTGCCTCAAGTATAGCTGTTGTTAGCTCTCCATGACCTGAAGGGTAAATAATGGACCTCGAATCCCAGGCAACTGGTCTTTTTGTAAGCCATTGTGAAAACTTCTCTACATCAAGTCGATTTTCATGTTCTTGAGAATAGATTTTTGCATCTAGCACTTTCTGGAATTCCTTCCAATTGAACTTTTGCTGTAGCTGCCATGCTAGCCCCCCAAATGGACTTGCTGAACCTGGGTCCTCGAGTAGCCCCTCTAAATCCTCCAAGCTGCTTGTTATTTCCTGATTGACGGTAACCTCTGCTTCAAATTCCGTAAATGCTTTCTTGATCCCAGCATAAACTTCGGAGTCCAAAAGTTTCTTTTCTGCAATTTCATTCATGTCGCAGAATAAAGAATTTTCAATAATTTTTAATTTTCCTTGCGGTAAAGTGAATCCTTCTAGCAAAATTGGTTCAAAAATTGTTGAATCTTTAACAATGAATTTTCCTTTTGTTTTGCTAACCCTAAAAACATTTGTTAATTCATTCTTTTCGTTAATAACTGCGAACAAATCATTGGTCTTGATGGAGGGGTTGTTAAGGTTCAGGGAATCCCCTTTTAGTGGATTTATGGTTTCTCTAATAGCCCAGCACTGTGTCTCTACCCCTAATATTGGGAAGGCACTTGTGGAGAATTTTTCACCAAACTCTTCTCGTTTTGGATAATATTTCCATCTTTCATCCTTTGAGTCAAAGCAATAAAATCGTGTTAATTCACTCATCAAAGCTCTTCGTGAAATCCTTTGAGCAAACATTATTCGATTAAATATCCCACTGAATGTTAATCCACTAACATTATCCTTTAACACCTCAATAATTAAATCTTTTATCTTCAACCCCTTCCCCTCTTGTAGCTTGAGGAGTTTTTCTAATTCATCGTCTTCAAGTATGGGATTTTTGATCTCTTTCGTTTTAGCAAGTCTAAACCTTGAAGAACCTAGGTACTCAAAACCATAAACATCGCCTGGTTTTGCATTCCCATTAATCCAGTCCCCTAACCCTGACAAGGTTTGGTTTTTGAAATTAATCAAAACTGATAATGAATCCCCATTTGGTGTTTCGAGTGTAAATTCTCCCCATTCTCCTGCACCTAATAGTGAACCTTGTCTCGCATTCGAGAGGGGTTGTGAAACATAATTGACTTCATCGTTGACAAAGTCAT
>CAYNKD010000037.1:0-8805 GCA_964397735.1 uncultured bacterium | reverse complement strand
ATTAATGGATTTACATAAGGATGTGCAAAATGATTAATATGGGTTTTTTTATAAACGGAAAAGAGGTAACGGGAGACGATTCATCCAAGGTTTTGAATCCTGCGGATGGCTCTGTTGTTGGAGCTGTTGCTACGGGTGATGAAAAAATTGTTGACATTGCAGTATCGGCAGCAAAGAACGCTTTTGAATGTTGGTGGGCTTTTTCTGCAGCAAGAAGAGGTGAGATACTCTATTCTTGCGCTAATGCTGTAAAGTCAAATGTAGATGAGCTTTCAGCATTGCTTACTTCTGAGCAAGGGAAGCCAATTAAAGAAGCAAAAATGGAAATTTTCAGGTTTGCACACACTTTAGAACATTATGCTGGAATGGCGAAATCCCTCAGAGGAGGATCTGTTCCAAATTTAGATCACAATCCTGCGAGAATGGGTTTGATATTAAAGAGGCCTTTAGGTGTTTGTGGAGCTATAACACCTTGGAACTTCCCATTATCTTTAGCGGGAAATAAATTAGGGCCAGGGTTAATTGCTGGAAACACTTTTGTTTTAAAACCAGCAAGTACAACCCCATTAACAGTTTTAAAGGTTGCTGCAATTATGTTTGATGCTGGACTCCCTGCAGGAGTTTTGAATGTTGTTTGTGGTCCAGGAGGTGTTGTTGGAGAAAGATTAGCAACTCATCCTGATGTAGCAAAAATAGGATTCACAGGATCAACACCAGTTGGAAAGGATGTCATGAGTAAAGCCTCTTCAACAGTCAAGAGAGTGACTCTTGAGCTTGGAGGGAGTGATCCTTTCATTGTTATGTCTGATGCAGATATTGACAAGGCAGTTTCAGCATGTTCCGTTGGGAGGTTCTTTAATTGTGGACAGGCCTGCTTGGCTGTAAAGAGAGTTTTTATAGATGAGCCAATCTATGAAGAATTTAAGGAAAAATTAGTTGAAAAAGTTAAGAAGATTACAGTAGGTTCAGGTTTTGATACATCAAATAGGATGGGACCTTTGCACACAGAGGGGCAAAGGGAGGAAGTCGAAGGTCAATTTAATGATGCTGTAAGCAAAGGGGCAAGGATACTTGTAGGTGGAAAAAGGCCATCAGGAGATTCTTATGATAAAGGCAATTATTTAATGCCAACAGTTTTGGAAAATTGCTCTCAAGATAGCAAAATGAACACGGAAGAAGTTTTTGGTCCAGCTTTGCCACTGTGGAAAGTTGCAGGTATGGATGAGGCCATTGAAAAGGCAAATGATAGCCCTTTCGGGCTAGGCTCTTCTGTTTGGACGAAGGATTTGGATAGTGCAATGAGGGCTGCTGAAAAAATTGAATCTGGTTACACTTGGATTAACAGCATTTCAAAGATTTATGATGAGCTACCTTTTGGAGGCATGAAAGAGAGTGGGCTTGGTTCAGAGCATGGCTATGAGGCTCTAGAACATTACATGGCAACTAAGTCTGTTGTTATGCGAGTAAATTGAAGCTTGACGGAATAAACCATGTAGCTTTGACGGTTACAGATCCAGAAAAATCAGCTGAATGGTATAGAGACGTTCTGGGTTTTGAGATTGTTGGAGTCAATAAGCCTGGAAATCCATTAAAGATAACCTTGGGTGATCAATGGTTGGCAATCTTTCCTGTAGGTGAAAACCCAGGAGAACATCCAAAAAGAAATGATTTGGCATTCCAGCATTTGGCTTTTGGTTCAGATTTTGAGAATTGGGAAAAAGGTTGTGAAGAGCTTAAGGGCAGAGGTATCGAATATAAATTTGTTGATCATGGAAATTGTTATTCGATTTATTTTGATGACCCTGATGGGCATAGGTTGGAAATAGTTACCTACGACGTTAGTAGCTAATGAATCTTTTTTATCTCTTTTTCTTTTTTTTAAAACAAGAAATTCAAAAACCTCCTGTTCCTTTCCATACAGAAGGTCGCTGGATTATGGATGCAGAAAACAAAAGATTTAAGTTTGCCGGTGTTAATTGGTATGGCTTTGAGGAATTAGATTATGTTCCTGCTGGTTTGGAGATTTTGCATGTAGATCAAATCTCAAAAAAAATTTCTTCACTTGGATTCAACTCTGTACGTCTTCCCTTTTCTATTGAAATGACTCTTGAAAAGAATCCTGTGTCTGATAGCGTTATTTTTTCTAATCCTCAAATGAAAGGGATGAAACCCATTGAAGTTATGGATGCTGTAATTGAATCTTTATGGAGAGAAGGGATTGTTGTGATACTTGACAATCATTCCAGCGAAGCTGTTTGGTACAGTCTTGAAAATGGACTTTGGTATACTGAAGATTATCCCGAAGAATCCTGGATAAGAAGTTGGGAAAATTTAGCTCTTAGATACAAGGATCATCCAGGTGTCGTTGGGTTTGACTTAAGGAATGAGCTTAGGGGTGGAGTAACTTGGGGTGGAGCCAAAGAGACTGATTGGAGAGGGGCTGCATTGCGTGCAGGAGAGGCTGTCTTGAAAATAGATCCAAGCAAGTTGATTGTTGTCGAAGGCATAAATTATGCTTCAGACTTAAGTGGAGTTTCTAAAAACCCAATTTCATTTTCGATTCCCAATAGGGTTGTTTACTCAATCCATGATTACAGTTGGTTTCATCCGCAATTTCAGGATTATGAGGAAATGAAAAAAGATTTTGATTATTTGTGGGGATTTCTTTTGGAGGATGGCAAGCCATGGGCTTCTCCTGTTTGGATTGGCGAGTTTGGTATATGTAGCAATGATCCATCCTGCGTTGAGGATTCTTCAGCAGGTGGTTTTTGGTTTTTGAATTTCATTAGGTATTTAAAGGAGAATGATGTTGATTGGGCGTATTGGCCATTAAATGGAACAATGGCAAATGGAGAAACTAGGGTTTATGGAAGTGTTGACTGGTATGGAATCTTAGACAAAACATGGGAAGACATATCCTTAAAAGAGTTACTAGTGATTCTTCAAGAAATACAGCAAGTTAAGAAATGATTTTTTCTAATTTTTCCAACTCTTCAAGCATTTTCCTTGGTTCAGGTTCTGTTTTTATTTTAAGAATTTTGTTTTTTAAAGTCCAATTGTGAAGTTTTTTATTTTTGGGTCTTTCATTCAGCACTATTTCTAAATAATTATCTTTATAAGATACTTTTTGTATAGGAAGCGACTTTGCTGTCTTATAAACCATAGAGCTTAAAAGAAGATCTTCAACCGAATTATTGATTTGGTTTTTCTTGTACCATTCTGTTTTTAGACTTCTTACGTCTTCGTCATTTGCATCTTCAAAAATATAAGAATACATTGATAGTTTTTCTTTTTCGGCATAACAGCTTGGAAGCATTCCAAAGAAGGGTATTGAAATATCCGGATCTTTTTTTATTTTGGACTTTTTTAAATAATTTACTGAGTCAAACAGTATTTCAGAAAAGAATTCCAGCCCAAGTTGCCACATGTGTCCTGACTGGCTTGTTCCTAGGATTTCACCAGCTCCCCTAAGCTCTAAATCTGCTTTTGCAATTGAAAATCCAGCTCCTAAATCACTATATTGAGAAAGTTTTCTCAGTCTTTGTTGAACCTGTATTGATATTTCTTTTTTTTCTGGCATGAAAAAGTAAGCAAAACCTTCCTTGTCTCTTCTTCCAATCCTCCCTCTTAATTGATGCAGCTGTGACAGACCAAGCCTTGTCGTGTCTTCAATTATGATGGTGTTGGCATTTTCAAAATCAACACCATTTTGGATTATTGTTGTCGTCAAGAGTATTGCTTTTGGCTTTTCTAGAAATTCTAAAATTCGTCTTTCTAATGTTTTTGGAGCCAATCTTCCATGAACTGTAATTACATTCGAGAACCTCTCTTTCAGCCATTTCTCCCTTTCTGAAATTGTTCGTATGTGATTATGTAGAAAGAAAACCTTTCCATTTCTTTTTAGTTCTTTTTCTATCGATTTGATAACATAGTTTTCATTCCATCTTTTTATGATTGTTTTTATTGGTTTTCTCCCGCTTGGGGGCGTCGTTATTGTTGTTGCATCTTTTAATCCGACCAAGGATGTAAACAAGGTTCTTGGAATAGGGGTTGCTGAGAGGGTTAAAACGTCTATGTCTTTGTTTTTTATTGTCAGTTTTTCTTTATGCCTGACTCCAAATCTTTGCTCCTCATCTATTATGAGAAAGCCTAATTTTTTAAAATCAATTTTTTCATTGAGAAGTGCGTGAGTTCCAATGACAAAACAGGCTTCTCCTTCATTAATCTTTCTGTAGATCTCATTTTTTCTTTTTTCAGAAGTCAGCCTAGAAAGATTAAAACATTCAATGTCGAATTGATCTAACCTTTTTTTAATTCTTGTGTAATGTTGTTGTACCAAAACAGTAGTTGGAGCCAGAAGCGCAACTTGAGAATTGTTAAGGAGAACTCTAAATGCAGCCCTAAGGGCAACTTCTGTTTTTCCATAACCAACATCTCCTGCAAGGATTCTGTTCATGACTTTTCCTGAACACATGTCTTGAAATATTTCATTCAACGCAAGCAATTGTTCGCTTGTTAATTTATAGGGAAAGCTATTCGAGAACATGTGTTCAAGGTCAGCATCTTCTTCCCAGGTTTTTTTTCTTTTTGCATCTTTTCTACTGTTGTAGAGTTCAAAAAGATCTTTGGCATAACCCAACGTTTCTTTCTTTACCTTAGTAACCCTTTTTTGCCATCTCTTTCCTCCTAGTTTGTCTAATTTTTTTATTTTTGGACCGATATACCTTTGAACACGGTTTAAGAGAATAACAGGAACTAAAATTTCATCATTGCCATGGAAAAAAAGCCTCATGAATTCTTTCTTTTTCCCATTTACTGATATTGTTTTTAATCCACCAAATTTGCAAACTCCATGATCTTTGTGAACAAGATATTCTCCGCTTGACAGGTTTTCCAAAGAGAATATTCTTTTCTTGCTCCTTTCTCCATTTGGAGTTGGAGAGATCCATATATCTAATTTTTCCCAATACTCATGAGAAGATAGATTGATTCCCCATTCTCGATTTTTTCCAGACTTTATCAGTTTTATTTTTTTCTGATGTAGAAATTTTTCCCAATCTTTTTCTTCTTTTTCTCCTGAAAAAATATTATCGCTGTAAGTAACTTTAAATATGTCGTTTGGCTTAGGTATTGATGAAATTTTAATTGTTTTGACATTTTTTGGAAGGATGATTTCTTCTTCAATTTCTCCATCTCTATAAAGCCACCATTCTCCTAAATTAAGGTAGTCGTTTTTTTTGATTCGAATTCCGTCAACAAGAGATGGAATTATTATTTTTTCATATCTTGGATCATCTAAAGTTTCTCCAAAAAGGTCAATATTGATTGGTTTTTCTTCGTTTGGAATCCATATGTGCAATCGATCTCCAACAACATGCCACTCACCTTCAGCTTCAGGTCTATATGGCTTTTTTACGTATCCGATTGATTGAAGACAATCTTTTAAAGTAGTTTTTTTATTGATTTTTTTTCCATTTTCCCAAATGATTTCATCAGAAGATTTTGTTTTGAAATTTCTAACTTCTTCATAAGTCAGGAGCGTTAGGTTTGAATTTTTTGAAGGAAGGCATTTTTGGTTCAAAGGGCGTTTAGCTGACTTTAAAAGTTTTTGAAAAATTCTCAAGTCACTTTCTGGGACGACTAATACAGCTTTTTTACTTTTTGAAGAAATAAGACAAGATAAAAGTGATGGAGAAGGGCAACCAAAAACTGCAGGTAGCTTAATTTTTTCTAGCTTTTTTTCTAGCGTTTTGGGAAGATTCAATTTTTATCTTCTATTCCGAATATCAAAACCCTATTGGATCCCGGGTTTGTTACTGCTAGAACTTTCTGATCCGAAGATACGGCAACCCCAAACGGACTATTGAATATATTAGAGAAAGATTCATTATTTCCATACATGATTCTGAGGACATTATCCTCATCCCAAGCTTGAATTCGAGAGTTTCCTGTATCTGAAACAAAAGTCCAACCATTGTTGAATGTTATTCCATGTGGGGTTAGCAATTCTCCAGGACCAACTCCATTCAAGCCAATCCTGTCAACTTCAGTCCCGTCAGCGTCGTAACCGACAATCGAACCCATTGCTTCGTCAGGAATCCAAAAAAGATTATCTTTACCCCATTCAATATCAGTTGGTTGGGCAAAGGGGGTAGATATTTTTTTCTTTAATACAAATTGTTTTGTCTTTTTTTCAATTTTTCCAGTTTCAAGATTTTCTTTTTCAACTTTTATTTTTTTTCCATCTGAGTCAAGCAGGACTGCTGTTGATCTTTTTTTGTCTATTGCCCATATTCCATAAGGGCTTGATGTCAATCCTTCAACTTTGTTTACCTCTTTTGACCACTCAATCAGCTCCGCGCCTTCTAGCCTGTAGATAAGGTCTTTTCTCACATCTGATATGTAGAGTTTGTTTTCATGGAATGTAAGATGTTTTGGTTCCAGTAATTTTTCCTTGACTCTTGTGACAATGTTTCCACTCCAGTCAAATTTAATAATTTCTCCGTAACTGTTGTAATGTACTGAAACCCAGAATCCATCCACGTCACTCACGACACCTGTAGGAAACCCAATTCTTCCACCATCATAAAGGGCTTTTTCTCCAATTAAGGTTAATGTCTTGTTGACAGATTGAGGATAAGCTCCTGGAGGCAATTTTGAAAGATTTCTGTCTTTCCACCTTTGCTTTAATGTAATGATTGCATTCGAGTTACTGAATTGCATTGAAGCTCTTGCTGCAGCTTGCAGAGCCCCTCCAGTACTACCCATGTCCAAAAAACTTTTCATCATTGACTGTCTTAATTTTTCATTTCCTTGAGCTTCTGCTATTTTTCCTAAGTAATACATGGCATCAGCATTTTGAGGGTTTATTGAAAGAGAGTTTTTAAATGCTATTTCTGCATTTTCATAATCTCCTTTGAAAAAAAGTATTTTCCCAATATTGTCTTGTATTACAGGGTCATTTTGAGCATTTTTAATATCTGACAAAAGATCAACAGCTGCATCTAGGTTGTCCTGATTCCTATATATCGAAAGGAGGCTTCTGTAAGCAGGAAGAAATCCTGGCTCAAGTTCTATTAAGTTTTTTAAGTGAGTCAAGCCATATCCATACCACTTGTTGTCTAGATACCTACTTGCCCAAGCAAATTCTTTCATAGCTTCTTTTGTTCTTGGTATTTGGTCCTCAGTCCATTCGATTTTTTTCTCCACCCCCAAGTCATTAATCAATTTTTCTGTGGTCAATGAGATTAGGTTGTATAGATTTTCCAAATTATCTGATTCCTCAACTAGTTTTTTCTTTTGGTCATCTTCAAATATGTATATTGTCAGTTTAACGATATCGTTTTCAAAGCTGTATTCTCCCAAATAGAACTTTTCCATATCTAGCATTTCATCTAGTATCCGAACTTCCTGCAGGGCTGGAGAATTTTTTAAAAGTCTTGCATGGGTCCCAAGATTTACCCCAAGCCAGTAAGGGCTGGCAAAGCCCCATTGAAGCTCCTTTGGCTGTATTCTCCACTGAAGTCCAAATGTTGCTACATCTCCAATCCATAAGTCATTTTCTTCAATGTCAACTGGAGAGAATCCATAAAATCCAAAAACCGGGATTTCATCTCTTTGCTCTTGCATTGCATCCATTGTTTTTTGCATCTTCTCTAAAGGATTTTCTTCTTCAACAAATATATTGGTACATGAAGAAAATAAGAAAAATATACTCAAAAAAAATATGTTTTTTATTTTCATGGTACCTAATTCTAATTCTTCTTTAATCCTTGGGATTTGTTTTTTTATTAATAAAAAATTCAGAATTTCGAGGTTTATAATTTTGAGGAATAAAATTTTTGAAAAATTTATCTTTGATAATCTGTTTTTTAGCCATTTGTTTTTACCTTTTTTTTGGTCCAACAGGCGTTTCTGGCGAGTATGTTCTGTGGGAACCCTCTAATTCTGAACATTCTTTTGGCTCAAAGGAAATTTTAAAAAAACTTCATCAAGAAAAAATCATCAGGCATCCGAACTCTATTCGTTTTGTTTGGCGATTTAGCAATGGGGATAAAAGAATCAATGTAGGGCCAATTCACCTAACTGGTAAGGAATGGGCTTGGGATGTATCTAGAAAACTGGAGGAATATAGACCATATTACAAAAAAGTAACCATCTATGAAGGAGAATCATTGGTTTCTTCTTATAAAAAATTATGTAATTTGATTTTTGAAAATAACGAGATTTGCAAAAATAAAAAAATGTATGATTACAAGTCAAATTACATCATTGCCAATACCTACAAGATTGATCTTGTTGAAGGTTTTGTGCCATATGACCCTGATGTCAGTTCATTTGAATCTCATAAAAAAAAATATTTAAAAATAATTAATCCTTTATTCTCTTTTGCAAATAATTTCATTGAAGAGAGTGGCTTGTCTGAAGATGAGGCAAAAAAGATTTTTACGATTGCTTCAATTATTGAATCTGAAACAAGGGTTGAAAGCGAGAAGGAAATTGTTTCGGGAGTAATGAGAAATAGGTCTAAAAAAAATATGAATTTTGAAATTGATGCAACTGTTTTGTTTTGTTTTGAACTTTCTTTGTCATCTGATTTTTTAGAAACAAAAAAACCTACTAGACTGCTTTATAGGGATCTGAATATGGATTGTGAATATAACACTTATAGATATCCAGGCTTGCCTCCTGGCCCCATTTCAGCTCCTGGTTTTTCAAGCATTAATGCAGCAATTAATCCTGCAAGTCATAGTTATTATTTTTATGTTCTTGATAAAGATGGGGTTAATCATTACTTTTCTGAGA
>CAYNKD010000036.1:0-9250 GCA_964397735.1 uncultured bacterium | reverse complement strand
CTATCCTTGACCCAGTCTTTTCTCCTTGGTCCAACAATGACAAAATAAGCCAATAATAAACCAAGAATGAGAGCGATTATTTCGGGTGAATTATTCCAAAGATATAAATTTTCTTCACCTGTATGGCTTTCACTTGGATGAAGAAAAAAATTAATTAAAACCAACTTCTATTCAACTGTGAAAGAACCTTTCATAAAAACATAATGCCCTGGGAAAGTGCATAAAAATTCATATTCCCCAACCGGAGGACTATCAAAAGTAAATGTCTCCGTAACGTTTGGCTTTACAAGGCTTCCGCCAAAAAGAACTTCAGCCATCTCTGGAACATAGTTGTTCAATGGCCCAGCACCAACTGAAGCAATCCCCACCTCGTTGCTTTTGCCTTCCTCGATTAGAACAAAATTATGTTCCATATTTGAATTGTTTATAAGCGTCAAAGTCACCGTGGAGCAAGAAGGAACAATAAGGTTGTCTTTATCAAAGTTCATGGGGTCTGAAGCGGTAATCTCCAAGTTGAAAGGGGTTCTTTCAAGACATTCCTCCAAACCCGGTTCAACTTCTCCTTCGTCTCCCGAATGAGAATCACTTCCCTCATGACTCGCAGACTGAATCACTACTGAAGGTTGAGTAAAATCTCTTTCGTAAATTTTCATTAATGCAGAAATTGTTCCAATCGCTAAAAATAAACCAAAAAATAAAAGACTTGTGAAGAATTTATTGTCATACTTTAAATGCATGAAAACCTGTACTACATAGTTGAATTTAACTATAGCCAAAATCAAAAGTCCAAAAGTAAAAACCCATTGCATTGGCCAATTTGGCATAACTATTTCAAGCCAGGTAATCAAACCTAGTATTATTGCTACTCGTGTATATTGCTTTACAGATGCATGATCTTTATTGTCTGACATAAATCAACCTCCAATTGGAATCTCCAACAAATAAATAACAGAAAAAATAACAATCCAAACCACATCAACAAAATGCCAGTATAGCCCTGCAATTTCAACTTCTAAAGCTCTCTTTTTTGTTATCCCCCCCCAGAAAGAATATATAAACATTCCCAGCAACCATAAAACCCCTATTGCCACATGCACCCCATGTGTTCCTGTCAAAAGGTAAAAAGTACTCCCAAACAAGTTTGTCTTCAACCTCAACCCTTCATGGATGAAATGGTTAAATTCATAAACCTGAAAATACAAAAATGTCGCTCCGCACAAAAAGGTTGAAAAACACCATATTCTAAATTTCTTCAAATTTCCTTCTTGTATGCTTGTCAATGTCAGGACCATAAAAAAACTACTTAGCAAAAGTATGAATGTACTGATTGATGTAAGTTGCATATCAAACACTTCCATTGGGTAAGGGCCATTAAGGCTCTGCCCCTTGTAAATTAAATATGCGGTTATCAAGGACCCGAAAAACATACAGTCTGAAGCTAAAAAAATCCACCAGAAAAGCTTGATGTTTGGCTCTCCCGTATACGTGTCAACATGATCTTCATCTTCATGACCATCTTCTTTCTCGCGTGGAGCAGCAATTTTTCCTCTTGGGAAGCTTTTAAAGAGGTTCACTAAGGCGTAATAAGTTAAAAGTATGCAGATAAAAACACCAAAAACAACAAAAGCATTGAAAAGAGGTTGAAGATTCATTCTATTTTTTCCTCTCTTTTGGATATGGAAGATAATATTCAGCCTCTCCCTCTAAAGCCCACCCATAATAACCTAAGAAGAAAATTCCTAGCCCTACAAGGCGCAAGTCAGATGCGTAAATCGCTCCGAAAGCAGCAATCATTAAACCAAAAGCGGTGATTAGGGGCATCCATGATTTTCCTGGCATGTGGATACCGTGTGGATCCCTGGGCAAAAATTTCATTTTCTCTCCAGAGTTTTTACTTTCCCAAAATTCATCAATTTTGCTGACCTTTGGCAGGTCTGAAAAATTGTATACAGGAGGTGGAGATGGAATGCTCCATTCAAGAGTTCTGCCGTCCCATGGATCGGATTTTGATTTTTGTTTGCTTTTAACTGCTTTCACCATTTCTATAAAGAAAATAAGAAGTGATATCCCAAGGACAAAAGAGGCAAGGGTTATAAATCCATTTAATGCTGTCCATTCCATGTCTTTTGAATAAGTGTAGATTCTTCTTGGCATGCCTGCAGTCCCCAGAAAATGCATTGGGAAAAAGGTTAAATTGAAACTGGCAAAAATCCACCAAAACAACTTCTTCCCAAACTTCTCGTCCATCATCTTTCCAAAAAACTTCGGGAACCAATAAACCGTTCCTGCAAGAAAGCCAAAAAGCCCGCCGCCCAGGATTGTGTAATGGAAATGAGCAACAACAAAATAGGTGTCATGCTGCTGGAAATCAGAAGCAGCAGCGCCATGCATAAGCCCTGAAAATCCTCCTATCATGAACAAGAAGACCAAAGCTGTTGCATACATCATTGGTACAGAGAATTTAATCTTCCCATTCCATAAAGTTAAAATCCAATTAAATATCTTTACACCTGTTGGAATTGCTATAGCTGCAGTTGTTATGGAAAAAGCGGAATTAACAAGCGGCCCCATTCCCACAGCAAACATGTGATGACTCCATACAGTAAAACCCATAAAACCTATTGCAGCCCCTGATAAAACAACTAACGAATACCCAAATAAAGGTTTTTTTGAGAATACCGGAATGATTTCTGAAACGATACCAAATGCTGGTAAAACAATAATATAAACTTCAGGATGGCCAAAAACCCAAAATAAATGCTGCCATAATATCGGATCACCTCCAGCAGTTGCTTCAAAAAATTGTGTTCCATAATTACGATCCATGAACAGGATAACCAAAGCAATTGTTATTACTGGCAGGGCAAAAGCAAGTAAAAATGCTGTCACAAAAGCCATCCATGAAAAAACGGGCATCTTCATGAGGGTCATCCCTTTAGCCCTCATGTTGATTATTGTTACTATGAAATTTATTGCTGCAACCGTTGAGGATATTCCAGTCAGAATCAATCCTAGTATCCAAAAATCTACACCATGGCCTGGACTGTATGTTGATGAGGTTAATGGAGCATAAGCAAACCACCCTGCCCCTGAAGCTCCTCCCATAAACCAAGATGCGTTCAATACAATTCCACCAGCTAAATACATAAAATATGAAAAAGCATTCAGTCTAGGGAATGCAACATCTCGAGCTCCAATCTGGAGAGGAATTATAAAATTGAAAAAAGCTGCGGCCAAAGGCATGATGGCAAGAAATATCATTGTTGTAGCATGCATTGTTACAAGCTGGTTGTATGTTGATCCAACAAAAATCTCTAAGTCATTCGCTGAAAGTTGTGTTCTGATAAAAAGAGCCTCGATACCTCCGACAAAAAGAAAAAAGAAAGATGTGTAAAGATACAAAATTCCTATTCTTTTATGGTCAACTGTAGTTAGCCATCCAACCAACCCATCATCTTTTGTTGGTCTCTTTTTAAGCCAAGAGAGGAATCTTGGTAAGGCCAATTTTTCACTATGCCCCGACATTAATAAAGCTCCCTAAGATACGCAGTAATTTTTCTTATCTCTTCATAAGAGAGTGCGTATTCATCATTCATATACATAGGCCCCTGCAAAGTCATTATGTTGTCTGGTTTGAAACTAGAGGGATCCTTTATCCAAGCTTCCAAATTCTCCTCTGTATTTTCCATCCATGTTCCAGCCAGCATTTTTCGATTTGCAAAATGGGATAAATTAGGACCCGTAATCCCTATGGCGCCTTCATAACCCTTGATTGCATGACATGTAATGCACATTTTTGTCAAAAAGAGAGCCTTTCCTTCTTCGGCCAATTCAGTTGTTGGGAGGTTTGCGGGTGAAGATTCATTTTCAGCCCATTTTAGAAAATCCTCTTCACTCGTAGCGTAAACTTGAAATTTCATCTTTGCATGAGAGGAGCCACAAAGCTCTGCACACTGCCCATAATATAAGCCTGGCTCATCTGCCTGAAGCCATAGGTAATTATTACGTCCAGGAACGGCATCAACCTTCCCTCCCAATCTAGGAACCCAAAAACTGTGTATAACATCGACTGAGCTGATATTAAATTCAATTGGTCGATTAGTTGGGATTGTTAGCTGATTTGCCGTAATGACATCGTATTCAGGGATTTCAAACTCCCACCAATACTGATGACCTATTACATTCACCTGCAATGGGTTCGAACCCCTGGGGGGTTCGGCCAACTTGTACAAAAGTTTTACATTGGGAATTGTGATGATTACCAAGATAATGGCTGAAACTACCATTAGACCAATTTCTAATTTAACACTTCCATGCTCTTGTTTAGGGATTCTGTCATCTCCAGGAACTTCTTTAAACTTGATTATCGAATAGAGCATAAAGCCCCCCACGATAATAAAGATTGCCAAGCAGATGTATAGGGTAAAAAGAAATAGATCTTTTTGATCTGAAGCAACAGGACCTGCAGGGTCTAGCCAGTTCGCAGGAGACCAGAGATTAAAAACAAAATTAAAAAACTTAATCAAGGGGATATTGTATAACTTTATTAAAAGGTTAAAAGAGAAAATTCAACCAATAATAAAATCATGAAAAGAGACATAAAGAAAACAGATGTTTTAAACAATTTTTTTCCCATTGGGTTTTTATTTTTTGGAGAACAAAGAATTATTGTTTCCTTTAAGTAAACCGCTGTTGCTGCCAGTAAAAGAAAGCCAATTGCGGCAAAACTAACCTTCTCTATGATTAAGAAAAGTGTACAGATGGTCATTAAAATCGTATAAATCAAAATTTGTTTTTTTGTATCTGCTTCATCAACCAACGATGGGAGCATTTTAAAAACCGTTTTTTTGTAATCGTCTTTATACATTAAGGCTAAAGCCCAAAAATGCGGAGGCTGCCAAAGGAACATAACATAAAAAATCAACAAAGCCAATCCTGTTGGAGAGCCCCAATTGTTAACGGCTGCCGCATATCCAACTAAAGGCGGTAAGGCTCCTGGAACACCTCCAAGGACAGTGCAAAATGAAGTTTTTCTCTTTAATAGCAATGTATAAACGATAACGTAAAGAAAAACTGCCAAAAGAACTAGCCCTGCCGATAAGGGATTGCAATAATGATAAAGAATTAAAAAACCCGAAAACAAAAGAAAAAAACCATAAAGACAAGCATTTTGAATTTTGATTTTTCTTTTCGGGAGAGCCCTTTCTTTTGTTCTGTCCATCAAAATATCCATATCCCTATCTAAAATATTGTTAAAAACACTGCCTGAAGCAGAAGCCAAACCGGTTCCTAGGAGCAAAAATAAAAACCTTTGCCAAAAATTAGCAGTACCTCCGAAACTTTCCAAAAAACCGGATTCTTGCGCAGCCATGAGAACTTCTGAATATGGTTTTAAAAAAGAATTTGCGTTCCATTCAGCAACGCCTGCAAAAAACCCAACAGCTGCGCTAAGCAAAACCAAAAAAGTTATTCTTGGCTTGGTGATCTCCAAATAGGGATTATTCTTTTTCAACCTTCCACCCGAGTAAAGATGCGGAAGAATTCGAAACATGAATGTACCAAATTATTGCAGCAATCACTAAATGCCCTGTTATATAAATTGGGTAATTTTTAGCAGCAAGAGAAAGAAAAACAAGAGCACCTAAAACAAGTTGAAATGCCGAAAGGAATCCAGCCCATTTTGATTTTGTTAAAAGAGAGGAATCCTGTTTTGTCCTTCTCGCTCTTGCCATGGCGCTCATTGACAACCCAGTTACCAAGAAGCCGAGGATTATATGTGTTATCAAAACATGGGGAGACTTTAGAAAATGAACATGAATTGCCCCTACAATTATTTGTATAAAGGTAACCATTGCACAAACCTTTGAAAGGCTTGTAAAAGAACCTGTATTCTTGTTTTCTTTCAATGGTGAAAGAACGTTATGCCATATTGCCAAGCTCCCAAGGAAAATCATGCTTGTGGAAAGATGTGCAAGTATTAAAGTCGGTGATTCAAGCTCTGTCTTAACGGTATAAGCCCCTAATGCCCCCTGTGCCAAAAGCAACGTAAGTGAACTCCATGCGATTGGCATTGCTTTTTTTAACTTGAAAGATTTAAAAAATGCAAGAAGAGTAAAAATCCCAACAATCACTGCCCCCAACCTGTGAAGCCATTCTGTTACCTGTTCCGGGTTGTTGAAATTTGGCAGCCAGCCGCTATCACAGAGGGGGTAAGCGTCAGAACACCCCATCCCCGAACCACTAGATGTGGTATATCCCCCCAGAGCAATCAAGAAAATTGTTGCGAAAATAGTAACCTTAAGATGTTTTTCTACCATTTAATAATGTTGAATTCTAAACTTTAAAAATAAAATTAGCCATAATGTTCAAGATTCCCAAAAATTATCAAGAAGCAAAAAAATGGATTCGACCAATGGTTCTAACAATGGCATTGCTCCCCTTTGTTTTTCTCTATTTTGCCAACTCCGCAAAAAAGACCTCTTTGCCAAAACTTTTTGAGGTTCCATCTTTTCAACTTCTTGATCAAGATAACAATAAATTCCTATCACAGGACATGATGGGAGAAGTGTGGATGGTTAATTTCTTTTTTACAAGATGCACAAGCGTATGCCCGATTCAAACCTCAAAATTAAAAACCTTTAAGGAAAGAAACCCAGAAATTGAACTTCAAACAATAAGCATCACGGTTGACCCACAACATGATAATGTTGAAACACTTAGTGAATACAGTCGAAAATTTGAAATAGATTCAAAAAATTGGAAATTGCTTACAGGTCCTGAAAAAGATGTGGAAGGTATTGTTGTTGGAGGGTTTAAAAGCGGGATGGAAATCATTGAAGAGGATACCTTTTTTGACATTGCACATGCAAATTATCTTCTCTTAGTAGACAAAGAGAATTTTGTAAGAGCGATAGTCAGTTTTGCCGAACAGGACTTTGAAGAAAAGGTTATTTCTCTTTACGAGTACCTGAAATCAACATAAACCTTAATGAATTTTTTATTATGAATCTTGTATTTTTCTTATGTTCTTGAAACTCGGTAGGACAATTCAAAAACCATAGTGACCTAACAACCCTCAAAGAGCAGAAAAGATAGCAAAGGTCTGAAATGATCTTTTTATCTAGTTCTATATTTTTCGAAAAATCAAAAAAAATATTAGTTTCATCTGAATTGTTTATTGATTTAGCAAGTCGAATAGCATGGCTTGCAAAAATAGACTTATTCAGATCTTCATAATTGATTTCATAAGGGGAACCTGCTTGGACGGAAATTTTCTCACTATCAATTATCACCTTTAAACTGTCTTGATTTAAGTTTTTCCATTTTTTCAAGATATTCTCCTGATTTAATGTTTCATATGAGGCTTCTGAAAACTTGGAATCTTGCGCTCTTGATCTTTCTATCCGAATTCCAAAATCAGTTGCAAGAGAGTGTTCTAAGTCTTTTCTTAAGGCTGTTTTTTTTTCTTGTTTCAATAAAATGCTTTGTGGTTTAGATAACTGCCAAATCTGCAACTTCGTCACCGGCTTTTAATGTAATTACGATAACTCCGCGACTGGATCTTTTTTGTTGTGATATTTCATCAATTTGTGTTTTGTAAACTTTGCCGTCAATTGTTGCAATAGCGACTTCTTTCTCATTTCCAATTGCACGACATCTGGCAAGATGTCCCACCCCTTTTCTTTTGGATCCTTTTGGAGTTTTAATTGAATAAATCTTAACTCCCTTGGATCCTCTATGGGTCTTACGCACAAGGTGAGCATCCATCAATTTCCCTAATCCTTTATCCGTGATGAATAAAACCTTATCCCCGATAGTCAAGCTGTCCCCCTTCAAGATCATCGTTTCTTTCTTCTTTGACATCTTTACCCCAAGAGACATCTGTTTGGGTATTTTATGTTGTACAGATTTTTTATACTTTGAAGGGAGGGATACTATCTCTTCAAAAGCTTTAACTTTTGACCCCATTTCAACAAGAAGTTTACTTCTGGCTGGAAAATGAAGTTTCCTTTCGGGGAAAGGTGCTAACCCAGTATCTATCCTCACGGTATATTCATCCTTGCTTCCGACCGCCTCGATAATCTTCCCTGCAAAGGGCGAAATTCCTTTTGGCTCTATTGTTACAAGTTTTGACCCATCGTCAAGCTCTTCAACAGCTTCAAGTCTTCCTGACACTTTTGACTCAAGCCCAACAATTCCAGCATCAACGATGCTGTCAATCAGTTTTCCTCTTTTTGTAGTTTCTAGAGTCATAGCCTTAACTCCACCAGCTCCCCTTCCCATAACCCTTATCTCAGATGCTGCAAGGTGAGATGCTTTGCCGTTTGCAGTTACTGTCAAAACTCTGTCATTCCCATCAACCCACAGAGCATTCACTATCCTGTCTCCCTTCTCTACCCTCATAACCTTCTTCCCGGGCCTCATTATTTTTGCTACATCTTTCTGAGCAAGACGCTTCACTTTTCCTTTTTCAGTCAAGATCAAAAGGCTTTCTTTCTCTTTTTTCCTGGCCCTTATGCAAACTACTTTTTCTTTTTGTAATTCTTTTCTGTAGTTTTGTACAGGGATTCCACGTGCCCCTCTTCCGCCTTCAATAACATCGTAAACAGGAATTGAATAGATTTTTCCTTTATCTGTAAACATGAAAAGTTCGTCCGTATTCCAGCAAAGATCTAACTGTTTAACCTTGTCTTTTTCCTGAAGGGTGATTCCCTTAATCCCTTGCCCTCTACGTCTCCAGGTTTTGAAATCTGTGAGGGGGATTCTTTTGATGTAGTTTTTTTCAGTGAAAACAACAACTTGAAGTTCAGGTTGAATAGATATTTCATCTGCAGCCTCTCTAGAATCAATTTTTGTTCTACGAGCATCTCCATATTTGTCACGCCAACCTTCCATTTCCTCTCTTAAAACATTCTTGAGGGTTTCTTCTTCTCCCAATATTTTCTTGAACCAGTTTATTGCAGTTTGCAATTCGTCCATTTCACTTTGAAGTTTTTCAACCTCTAAACCTGTTAAAGTTCCTAATTGCATTCTCACGATTGCATCAGACTGCAATAAGGATATCTTCAATTCCTTAGCTAGGTTAGTTTTTGCTTTTTCCCGATCTTTACTGCCTTTAATGATTGCAATAACAGTATCAATATCTTTTAGGGCAACTAAAAGCCCTTCAACTATATGAGCTCGAGTTTCTGCCTTCCTCAATTCAAAAGCAGTTCTCCTTTTTACAACAGCAGAACGATGGCCAATGTAA
>CAYNKD010000035.1:0-9253 GCA_964397735.1 uncultured bacterium | reverse complement strand
TGAATCATGGAAATCTGCAAGAGAAAAAGATGATTTTTCAATTTTTAGAAATGACTTAAAACACCTAATCGAGCTTTCAAAGGAAAGGTCAGAATGCCTTGGCTACGAAACCGAATCTTACGATGCTCTCCTAGACAGCTTTCAGGCAGGGATGAACGCCAAAGGGATTGATACATTATTTACGAAACTAAAAAACAAACTAACACCCCTTCTAGAAGAAATTTTGAACTGGCAAGGGGAGATTGAGAAAGATCCTGTTGCGGGGCACTATTCAAAGGAAGAGCAGAAAAAATTCTGTGAATGGGGGGCTAAGCACATTGGTTTTGATTTTGATGCAGGAAGAATAGATACTGCGGTGCATCCATTTTGCTCCGGAGCTGGGCCAGGGGATGTCAGGCTGACAACAAGATACAACCTTGAAAATCCTTTTGATTCATTTGGCGGGTCTCTTCATGAAGCGGGACATGGCCTTTATGAACAGGGTTTGCCCTCTGGCAAAGAAGAACACGGAACACCATTGAGTGATTCTGTTTCTTTGGGGATCCACGAAAGCCAATCTTTGTTTTGGGAGTCTATTGTTGGGCAAAGCCCAGAATTCTGGGAATATGTTTTGCCCTTTTTCAAGAAGCATTTTCCCGGAAGGGCAGATTCGGTAACACATTCGCAAATTGTGCGAAGAACAAATAAGGTTTCAAGATCTCTAATCAGGGTTGAAGCTGATGAGGTTACCTATCCGCTTCATGTTATCTTAAGGTTTGAAATAGAAAGAGATATATTTAGAGGCAATCTCTCTGTTGATGATTTACCAGATGCATGGAATCAAAAGATGAAAGAATTAATTGGGGCAACTCCTCCCAACAATACACTAGGTGTTTTGCAAGATGTCCATTGGTCAATGGGAGGGTTTGGTTATTTCCCAACCTATGCTCTTGGAAGACTTTATTCAGCCCAGTTTGCAGAACAGCTTTCAAAAGATGTTCCTGATTGGAAAGGCAGTATGGCAAAAGGCGATTGTTCTCCAGCTTTAGAATGGTCAAGAAAAAATATACATTCAAGGGGTTCGATTTACAGAACTGAAGAGTTGATAGAAGAAGTTACGGGAAGTCGTCCTACAGAAGAGCCTTTTTTGAATTACCTGAGGAAAAAATACAAAAAAATATTTAGCTAGTCACAAAGATCAATACCCATATTCCCAGCATTTTCTTTTGCATCCTCATAACCCGCATCAGCATGTCTCGCAATGCCTATTCCAGGGTCGTTCGTAAGAACTCGTTGCAACCTTTTTTCTTTTGAGGATGTCCCATCAGCAACGACAACCATCCCTGCGTGCATCGACATCCCAGTTCCAACACCACCACCACTATGGAAAGAGACCCAGGATGCACCAGATGCTGTATTTAGTGCGAAATTCAAAAGCGGCCAATCAGCAACTGCGTCTGAACCATCAAGCATAGCCTCGGTTTCCCTGCTTGGACTTGCCACAGAGCCCGTATCCAAATGGTCCCTGCCAATAACTATCGGAGCATCTAGGGTTTTGTTTTTAACCATGTCGTTCATGGCCAAACCAGCTTTTGCTCTATCGCCATACTTGAGCCAACAGATTCTTGTAGGCATCCCCTCAAACGGAACTTTTGTTTGAGCTAGATTGATCCATTTTTCTAAGAAAGGGTCATCTGGGAAAAGTTCCAGCATTCTTTTGTCAGTTTTTTTAATATCATCTTTATTCCCAGAAATGGCAGCCCATCGAAAAGGCCCCATGCCCTTTGAGAAGAGAGGTCTAATGTATGCTGGCAAAAAACCCGGATAAGCATATTCTCCATTTTTGGTTTTAACTTGCTTGAACCCAGCAAGATAAGCTTGGTCACGGAGTGCATTTCCATAATCAAAAGCAATAGACCCTCGATTTTTCATTCCAAGAATTGCATCTACATGCTCAATGATTGTTTGTTGTGCTCGTTTTGCATATTCTGTTGGGTTTGAGGTTCTTAATCTATCCAACTCATCAAGGTCTCCTTCAGGCCAATAGGACAGAAGGTTATGTGCTGATGTTTGGTCTGTTACTATGTCCGGAATTTCATCTCTTTTTAGTAATTCTTTGGCAACCGTTGCAACATTCCCAACAAGACCAATCGACAACCCTTTGCCAGAAAGAACAGCTTCATCTTTCCACTTCAATGCTTCCTCTAGACTACCTGTCATCTTGTCACAAAAACCCTGTTGAACTTTTTTCTTAATCCTTTCTTCAAGAACCTCTACACAAATTATGCATGCACCAGACATTGCGCCAGCAAGCGGTTGTGCACCGCTCATTCCACCGACTCCACCTGTAAGAATCCACCTATTTGAAAGGTCTGTAGTGCCATATTCTTTTTCAGCAAGTGCAACAAATGTTTGATACGTGCCTTGGAGAATTCCCTGTGTCCCAATATATATCCAAGATCCAGCTGTCATCTGCCCGTACATAAATAAACCTTTGCGGTCGAGCTCATTAAAGCATTTTTCATTTGCCCACTTTGGGACCAGGTTACTATTTGCAATTATGACCCTTGGAGCATCTTCATGTGTTTTTCCAACATAAACAGGTTTTCCGCTCTGAACACAAAGGGTTTCATCAGGTTTTAGTCTTTTTAAAGTTTCCAGTATTCTCCAATACTCTTTCCAGTTTCTTGCAGCTCTTCCCGAACCACCATACACAACTAGTTTCTGCCAGTCAATAGCCACCCTAGGGTCCAGGTTATTTTGAAGCATGCGATAGGCTGCTTCAATCTCCCAATTCTGGCAACTTAAAGATGTCCCAGTGGGGGCCTTTGGCCCAGATTTTGGTTGGAGGTCCATAAACATAGGCCTTCCATAAAGCGATTTTTCGTCAAATTTTTCTGGATTAAAAAAAGTCATTCCCAACGATCTTCTTTAATGTTGGGAGGAATTACGGAATATTTTTTAGACAATGTTTTTTGAAGGTAAAGAGAGGTTGTTGTGATTCTTTGAATAGCATCAATAATGCATTCAGAAGTAAGCTCCCCTGCTTGCTTATTCTCACATGAATACAACCAACCATCTCCTGGGGCTGAGATATTTGAAAAGCTAGAGTGAGCAATAGATAAAGAGTCTTTCAAAAATGCAATCCTTTTCTCTTCAGGAAAAGGGAGACATTGAGCCTCTCCTTTAAAAACAACAGCACCTTGTTTATCTTTGTGAATCCCAAGAACCACAGGGACCGTATGTCTTGGCCAAAAGCCAATAGAAACACTATCAGCATCATCTTCCATGGTGTGTTCCAGGAAATTAATTTTAAGCTTTTTGCAAACCTCAACAAGAAGATCTCTACCAAGGCATAACTCGTCTTTTAAAGGTTTTAAATTGTCAAAAATATTTTCTGAACCCACTACGATTTATCATAACAATTCAAAACAAAAATCAAACTAAAAACCAGTCTTTTTGTTGTCTTGTTGTTACTATGGGGTGAGGGTTCAGAACGAGATTTATTTCACTTCTTATGCCCCATTCAGGGTAGTAAACGCCGGGTTCAATCGTACCTGCCCATCCCGGGATTAGGGCTCTCACGTCTTTTGCCTCATAGCTATCCAGCTGAGCTGCATCTCCATGAGCGCTTGTAAGTCCAAGATTATGTCCTGTTCTATGAATGAAACCATCTCCAAAACCAGCATCTTCAATAACAGAACGAACAGCTTGGTCAACCTCATATCCAAGAATAGTTTCTTCTTTTTGGAATGCCTTTTCAATAGCTCTAACCCCCGCATCCCTTGCCTCCAAAACGGTATAGAAGCCTCTATCAACAATAGGTTCTATTTTTCCCCTTTTGGCCATCCATGTTATATCGGCATATGCAGGGCCTACGGCAGTTTTAGTTCCCCATAGGTCAACAAGGAGAATAAAATCTTTTCCCAATTTCCCCCCTCCTTTTTCGGGGGTTGCATAATGAGGGTCTCCAGCATGTTCGTTGACAGCAACGACAGGGGGATGATCCATTACCATTCCCTCTTTTTCAAAACCTTCAAGCAACCAACCTTGAACGATGGACTCATCAACTTCAAAAGGTTTTGTTTTTGAGACCCTTTCAAAAACCCCTAAAACAATTGATGTCAGGCTGTTGGCTGCTTCGATATGTGCAGAGATTGTTTTTCCAGACCATAGAAGGAGGTTTCTTTGGGATATGTTTCCACTGCTTTCGAGTTTACATCCAATTGATTTAAGCAAATCAACAAGACCTCCATCCAGGTATGAGAGATAAGGGATAGCACCATTTTCAAACCATTCAACATAGATATGTTTGTTTGAAACACATTGCTTCAAGACGCTGCACCACTCCTCAAAGTTTCTATAAGTGAGAACAGGTATACCTATAGAAGAAAGGCTTTTTGATTCAATAGCATTAACAACCATTACAGGTTCACCATTTTTCGGAATCCATATTGCCCACCTTCTACTTAAGAATATTTTTTTACTTAAAAATTTTTGGGCAATTGGGTTATGCCCATGAAAATCTGCAACAAACCAACCATCAACATTCGATTGTTGCAAATCTTCCTGAACTTTTTTCACAAGAGTGTTTAGCTTTTTCATTATGGAAAATTTTATACCTTAAACAAATTGATCTTAGTTTCACTATTAAAATTACGAGACTTTTTAAAGATGATATTTTTATTGGTTGCTTTTTTGTTTCAACCCTGCCTGGGGAAGGAGGAGTTTTGCGAGAAGAGGTATAACGAGATTTCCTACCTTGTTACGCATAATGCGATGTCATCCAGTCATGATAGGTGGATTTTCCCAAACCATAACAAAGGGCTTTTAGAACAGCTTGAAGATGGAGTCAGGGGTCTTTCTTGGGACATTCACTATCATGATGAAATGGTTTATCTTTGCCATGGGTATTGTTGGCTCGGGAAAAGAGAACTAGCTGTTGACTTGGAGATTCTTAAGGATTGGCTTGAACAAAATCCGCGAGAGATTCTTTCAATCTTTTTTGAAAGCTATGTCAACAAGGATGACGTCAAAAGGTCTTTTGAGGAGGCTGGGCTCATTAGATACCTACATTACCAACCACCAGGAGAAGAATGGCCAAAGATTATCGAGATGATTGATTCAAACAAGAGGTTGGTTGTTTTTACAAGCAGGGATGGGGGCGTTTCTGATTGGTACCATGATGGGTGGGAGTACATGTGGGACACATCATTTTCCTACAAATCAGTAGAGGATTTTTCTTGCATCAGGGGGAGGGGTAGAAAGAAAAAATTTAGCCTTTACAGCATTAATCATTTTTTAACAAACCCACTGGCATCAAAAAGGCTTGCAAAAAAAGCAAACCCCATTGTTTACCAGAGGGCAATAGAGTGTTGGGCGGAAACGGGCCAAAGGCCAAATTTTATTTTTGTTGATTTTTATTCAATTGAAAATACTTTAAACTCTGTAGAGAGGCTAAACGTTTATATTTTTGATACGTAACCACACATCAGGAGAACATACAATCTCAATGAATGAGCGTTGAAGAAAAATCCGCGATAATCCAATTGAATGTCACAAGGCTTGGAAAGCTTGTGATTTTTGCGATGCGTAAGGCACTCAAGGGGAACACCCTGAACAAAGACATCTTTTTAGCAAAAGCAAGATCCAGAGAGTCAGAAATCAACACCTTGGAAATTGAGATCGAAAAAGACATACAGCAGCTCATCAAGGTGGAAATGGGAGAGAAGCAGTCAAGGCATCTGACAGCACTTTTGAAGATGAATAATGACTTAGAGAGGATTGGCGATTACGCCATGGCGATAGCCAAATACCTGACAGACATCAACATAAGCAGCCTTGCAGATATAGATGTTAAATTTTCAAAACTCTCAAAAGCATCCGTAGGGATGCTTGAAAGAGCTGTCGGTGCATTCGAGTTGGAGGATTTAGGCATTGCAAAACAGGTGATAAAAGATGATGACTATGTTGACAATCTAAATAAATCTATAATAAAAACATTGCTAAGGTCGAAATCAAGTGACATGGTTTCGGTGGTTGCTCTCATTAACCTTTGCAGGAGACTTGAAAGAACGGCTGACCATGCAACCAACATAGCCGAAGACCTTATTTTCTGGATAGAGGGGGATGTCATAAGGCATCCGTTGAAAAAAAGATCTTTTTCCTTCAACGGCATAACGATTTACCCAAATAGCAGGGAAATCAAAATCAAAGAAAAGACGCATCTCTCCAAGAGTGAATGGGAGATTTTTATGCACCTGATTGAAAAATCTCCGGATGGCGTTTCAAGAGAGGAATTGATGAAAAATGCACTTGGTTATGATTCCTCTGTAGAAACCCGAACCATTGATCAGCACGTTGTTCGATTGCGCAAAAAGCTTGGGGAAAAAAAGAAGATGCTCAAATCCATTTCTGCTTTTGGTTACAAGATTCTTAATTCATAGAATTAAAACAAAATTTTTACAACTTTTTAAAAAATATCAAAAAACCCTATTTATGATTCAAACTTAAGTCAAAAAAGGAGGATTTTTTTGAAAATGAAATTTAAATTTATGGGTTTTTTCACACTACTGGTTTTTATGGCAACAGGTTGTGCACGATCTCAAGATTCAGAAGGAAACGTTGCTGGAAAAAACTCTTCTTCAGCTGGAGAGCAGAGCATTCAGGTTACAGGTTCTGATACCATGGTTAACTTGGGTCAAGCATGGGCAGAAGAGTACACCAAAACAAACCCCAACGCTTACATTGCTGTTGGAGGTGGAGGCTCAGGAGTTGGGATCGCTGCATTGATGAACGGCACTGCCGACCTCGCAAACTCCTCAAGAGCTATCAAAGATAAAGAAATTAAGAAAGCAAACGAGCTTGGTTTTGGAGTAGAGGAGTATATTGTTGGATGGGATGGACTTGCTGTCGTTGTTCACCCTGACAACCCAGTTAATAATTTGACTATTTTGCAAATAGCCGAAATATTTACTGCAAAAATAACGAACTGGAAAGAAGTTGGTGGTGAGGATTTAGAAATTGTCCTTTTGTCACGAGAGGTAAACAGCGGAACACACGTTTACTTTAAAGAAAATGTCGTAGGTTCCCTGGGAAAAGGCACAGAGTTTAGTGAAGAGGCATTATTGATGCCAAGCAGCCAGTCGCTTGCTGACGAAACAGCAAACAACACTGGAGCCATTGGGTATTATGGCATGGGCTACTTGTCGCCAGCACAAAAACCTATCAATATATCTGTTGATGGAGACACTTTCATTGCACCAACTATCGAGAATGTGATTAACAAATCATATCCAATTGCAAGACCGCTGCATATGTTCTCAAGAGACACTCTTTCTGAAGCAGCAAAAGCTTATATTGATTGGATCATGGGCGATGCTGGACAGGCTGTTGTTGCAGCACAGGATTTTGTTCCTCTAAAGTAGTTTTTTTTGTCTATCTGGATTAAGATTTGAACTTATTGAAAAACATAAAATCAAACAAGAATAAAGCAGAGGATTTCAAGCAGCCTTTGTCTGAGAAAATAACAGAGTTCTGCATTCGATTTGCAGCCTGGCTTTGCATTTTTTTCATTGGGTGTATTCTCTATTTTCTGGTAAAGGAAAGTGGCGGTGTTTTTTTTAAGGATATTTTTACCATAACAGGTAAATACTGGAGGCCAATTAGTGACCCGCCAGATTACGGTGTTTGGGTTTTGCTTGCAGGAAGCTTGGCAGTGACGCTTACAGCATCGGTTATCGCGGTTCCTTTAGGCATTTGTGCAGCTATTTTCATAGGTGAATTGTTACCGCAGAAATTCCGAGAGTTTTTAAAGGTTATGGTTGAGTTTTTAGCAGCGATACCAAGTGTTGTCATTGGTTTTTTGGGGATGATCATTCTTGCTCCATACATCAAGGAAACTTTTGATCTAAAAACGGGCTTAACGGCTTTTTCAGCAGCAATAATGCTTGCCTGGATGGCAATGCCAACAATCGTTAGCCTTACTGAGGATGCCCTCAGGAGCGTGCCAGACACATTGAGGGACGGGGCTTTGGCCCTTGGTGCCACAAAATGGCAGATGATCACAAGGGTTCTTTTGCCAACAGCAAAGCCAGGCATACTTGCTGCATCAATGCTTGGCATAGGCAGGGTTATTGGTGAAACTATGGCAGTATTAATGATTAGCGGTAATTCTGCAAGGATCCCAAAAGGCATTATGGAGCCGGTACGAACGCTTACTGCAACAATTGCTGCAGAAATGGGGGAAACAGTCAAAGGGGATGACCATTACCAAGCTCTTTTCGGGCTTGGTGTTGTTTTATTCATCATCACATTGCTGATCAATACTGCAGCAGATAGATTTATTAATAAAAAATATACGGAAGAATCATGAGCTCTAGAAAACAAAATCCAATCAACCAGCAAAAAAGAGCCACGTTTGGGCTGGGCTTGATAACAGCTATTGTGGTCATCCCGGTCTTGCTGATACTAGGGGTTGTATTCGTTAAAGGTATTTCTGTTATAGATTGGAATTTTTTAACAACCGAACCCACGAATGGCCTGAGGGAGGGTGGTGTTTTCCCCGCCATAGTCGGAACATTGATTCTTGTTGTGGGAGCCGTAGCTTGGAGCGTGCCTTTTGGCATAGCAACAGCCATTTATCTTGTTGAGTATTCACCAAGAAGCCGTGCAGCCAATTGGATAAGATTGGCAATTTTAAATTTAGCAGGTGTCCCAAGTGTTGTTTATGGACTTTTTGGATTGGGGGTATTTGTTATAGCTTTAAAGTTCGGTGCAAGCATTCTTGCAGGAACTTTAACCTTGGCTTTAATGAATCTACCTGTAATAGTTACGTCAACTGCAGAAGCATTGAAAGCCGTTCCAGACAGGTTTAGAGAGGCAAGTTTGGCATTGGGAGCTAGTAAATGGCAAACAACAAGGCATGTTGTTCTCCCGAATTCAATCCAAGGTATCTTGACTGGAATAATATTGGAAATCAGTCGTGCTGGAGGTGAAACTGCACCAATCCTGTTTACCGTTGCAGCGTTCTATTTGCCCAGATTGCCACAAAGTATTTTTGACCAGGTCATGGCACTCCCCATGCACCTCTTTGCTATCTCAACACAGGTCCCCAATGTAGGCTTGGATGTGAGATACGCCGTTGCTCTAACACTTTTGTTTTTGGTTCTAGGTGTGAATGGAATTGCAATTTTCATGAGAGCAAAAATTAGGAAAAATAGAATATGGTAAAAGAGATCAACATCGAACATCTTTCAGTTTCATACGGAAGAAA
>CAYNKD010000034.1:0-9387 GCA_964397735.1 uncultured bacterium | reverse complement strand
AACTTCCACCATTCCCGCTTATATTCCACGAACCATGATCAAAATCAGAACTTCCGCAAGAACTTAAAAAGCACACAAGAACAAAAAATCCCAACTTTTGAAAACTATCTAACAATCTACTATTCATAAAAAAACCTCCCGCTCAAAACTAACAGCCAACCTAAAAATTGTACTGCAAGTATGAATTCTTGAAAGAATCTTCCCAATGAGGCATCTTTTCAAGCCCTAAATCTTCCCACCTATCTTCAAGAAGGATTGATTTTTTAGGGCGTTTTGCAGGCAATGAAAGACTTTCTGTGGAAATTGGCTTGATGTTTGCTTTGATTGATTTGAGTTTCAGTATTGTGGAGGCAAAATCAAACCAAGAGACAGAACCTTGCGAAGATATGTGAATAATTCCATTGAAATCACCTTCCATCAACCCAACCAGCCTTTCTGCAAAATCAAAAACATAGGTTGGAGCCCCAATTTGATCATCAACAACACTGATATTCTTCCTATTTCGTCCGGCTTGTATTATTTTTTCAGGAAAATGATTAGCCCCAATGCCATACAGCCAAGAAGTCCTTGCGATAATAAATCTAGGGACTCGTTGGACCTCAACCTCTCCAAGCATTTTTGTTTTCCCATAAAAGTTTATCGGGTTAACCTGGTCTGAGAATTGATATTTTCCAGAGACCCCGTCGAAAACATAATCAGTTGAAGGGTAAACTAGCTTCACATCATTTTGAATACACCATACAGAAAGCTGACCAACTGAAAAGGAATTTATCGCCAAGGCCAAACCTTTCTCTTTTTCAGCCTTGTCCACAAAGGTGTATGCAGATGCAATTAGTACATGTGTCGGCTTGAATTTGTTTAAAAGATCAAAAGAAAGTGTCTTCTGCATGGGGAAGTCTTTCCTTGAAAGGCTAATGAATTTAAATTTTCTTATTTGCGCATAAGCCTTCACAGCTTGTGCTAACTGTCCATATTTTCCTATTATTGCCAATCTCATATTCAGTTGTTTTATGTTATCCTTTATTCAAGAAGTATATGAAGAGTTTATTGGAATTTTTTCAGAATTTGTCTTGGGGATGGCCAAGAGAATGGGAAGAATTGGCAATTATTATCATTTTGGGATTCCTTTTGACGATTGTTTACAGAACCTCAAAAATTTTTATCAAGTTAACAATTGGATTGACCATTGTTGGATTAGTGGTTTTGCTAATTTATTCTTTCATACAGGGGAAAAATTCTGATAATTTCTCTGAAATAAAACCTGGAATCGCTTTCGAAGATACAGGTCAAAATTCAGAATGAAAAGAAAAACCATTGGTAAAGAGGTGCGCTTAAGCGGCTTGGGTGTTTTCAGTGGGAAGGACATAAATATAAAAATATCTCCACATGACCAAGGGATAATTTTTTCCAGCCAAGGTCAGCAGGTGAAATTAGGAGAAAATTGGAAACATTCTCACAGGTGTTCATGTGTTTGGAACAAAAAAATAGAAATAAAAATGACTGAACATTTTCTCGCTGCAGCAAGAATATGGGGTTTAACGGATGCATATATAGAACTCGACTTTCCAGAATTCCCCATTCTTGATGGAGCCGGAATGAAATGGTTTAACGCTTTTGAGAGAAGTGGTTCAAAAATGCTAGAAGGGGATTTGGATTTTTATACTCCAAAAAAACCAATAATCTACGAGCAAGAAGATATTTTGTTGTGCTGGAAACCATCAAAAAAACTTACTGTGAAAATTCTTTACCATCATCTCGATTCCAGGGTTCCTGTTTATTATGAAAAATTTGACATGTCTAAAAAAGAAGACATAAATACTGTACTGACTTCAAAAACATTTATTTTTGAAGAGGAGATACCAAAACTCATAACAATGGGGACAATCAATAAAAATTCTCAAAGGGTCTCTGATTCAGTAAACATCATCAAAAAAGAACCTACTGATCTTTCTATCCCTGCTCACAAGTGCCTAGACCTAATAGGGGATATGTATCTGAGTGGAAGAATGTTTTCGGGAGAATTCCTCAGTGTTAGAGGTGGGCATTTAGCAAATCAAAAATTACTAGAAAAAGCTTTCGAATAGTCATCTAGAATTAATACCTCAATGAATAGTCAGTTAATTTTCCCAACAATATTGCTTGTTTCTTTTGTTTTGCTTTTTTGCATTTGCATGAGGACGTTAAAACCCGGAAGGTCTAGCAGTGGATTAAAAAGAAAAAAATTGAAAAATGAAATTGATGATATCTTAAATAAAAATAAGGATGGTTTTTAAAATGATTGGAATAGTATTAGGTTCACCTTCAGACAAAAGTGTTGCTGACAAAGGGATAGCGATTCTTGAGGAATTAAATATCCCCCACAAGCTGTTTATTCTTTCCGCACACAGAACTCCTGATTTGCTTGAAAAAGCAATCAATGAAAATAAGGATATAAAAGTTTGGATTGGTTTTGCAGGGCTTGCTGCGCACCTTTGTGGCGTAATAGCTTCACATACAACAAAACCTGTTATTGGTGTTCCTGTCGCCTCTGGCTCTCTTGCCGGGATGGATTCACTTTTAGCAATGGTGCAAATGCCTCCTGGCATACCTGTTGGGGTTGTTGGGATAAATAATGCAAAGAATGGGATGCTTTTAGCTTGTCAGATATTAGGTATTGAAGATTCTGAAATTTCAAAAAAAATAAAAGATCAAAGGATGGAATCCAGAAAGAAATATGGTTGACAAGTCGAATGATCGAATCTCACTAAGGGTTGCTTACCTGATAACAGGGATTCATGCTGTACCTGGTTCAAATTTGCTACTTCTTGAATCAAGCGATGAACCCGAGTCTGTTATTCCTATAGTTATTGGACATCGTGAAGCAGAAGCAGTTAGGGAAGGATTGACTCACAATTTCAAAGAAAGGCCTTCCCCTTACGATCTTTTTGTCAGCTTGGTTGAAGTTGCTGATCATGAAGTTGTAGAAGTTCTGATAGATAAGGTGAAAAAAGGGGCATATCATGCAAAAATTACATTAGTAATAGGTGGAAAAAACATCCAGCTAGACAGCCGAACCAGTGATGCAATTTCAATTGCTCTCAGAACTCATGCTCCCTTCTTTACGACACGGGAAGTTTTTGAATTAGCAAGAAGAGATAAGACTCAATATGAAGCGCTTATCCAAAAACAACCTGGCTCTCAAAATAAAGAAGATGAAGGTGATGAGTTTAAAGACTTCTTGAATGAAGCAAATCTTGAAGAACTACAGGAAGAGTGATGCTTAAAACGGAGAGAGTGGGATTCGAACCCACGAAGCAGGTCATCCCCGCTTACTCCCTTAGCAGGGGAGCCCATTCGTCCACTCTGGCATCTCTCCAAAAAAATTAAGGACTTACACTGTTTACAAACTTAGGAAAAGTTTCAACGAACTCATCTATTCTTTCAGGAATTGGTGGAAGAAGTCCTTCATCCCTCTTCCCATCTTTGTTCCAATGCTCATTTGCCGCAAAAATAACCTTAGGGTAAGGGATTGAACGAACTTCGAAAGATAAAATTTTCTGTAAATCTTCAATAGCCATGTAAGACATCGTCCCGCCTGAAGCAGCCACAATTCCAAAAGGCTTATTGCTCATTCCCCCACAACAAATATCAATAAAATTCTTAAAAACGCCACTTATCGAATAACAATAAACAGCCATCCCAAAAACATATCCATCAGCTTCTTTTATTTTTTCATCCAGCTTGATAGCATTTTCTCCATATGCAGAAAGAGGATGCCTCCCATCGCAAAATGGCAATTCATAATCTTTAAGGTCAACAAGCTCTACTGAAACATTCGATGATTCCATTTTTTCTTTTACGGTATTCAAAATCTTCCTGCTTCTAGATTCTCCATTTAGGGAGGTTGAAACTAGTAAAATCTTCTTCATTTAAAAACTGTCTTTTCCCCTTTTTCTTCTTTTTTTGGAGGAGTGTTTGGAAATTCAACTTCAATTTCACCATCCCCAACAACAACGCATTGACAAGAAAGACGAACTTCTCCAGAAACCCCTTTCATATCAAGCCTTTCTTGCTCATGTTCCATTTTTTGACTCACCAAATCTACACCATTTTTAATTTTGCAAGCACAAGTAGTACATCTGCAATTAAATCCACAAGCGTGCTTGATTTCCAAGCCATTATCGATTCCAAACTTAGCAAGACTGACACCAATTGGGACCTCTAAAATACTTTTTTTTTCGTTTATTAAATAAATTACCTTCGCCATCAGAACCTATTGTATAAGAGTTAGAATTTTTTTTCAACAAGAGAAGGAGAGTTGGCCGAGTGGACGAAGGCGCACGCTTGGAAAGCGTGTATGCGGCGATGAGCCGTATCGTGGGTTCGAATCCCACACTCTCCGCCATTTAAAAAAATATATTAAAACCTAGTTTTTGTCTGGGTCTCCAATGAAAGATTTTGTCCATTTGAAATCTGAATTGTTTTTTGATATTGTGCGAACCCACATCTCAACACCATCTAAGTTAAAAACCTCTTTGGGCTCTATGTCAGCAACAATCCAGACTTCCGAATGGACCTCTTCCTCTAATTGGTTTTTTACCCATGAAGCACACCCGACAAAACACCTGATGTTCTGACCTCCCTCTAAAGAAGATTTTATTTTCAGCTTCGTGTAAGAGGATCCTTCTCCGTAAAACAAACCTGTTTTAATTTTTTTGAAATTATTTTTCTTCTTGCTCGCAAGAATCCAAAATGAATCTTGGGCCACAGGGCCTCCCTCAAAAACAAAAATGCTTTCCTTTTCCTTCTTTTCTAATAATCCTATCGATCTGTTTAACACAAAACCCATGGCGCCATCAGAATCATGTTCCACAATCAAAACTACCGAACCATTGAAGTTTGAATCTTCGAGCTTTGGATGCGCAATTAAAACTTTCCCTTTCAAATTATCTTTCACTCTTTGATATGAATCCTAGAATAATTATTTATAAGAATGAAAAATAAAACAGTTTTAATCACGGGAGCTGCAAGAAGGATCGGTGCAAGCCTTGCTAAAAAATTGTCAGAGCTGGGAATGAATGTCATTGTCCATTACAACACAAGCAGCAAGGAAGCTAGCCTACTTTCTAAAGAACACTGCATTAAAACAATTTCTTGCGATTTTTCAAAAACCGCATCAATAAAAAAGTTTTTTGAAAGAGTTGAAAGAGAATTTGGTAGCATAGACGTATTGATACACAATGCAAGTTATTTTGAAAATGGGGGTTTCAATGACACTACGCTAGAGAATTGGGAAAACCACATAAAGATCAACTTAACAGCCCCTTTTCTTTTAACTCAATCTTTCCTAAAAGGCCCAAGGGAAAAAGAAAAAATAATCATAGGAATGGTTGACAGAAGGGCATTGAAACCCGGAAAAGAACATCTAGCATATACCGTTAGTGAATCAGCTCTTGTTTCTTTGCTTGAAATTGCCTCTAATGGTTATAAAAATGTTAAAACTGGCCTTGTTGTCATGGGCCCAATACTTCCTCCAAAATCAGGAACTTTAGAAGACTTCCATCAACAGATTAGAAAATCCCCAGAGAAAAAGGCTGGAACTTTAGAGGATATAAATTCGGCAATAATCAATATCCTTAAATCTAAAAATGACAAAATCAAAATAGCTGTAGCGTGTAAGATTAGCATTCGATAATGAAAGATAAAATCTGTGTTGGGGGAGTTTCTCTACGAATGGTTATTGGTATAGAGGATTGGGAGAGAAAAGACAAACAGGAAATCATGCTTGGTTATGAATTTGAATGCGACTTGTCAAAAGCTGGACAATCAGACAGGATTGAGGAAACTGTTGATTACAAAACTGTAAATAAGAAAATTTTGGAACTTCAAGAACTAACTGATATAAAAACAATAGAAAGACTTGCTCAATTGGTAAGTGAAAAAATTCTAGAAGATCAGAAAATATCAAGCACAACAGTAACGGTAACAAAAATGGGTGCATTGAGATGGTCTGATAGCGTAACAGTCCAGATCAAAAGACCTTAATGTCCAGGTTGATAATCCTCTTAGGGACAAATGTAAATCCAGAACATTGGTCAAAAGAAATAATTAAAATTTTAGAAAAACACTGTACTCTAGATAAGGTAGGAAGATCCTGGAGAACGAAGGCAGAAGGATGTAAAAAATCTCCCGATTTCATCAACAAGGCAATTAAGGCTTCAGCAGAAATGACATTCCCTGAGTGGAAAAAACTTTTAAAAACTATTGAATTTGAATCGGGGAGAAGGAAGTCCAAAGATTCAAACGAACCCAGGACACTAGATCTGGATATTGTTTGGTTTAATGGTAAATGGATTGAAAATCCGGGATTAAAAAGACCTTATGGAATTTTACCTATTGCCGATGTTTCTAATGGGATCAAAGGCCCTGAAGGTGAGAATTTTAAAAAACTATCTGGAAGGCTGAGAAGTCATCCCTCAATACTCGGAATCTACAAAAGCTAAGCCTCTCTTTTGTATCCTTTTGATGTTTTTTTATATTTCTTCAAACCTAACCTCCTAAGGTCTTGATTTGTTTGCGAATAATTCATTCTTCTTTCCGTTGTGTATTTTTTTGCCTGCCTTCCAAAAACCCTCTTAACTCCTGAATGGCACTTTGGACATACTTCAATTGCCTTATCTTGAACTGATTGAATCACCTCAAAACCTTCCTCGCTGCAATATTCGCAAGTTTTTGATGAAATGCTTACATATTTATACAAAGGATTCACATAATAAATTCTAGGATTAGATTAATGAAGAATAATTTGAATTTGGCTTTCTTGTTCGGAACAAGGCCTGAATTGATAAAAATTGCACCAGTTTATAAAGATTTTATTGAAAATACCAACCATAAAACAACACTCATTTCAACAGGGCAGCACAAAGAACAATTAAAAGAAAACATGAAGATATTTAAAATAAAACCAGATATTGATTTGGAGTTAATGCAAGAACAACAACAATGGACCTCCTTCCTCTTAAACGCAATCCCTAAAATTGAATCAAGCCTAACAAAAACAAAACCAGACTGCCTATTTGTCCAAGGAGATACAATTTCAGCACTTGCCGGAGCAATAGTCAGCAGCTATTTAGAAATACCCTTAGCGCACATAGAGGCAGGCTTGAGAACACATCGTGAAGATCAGCCTTTCCCAGAAGAGATAAATAGGATTTTGATAGCTCAAATGGCAAGCCTTAACTTTGCCCCTACACAAGTTGCAAAAATCAACCTCGTAAAGGAAAGGGTATCAAAAGAGAAAATATATCTCACGGGAAATACTGTTGTTGATTCTGTCCATTGTATGAAAATTAAGAAATGTAAAAATTACTTGGAAAATACAAAGGTTTTAATTACCCTGCATAGACAAGATAGTATTCCTTTCCTTGAAGGAATAGTAAAAAAAATAGCTAAATTTGCAACAACTCATGATAATCTTGAATTTGTTTTTCCAATTCATTTAAATCCTGCGATAAGAGCTATCGTTAAGCCTATCCTCGGATTAGTTAAAAATGTAAAAATTATCGAACAAGTAAATTATGAATATTTATTAAAAATCATGCAAAAATCAATGTTCATAATCTCCGATTCAGGGGGGATACAGGAAGAGGCAGCAACCTTAAACATACCTTTAGCTATTGCAAGAGATTTTACAGAAAGGCAAGAAGGTCTTGAGGAAAAAATGTCAGTATTGCTTGGAAGAAAAGATGAAGATTTTGAAAAAAATCTTTTTAATTTTTTTAACAAGATTCAAAAAAGAAAAATTTCATTCAGCAAAAACCCTTATGGTGATGGCAATGCCTCAAAAAGAATAATAAATATCGTCAATAAAGTCTATGGGTACAGAACAATACACAAAAATATAAATCCAGAATATAAAAACTTATAAAAAATATTAAGATAAAAACATGTCTGAAAATTTATTTATCCCGCCAATAGACCTAAAAGAACAAACAGCCAATATACGTGAAAGCCTAAACGAGGCAATAGCGCGTATATTGGATAATGGAAATTTCATCCTGGGACAAGAAGTTGAATCCTTTGAAAAAGAAGCTGCGGAATATTTGAAAGTCAACCATGCGATAGGTCTTAATTCCGGAACTGATGCTCTTGTTATAGCCTTGAGGGCTTTGGATATAGGGGAGGGAGATGAGGTCATAACCAGTCCATTTACTTTTTTTGCAACCGCTGAAGCAATATGCCTAGTAGGGGCCACTCCGGTTTTCTCAGATATCGAAGAACATTCTTTCAATATTGACGTGGATGAGGTTAAAAAACTAATCACCAAAAAAACAAAAGCAATTATGCCAGTTCATCTTTATGGTCGAATTGCGGGTGCAAAAAATGAAAAAATCGATATGTCAGACCTGAGAGAAGCTTCTCAAGAAATTCCAATAATTGAAGATGCTTGCCAGGCTTTTGGAGCTGGTGATCCTCGTGCTGGGGGTCTTGGAGATATTGGTTGTTTCTCTTTTTACCCAACCAAAAATTTATCTGCTTTTGGAGATGGGGGCTTGTTGACAACAAATAATTCTGAGATTGCCGAAAGATCAAGAATGCTTAGGCAGCATGGTGAAAAATCACGCTATAACAACGAAATGATTGGTTACAACAGCAGACTTGATGCAATTCAAGCAGCAATTTTGCGGATTAAACTAAAACACATTAGTGAATGGAATTTGCAGAGAAGAGAAGCGGCACAAAGATATCATGAACTCTTGAAAAAAACAGAGGATATCATTCTTCCTGAAATTACCTGTGGACACATCTTTCACCAATACACTGTCCGGGTTTTAAACATCAACAGAGATGCTTTGAAGGACGAGATGCATAGAAGAGGAGTTGTCAGCATGGTGTATTATCCAATACCTGCAAATAAATTGCCTGTTTTTAAAAACAGATTCCCAAGTTGCCCAATATCAGAAAAACTATCTGAAGAAGTTTTATCTCTCCCCATATGGCCAGAAATTAAACCAGAACAACAAGAGCAAGTCGTTAAGGTCTTCCTTGAATCAATAAAAGAGCTTTCTTCATGAATGCTTCTCTAATTGCAATTATTTCCTTTTCTCTCTTGCTGATTGCTTATAGGTTTTATGGAAATTTCTTGAGAGAAAAAATATTTCATATTAATGATAAAAAAATCTCTCCAGCTGTTGCAAAAAATGACGGTGTTGAATATGTCCCAACAAGCAAATGGATTTTATTTGGTCATCAGTTTGCAAGTATTGCAGGGTTAGGTCCTATTGTTGGGCCTGCCATTGCAGTAATTTGGGGATGGGTTCCAGCTCTTCTTTGGGTTGTTCTTGGATCTATATTTATTGGTGGTGTTCATGATTTTGGATCTCTTGCAGCAAGTCTCGATTACAAGGG
>CAYNKD010000033.1:0-10246 GCA_964397735.1 uncultured bacterium | reverse complement strand
GAGGACTGAAAATCCTTGTGTCGGCGGTTCGAACCCGCCCCTCGCCATTCTTTTTAGAGCTTTCGAACACTTTACTGTTTACAAAATCATTTTTTTTCTTTATGATGCTCTTTTAAATTTTCTTGGAGGTATTAAAAAATGTGTAAAAGGTTTTGGTGTCACAGGTGTCAAATGATGACTACACCTAGGGCAATTGGCGGCTTAACAAAGAGAAAGACTTGTTCTCGCTGCAATTAGTTATATTTTTTCAGCAATTGATTTTGCCTGAAGGAAAAGTCCAAGATAATCAGGGCCTCCGGCCTTTGAATCAGTTCCACTCATATTAAATCCCCCAAAAGGGTGAACTCCAACTAATGCCCCTGTACATTTCCTGTTTATATAGAGATTACCAACATGAAATTCATTTGCACCTTTTTCAATTCTTTCGGGAATAGATGTGTAGAAAGCTCCAGTTAATCCATAAATAGTACCATTTGCTACTTTTAAGCCTTCTTCAAAAGATGAAACTTTTGTGACCCCAAGCACAGGTCCAAATATTTCTTCTTGCATTATCCTTGAATTAGAACTGAGGTTATCGATGATTGTTGGTGAGATGAAATACCCATTGTCACCTATGGCATCCCCACCACATACCAGGTCACCTTCCTCTTTCCCAATTTCGATATAGTTAAGAATGTCTTTGTATGCTGTTTTGTTGATAACAGCACCAAGTTGTGTTTCTTTATTTTCAGGATGCCCAATTTTTATTTTTTTAGTCAAGGTGATAATTTTTTCCATTAGCTCGTCATGAACATCTTCATGAACTATCAATCTTGAACATGCTGAACATTTTTGGCCTTGAAAACCGTAAGCTGCTGAAACGATTCCCTGTGCAGCATCTTCTATGTCTGCAGTTTCGTCAACCAATATCGCATCTTTTCCACCCATTTCAGCAACAACTCTTTTTATCCATATTTGCCCAGGAGACATTTTTGCCGCATTCTCATTAATGTTTAAGCCAACTTCCATTGACCCTGTGAAAGAAATGAATCTTGTCCTAGCGTCAGTAACCATTTTGCTCCCTATTGAGGAGCCTGGTCCTGGTAAAAAGTTTACAACTCCATTTGGAAGCCCAGCTTCTTCAAGGATTTCCATATATCTGTATGCAATGGTAGTGCTGTCGCTAGAGGGTTTTAGTATAACTGTATTTCCTGTTAGCCATGCTGCTGTTGTCATTCCTGCGAGAATTGCAAAAGGAAAATTCCATGGAGGAATAACTGCGCCTATCCCTATTGGCAAATACTTCAAAACTCCTTTTTCGGAAGCGGCAGGAACAACATCATGATCTTTGCACCATTTCAATGATTCTCTAGCATAGTATTCCATAAAATCTATGGCCTCTGCAGTATCTCCATCTGCCTCTGCCCAAGTTTTCCCAACTTCATAAGTCATTTGTGCTGAAATGTCATGTTTGTCTCTTTTCATAATTTCTGAAACCTTCAAGGCGATAGAGACTCTTTCTTCAACACTTGTCTGGCTCCATGTTAAGAATCTTTTTTCAGCTGCAATGAAAGCATTTTCTAAATGGTCTAGGTTTGCTTTTGAACATTTAGAAATAACTTGGGAAGAGTCGCTTGGGTCGATGCTTGTTATCTTCTCGTCAGTAAAGATTTTTTCACCATTTATGACAAGAGGAATTTTTTCCCCAAATTTTTCTTTTATCCTGCTTAAAGATTGTTTATACTTTTTAGATTCTTCAACTTCATTGAAGTTTGTAAAAGGTTCATTTGTAAAGTTATTTAATTTCATATTTTTCTCCAAATGGTATTTTAATTACTGTTGCTCACCAGTCGTTAATTAATTCCGAAATAGGTTTTATTTTTTCAAGCTTTGATATTGAATCAATATTCCCAGCACTCAAGTTGAATATTTCTTTCAGGAATTCAACTTTTACGGCAGCTAGAGAAACCCCTGCAGCAAAATAATTATTTTCAGCATTGCTCCAATCTATATAGGAACTTGATCCGACATCTAAACCTTGCCTTATGGACAAGGATATTTTTTGCATTAGCTCAAGTCTTTTTTGAGCTGAATTAATTCTTGTTTCATACATTTCAATTGTTTTTAAAGATGATTCAATAAGTGCATTTTCATCAATCATGGCCTGTTCGTAAAGAGATTCCCCGGATTTTATTTTTTCATCCGCTGATTTCAATTCCATTTTTTTTGAAGGTTTGAGGATCTCCCAAGTGAAAGAGAGATCGCTTCTCAATGTGTCGCCAGATTCAAAACCCTGTTCATTTTCTGGATGACTTGCAGTTGTTCTTAAAGAGAGGTTTGGACGACTCTCTAAGAGTTTTTTGCTTTTTTTGGAAAGCAAGAGGTTCAAACGAGCTCTTTTGGTATTCGCTCTCTCATTTGTTTCCTTGGTCATGAATGAGACAAGAATCTCTTCGTTTATTCCAGGAAGGTCCATAAGTGAGATTTCGCCTTTCATGGCCGTTAGTGATTTGAAAATTGTCAAAGATGCTTCATAGGCAGCTTGTGCTTGGTGCATGTTTTCTTCAGAATCAAAGAACTCACTTTCAAACTGTAGTAATTCAAGGTCACTTGTGAGTTCAGCTGAATGTCTTGCTTCTGCATCGGCAAGAACTGCTTTTGCATTTTCTAATTTTCTAAGTGCTAGTAAATGGTTCTCTTTTGAAAGCCAAAGATTAAGCCATGAGTTTGCGATAGTGAGCCGAGATTGTTGTAACAGGGAGTCTTTGTTTAACTGAGCCAAAAGAAGGCTGGTTTTTTGAAGTTCTATTTGAGAATCTTTTAAACCAAAAGAATAAATAGGGTAACTGAGGGTAAGCGAGGCGGTTCCAAAATTTTCGCCTATGCCAAAAAAATTAACACCTTGCGGTGAGAATCCTTCTAATGAGTCTGTTCGGGAAGCGTTTAGGTTAAATGAAAGGGAAGGGCTCCAGTCCATTTTTGCTTTTTCCAAATCTGATTCTGCAGAAAGGACTAAATACTTTGATGAAAGTGAACTTGGTTTTTTTTCTGCAGTCTCCATTGCTTCCCATATACTGATTGGCTGGCCTGCAATTATAAAAAAAGCAATCGTTATCAAATTAAGCATTTTTTTTCCTCATTTTTTCAGCAATAACATAAAGGCATGGTATTAGATAGATGATTAAGATTGTTCCTATCGCCAACCCTCCCATAATCGACACTCCAAGAGCTTTAAACCATTCTCCTTGCCCTGTTGTGTCTAGGCTCATTGGGATCAATGCTCCAATTGTCGTTATGCTTGTCATCAATATTGGCCTTAGTCTTTGACCTGTTCCCAATGCAACAGCTTCCATTAGTTCAACACCTTTTTCTCTTAGTTGATTAATTCTGTCGATTAGAACAATGGAGTCATTAACAACGATTCCTGTCAATGCAACAACTCCCATAAGGGCGAGAAATCCAAAAGGTTCTCCACTTATTACTAAGGCAATAATGACACCTATCAGAGAAAAGGGAATTCCTGCAATGACTACCATTGACTGCCTGAAGGAATTGAATACAGCAACCAAGAGAAGAGAGATTAATCCAAGGGCAACCAAGAAAGCTGTTCCCATTTCAGCTTGGCCTGTCATTGCTTGTTCGTTTTCTCCTCCATACTCTATTGTTATGCCACTTGGGATTTGTTTTTCTTCTATCTCTTGCTGAATTTCCTTAAGAGCGATTTGTGATGGAGGTCCACCAGGCTTAACGTTAGCGGATATGGATATGCTTTTTTTGCCATTCCAATGAGAAAAAAGAACAGGGGTAACTTGCCTTATGGTTCTTGAAACTAAATCAATAGGAACCAAAAAACCTCCGTTATTCCTTATAGAAACCAGTGATAGGTCTGAGATTTTTTTTCTAAATTCTTCCGGGTATCTAACTATTACATCTGCATCTTCATCTTGGTTTTCTATAGGAAGTTTCATGACTAGAGATCCATCAAAGGCATTTTTGGATTCATTTGCAATTGAGAATGCTGATATCCCTAATTTTGCCGCTTTATCTTCAAGTATTTGTATTTTAAGTTCAGGGTTTCCTGGCTGATGACTGCGATCAATTTCCGCCAAGAAAGGATTTTCTAGCATTGAGGCTTCAAGTTCCCCTGTGTATTCGATAAGGTCCTCATAATTGTTTCCAAGAGCCCTTACGACTATGTCATTTCCAGTTGGAGGACCCTCTGTGATTTCTATAAATTGAATTTTTGCCCCAGGGATGTCATTGAATATTTTTTGAAGTTCAGGTTGATATTTATCCATGGCTTTTTTTCTGTATTTTTCAAAAAACTCTCCCGTGATTCTTGCAAAATGAGGACCTCCTCCTCCTCCTATTGTTCCATAGATGTTTTCCCCAGAATCTCCAACAGCAGTTGTGTAGAAATTTACTTCAGATGTTGAATTGAGAACTTCTTCAACTTTTTTCACAATTGAGTCGGTAATTTCAACAGATGTTCCCCAAGGAGCTTCAATATCAATGATGAATTCCTTCACTGAAATTTTTGGAAAAAATTCTGAATTTTCCAAAAGTTTTGGAACAAGAGACATTGTTGCAGCAAAAGTCAAGATAAAGCAAACTAATGTTTTGTAAGGGGTTTTTGTTATTTGTAAAATTATTTTTCTATGCTTTTCTGCGTAGCTCGTAAAATCAATGCCGTTAAAGATGTTTTTCTTTTTTTCCTGTTTCAGGAAAATTGCGCACATTGAGGGGAGGATGAAATGCCCTGTGATCAAAGCTCCAGCTAATGTGAAAATTACCATTGCTGGAATATATTTCATGAATTCTCCCATTGTTCCGGAAAGAAACATTAGCGGTCCAAAAGCAGCTATTGTTGTTAATATTGCTGCTGTTATTGGCATGCTTACTTGATGAATTCCCTTCCTTGCAGCTTTTCTTGGTTCAATCCCATTTTCCACATGCCTGAAAATATTTTCAACAACAATTATGTCATCATCAACAAGCATCCCTAAAACAATTATGATCCCAAAAACTGTTACATTGTTTAGGGAGAAATCCAATATGTTCGCAATTATCAAAGCAAAACCAAGTGCTAAAGGAATCCCAAGAGAAACAAGTAAGGAATTTCTAATACCAACAAACAGTATTAAAACAATGATGACAATCCAAAAACCATTTGTTAGATTGCTAACCATAACACCAATAAGCTCATCTCTCACTGCTGAAACTTGCTCAGAGGCAACATCTATTTTTATGTTTGGGTTCTCTTCATTTATTTCATCAACCAATGCAAAAACGCTTTCCCCGATTTTCACTGTATTTTCCCCAGTTGTTTTTTTTACAACTATGTTGATTGAGGTTTGGCCATTATGCCTTGAGTAGGTGGTGATTTTTTTTGGTCCGATTTTAATATCAGCAATTTCACTTAACAAGAAAGAGTTTCCATATGCATCGGGAATGAGAAGGTTTGCAATTTCTTTAACAGTCTCTGATTTACCCCTGTATGAAATTTGCAATTCTTGAGATCCAGTGTCTAGAGAGCCTATAGGCATGTCAAAAAGCAATTGCTGAATAGAGTTGGAGAGCTCATTTAAGGTAAGCCCTTTTTGTCGAAGCTTGGATGGGCTTGGTTCAACCTGAATGGTGTTTTCTTTTGCCCCGAAAAGTTCAACACTGGCAAGTCCATCAAGTTTTTTTATTTTTTCAGCAGCAAGTAAAGCTTCTTTTTTCAATGTTTCAGAATCCATATCTCCAAACACCGTCAGGATGACAATAGGCAGTTCTTCAAAGGCTATTTCTGAAATCTCAGGAGTTTCTATTCCTGAAGGAAGCAAAGATCTGGATTCGTCAACCTTGTTTTGAACTTCACTCAGAGCTTTGTCTATATCATAGCCAGCATCAAATTCAAGAATTAAAAAACTAAAACCAGGGACAGAATAAGATCTCATGCTTTTTAATCTTTTCAAGTCATCAATTTTTGTTTCAAGGGGATTGGTTAAGGTTTTTTCTACTGAAGAAGATGATGATCCTGGCCATGGGACGCTAACAATCACATAAGGAACTGTTATATCGGGGGTTGATGCTGTTGGTATTGTGGTGTAGGCTCGATAACCACCAAAAAGTAATCCTGCAACAAGAAGGTAAACTAGCCTAGGCCTTTCTAAAAGATAATCAGTTAAAAATCTCATTATTTTGTGATTCTTACCTTCTGTCCATCTCTAAGGTTGCCTGGCCTTCTTAAAACTATTCTTTGGTTTTCTTCAACGCCTGAGATTAGAGCAGTTGTGTTGTTTTCAACAAGTATTTCAATAGGGGTCCATCTGATTTCATCATTTTGATCTACCAGGTAAACTCCAGGGCCTTTAAGTTGGACAATGCTTGAAAGAGGAACAATATAGCCCATAATCTCTCCCATGTCTATTGTGGTTGTAACCCATATCCCATTCTCAGATTCCATGTCTTTTTCTGTTTTCCAAATCGTATTAATCGCTCCTGTTCCTAACTCAGAGGATCTTGATTTATGAACCATTTTCCACTCATTCTCATTCTCATCAACAAGTATATTTTCTAAGTTTATTTGTTTTGCGACATGTGGAGCAAGCAAGATTTCCATACGCATACCTTTTAATGGCAGTATTTTCACAGCAGGCATTCCTATCGTCACATCATTGCCAATTCTTGAATATATAAATTCAATTTGAAGGTCAAAAGGGGCAATTAAACTACAGTCTTCAACTTGGATTTTTTTTAACGATAGGGCTATTTCAGCACTTTCCACATTCAGTCTTGCCTGATCTACTGCATTTTGAAGTTTTTCCAATTGTTCTTGAGTAATACTTCCAGTATGGAATATTTTTTCAATTCTTTCAAGGTCTTTTTCAACATCAGCAAGGCCTAATTTGGCCTGTTTGAAAACTGTTTCTGAATTAGACATGTCTAAAAGTTGCATCTTGCACTCAAGAGAGGCTATCTCTGATCCTTCTTCTATCTTTTCACCTTCTTGAGAAAATATATTTTCAATTTTTCCAGAACTTTTCCAATTTAAATTTCCAGAACCAATGGTGTTTATTAGGCCAAGAGCTGGGTAATATTTTTTTTGAATTGTCTCTTCGGGATGAACCCATGTAATTAAAGGTAAAGCTTCTTGGACCTCCTCCTTATTCTCGGTTGTTGTATTCGAACATCCAAAAAATATAGAGATAATTAACAAAATAAAATACTTTTTCATATAAAACTCCTTAATACACTACAAACATTTATTCTAAAAAAAACCGAAAAATTATAATTAAAAAGTGAAAGGTTTCTCAATTGTTTTCGTTAATGAGTCTAAAAAATTTACAGAAATGATGGAATTTATAGAAATGTTTGGAGAAATATCGATAGACATGGAAGCTGATGGTTTTTATGCACACAAGGCAAAACCATGCTTATGGCAGTTGTGTGTGGAGGATGATGTTAAAAAGTATGTTTTTTTAGTTGATCCGATCTCCTGGAATGGCAAAGGCTTAGTGCCCATGAATGAACTTTTTGGGAATCAGAATATTTCAAAATTATTTCATGGTTCGGAATATGACTTTCAAATGATTTACGAAACCTATAACATAATTCCGAAAAATGTTGAAGATACGAAAATAGCAGCTGATTTACTTGGCTGCGAATCGCCAGGTCTCGACAACTTGCTAAGAGATTTTTTAGATATAGATATTAAAAAAACCAAAAAATTACAAAGGGCAAATTGGGCGAAAAGGCCTTTAAGTGAAGAGTTGATTAATTATGCTGCACTCGATGTACTTCATTTGGCAGATTTAAGAAATGAGCTTTTGAAAAATTTAAAAGAGAAAAAAAGATCAGATTGGTATTTTGAAGAATGTATTATTTATGAAAATTCAACACCTTCTATTCCAGATGAGATAACAAAAAAAAATGCTCACAAGATCAAGGGTGCAAAAAAATTAGACCGTTCTCAGCTTGCCATTCTGGAGGTTCTTTTCGAGACTAGAGAAGCTATATGTAGTAAGAGAAATCTTGCCTCTTTCAGACTTGTAGGAAATCCGGAACTTTTAGGAATAGCAAAAAATTACAATACATACAAAGATGTTTTTCCCAGGAGAATGGACCACAGACTGAAGTCAAAGTTTATTAGGGCTATAAAGTCCTTGGAAAGTAAAAATGAGCCTTTGCCGGTTTTTTCTCCTCCAAAAAAGAAAAAGTATAGGAAAGGTCCTGAAAATTTAACAAATGCTTTAAGGTCTTTGAGGCTGAAGAAAAGCGAGAAGGTGAAAATCCTTCCAGGAGTTCTTCTGCCAGCAAGAGTTTTAAATCAAATAGCCATACAAAAGCCTAAAACTTTAAAAGATTTATACAGTGTTGAAGGAATGAGAAGGTGGCAAGTTGAAATTCTTGGACAGGAATTGCTTGAAAGTATATCTAGTATAAATTGATTTTTTAAATCTTATTGGATAGAATTTCTCTATGCCTTTAGGAGCCCCAGATTTTTTTCAATTAGATGATCAACTATCTTCGATAGAGAAGGGGGTTAGAAGTGCTGCAAGGTCCTTTGTTGAAAAAGAGGTAAATCCTATAATTTCAGATTGCTATATCAAGGGAGATTTTCCACTAAGCCTTGTTCCTAAAATTGCCGCTAAGGGTTTCTTGGGCCCAACATTGCCTAAGAAATATGGAGGCATGGAATTAAACCACGTTGCTTATGGTCTAATGCTTCATGAGCTTGAAGCAGGAGATTCAGGAATTAGATCTTTTGTCTCTGTCCAAGGGGCATTGTGCATGTATCCAATTTATCGCTACGGGAATGAAGAGCAAAAGTTGAGATGGTTGCCAAAAATGGCAAAAGGAGAATTGATTGGATGTTTCGGTTTGACCGAACCAAATGCTGGCAGTGACCCTGGAAGAATGTCAACAACAGCAACAAGAAAGGGAGATTCTTGGGAAATAACAGGAAGGAAAATGTGGATTACGAATGGATCTATAGCTGACTTGGCAGTTATTTGGGCAAAAGATTCTTCTTCAGGTGAAGTTTTAGGCTTTATTGTTGAAAAAGGAATGAAAGGGTTTAGTGCTCCTGAAATAGAAGGGAAACTTTCTCTTAGAGCAAGCCGTACTAGTGAATTGATTTTAGATAAAGTTGAAGTCCCAGATTCAAATCGCTTGCCCGAAGCAAAGGGCTTAAGTGGCCCTCTTTCATGCCTGAATCAAGCTCGTTTTGGAATAGCTTGGGGTACTTTGGGATTAGCAACTGATTGTTATCTCGAAGCATTGAAATATTCAAAAGAAAGAGTTCAGTTTGACAAACCGATCGCTCAATTCCAATTGACGCAGAAAAAATTAGTAGAACTGCACAGTGATATATCTTTAGCCCAGATAATGATGTTGAGATTTGGCAGGATGAAGGAGGAGGGAACTCTAAAACATCCCCATGTTTCAATGGCAAAGATGCTTTGTTGCGAACTTGGTTTAAGAGCTGCACGAATTGCAAGATCAATTCTTGGGGGATCTGGAATTTTAGCTGATTTTCACTGCATGAGACATTCTCAGAATATGGAAAGTGTATTTACTTACGAAGGTACGCATGAAGTTCATACATTAATCCTTGGAAGAGAAATAACTGATCTAGATGGGTTTTCTGGCTAAATTATGGAAATAATCAAGAAGGAAGTTTTAGACAAGGGGTTTATTGAAGTTGTTGACCATTTGGGATCAGATCTTACTGTTGTTAATTCAGCAAGAGTTTCTTTTGGCAAAAGAAAAACTACTTTTGACTCTACAGATAGGGGTTTAGTTAGATACCTTGCTACGCACAAGCATTATTCTCCTTTCAGGCATATGTTTGTTCAGTTTCACATCAAGGCACCAGAATTTGTTATGCGTCAATGGTACAAACATGTTGTAGGCATAGAAACATCTTCTTCTTACCCAACCAAGGATCATGCATGGAATGAGATAAGTGGAAGGTATGTTCCTGTCGAAGATTTTTATCAACCTGAAGTGTGGAGAAAGCAGTCAAAAGACAATAAGCAAGGAAGTGAAGGGTCTGTAGAAAATCCACAAAAAGCTAAAGAGGTATTTGAGGATTTTATGAACTCTTCGAAAAACTACTATGAAAAGCTTTTGGAGCTAGGCGTAGGAAAAGAACAGGCAAGAATAATTTTGCCCTTAAACCAATACACAGAGATTTATTGGACCGCATCTTTTCAGGCCATAATGAACTTCTTGGACTTGAGAGATGAAAAAACATACCAGTGGGAAAGTAAGGATT
>CAYNKD010000032.1:0-10369 GCA_964397735.1 uncultured bacterium | reverse complement strand
GCCTTGAAATAGATCTTCCAAGAATGATGGCAATAACAACAGCAATTAAAACAGTAATTACCAGCAAGACCTCCATTCCGGCAGAAAGCTCCTCTCCTATTGCGATATCTTGAGACATATTACTTACAACAACAACTGCGCCCTTATTTTGTCCACTGTTTGGACCAACCAAAGGAAAACCCTGTATCGCATAAGGGGCTTGAAATTTGATAGCCCATATGCCCTTTTTTACAATCTCCTCCCTAACCCAATCTTCAATTGAGCTAGTTTCTCCTTTGGTTCTTTTCACAATGCCCATTATTTCTTCTACTTCAATAGAGTTGAACTTGTCAGGAGATTTAGTCTCGCTAAAATAAAGTATTTCCTCAGCGCTCAAGTATTTAAAAGCATCAGGAATGACTGTCTTTTCAACCCTCACCCCTAGTGCAAGTGTCCCTATTAACTCTAAATCATTTGAATTTTCTAAAACCCAAGATTCATAATCATCCTTTGGAATATCACTTGGAAGATTGAAAACTGGAGCATATCCGATAGCAATAGGCTCTTTACCGAGAATGAAATAATCCCAACCGTATTGAGTCCTCAAAGAAGGCAAAAAACTTTTATCTTCATTATCAAAATCCAACCAATTGTTTTTTGCCCACCAGGCAGTGCTTTCATTCGACAAGTCTTCAAAAATTATTAAATCAAAAGAATCTTGAATTGTTTTTGTCCTCAGCCTTCCCCACCTCTCCAAAGGGCTATCTGATTGGCCTATGTCTGCTGCAAGAGTTGCTGAAGAATCTTTTGTCTTGAGTCCATGATTTCTAAAAAACCTCTTAAGCAACAGTGTTTGAGCATTGATGGTTGTCTCTTGAGAGCTTAACTGCTGCCTCTCTATCTTGTCTAAAGCTATACCTCCAGAAACACCTATGACCAAAACAAACAACAAGGGAAAAAGAAGTAACAAACGTGCTCTTATTGACATATCCTTTCCCTATCCTAATCAATGATTAGAATGAAAGTATGCCAATGCCCAAAGCTGATATTCTCGTTGTTGATGACAACGAAATGAATGTCAGGGTTCTAGAGGCACTCCTCTTAAGCAGAGGTCATTTGGTAAGAGTTGCAAGAGATGGAGCTGAAGCTCTTGATGAGGTTGAAAAAAAACATCCGGATTTAATACTTCTAGACATCATGATGCCTAAGGTTGATGGATTTCAGGTTCTTGAAAAAGTAAGATCAGAAAAAGAAACTGAACTAATCCCAATAATACTTTTAACTGCCCTTTCAGACATAGACAGTAATGTAAAAGGAATTGAATTAGGTGCAGATGACTTTATAACAAAACCTTTTAATAAATCTCTTTTAATGGCAAGGGTTAGAAACCTCTTAAGGGGAAAGAACCTGTTAGATGAGCTTGAAAGTGTAGATGCTGTTATAGCAATGACAGCAAAAATCATAGAAGCGAAAGACAAGTACACAGAAGGCCATGTTGAAAGAGTTACTACCTATGCGGTTAGGCTTGGAGAAGCTGCCGGTTTAGAACAATGGGATTTAAGAAATTTAAAAAGAGGTGCCCTTCTCCATGATCTTGGAAAAATTGCAGTTCCTGATGCCGTTTTAAACAAGGAGGGAAAGCTTACTGAAGAAGAATGGAAGCACATACTCCTTCACCCCTCAGTAGGTGCAGACATCTTAAAAGATTTAAAATCACTGAAAACTGTTGTAGACATTGTCCTTCATCATCATGAAAAACTTGATGGAACTGGATACCCTGACAAATTAAAAGGAGACGAAATCACCAAGGAGTCAAGAATAATGGCTATTGCTGATATATACGATGCACTAACAACAACCAGAAGTTACAAAAAGTCAATGAGTCCAGAAACTGCCATAAGAATTTTGCAAGAAGAGGCTCAAGCTGGGAAATTGGACTCAGAGCTTGTAATGCTTTTTTCAAGACTGGTTAAAGAAAATGCATTTGATGATATTTCCGAGTAAATAATAGAAAAAAATAATGTATTATTTTGGGTATATGAAAAAATTTATTATCTTTCTTCTTTTCTTTTCTTTTTTCACACCTAAAGTCTTTGCAGATGACAACTATGAAAAAAAAGATCCAGTTTGCCCAGGTATAGATAAAAATTATATAAAGATACCATCTGGAAAATTCATTTCAGGATCTTCAAAAGAAGAAAAAGAAGCGGCTTCAATTATTCCAAATCTGGAAAACAGAGAACCAGGAACTCATGAAAAAGAACTTCAAGAATTTGAAATAAGTAAAAAACTTGTTACTCAAAGTGAATTCAGACTATTTGTAAGATGGACTGGGCATAGGTCTCCATCTATCACCATAAACGAATGGGAGCTTCAAAAAAAAGACTTTGATTTTGCAACACCTCCTTCATTCACATTTGACCTCATTGAAGGTTTTATATGGAATGGAACAAGGTACCCAGAAGGTCTTGCAAGCCATCCTGTTGTTCTCGTAAGTAGGAAAGATGCAGAGAAATATGCTGAATGGCTTTCAGTTCAAGACGGATGCCTTTACCGTTTGCCAACTGCTGACGAATGGGAAAAAGCATCAAGAGGTAAAAATGGCCGCACTTACCCATGGGGAGATAAATGGAATTCAGACAACCTTAATGCAGAAAACAAAGAACGAAAAAGCAGTGAGGTTGGAAAGTACGAAAAAGATAAAAGCCCTTATGGGCTCCTCGATGCAATAGGCAATGTAATGGAATGGACATCAACAACAGAAGAAACAGATGACAAGAACATCTTCAGCAAAGCAATTACAAAAGGATGCTCATGGTATTCAATTCGTGAAACTTGCCGAGCTGCTTTTTTTAGAGAATGGAATGAAAATTCAAAACATATATTAATTGGATTCAGGCTAGTTAGAGAGGTTCCTCAGAAAGAAGAACATCTCAATGATTAATTTTTAAGATTTTTGATCCTCTCTTGAGATTTTTTGAAATTGTCCCCTATCTGCTTTTCCAAATAATCAAAATCTAATTTTCTTACATACTCTTCGTGACAAACAAGAACCATGTCATTGCCAGCCTCCAAGGCTTCAAAAAACAAATTGTTAACATCGTTTTTTTTATTTAGCTTTTCACTATATAAAGCCTTCATGCATAAATCATCACTAACCAAAACCCCTTTGAAATTCAACCCCCTTCTCAATAAACTCTTATTTATTAATTTGCTCAAGGTTGCAGGATTTTCAGAATCAATACCTTTATACAAGACGTGAGAAGACATTAGCATTTTGAATCCATGATTTATAAAAGCTGCGAAAGGACCAAGGTCAAGAAACATCTTTTGAGGATAGTCCAAAACAACAGGTAGCTCCAAATGGCTGTCCTTGTCAGTTCCCCCATGCCCAGGAAAATGTTTCCCACAAGCGATGATTCCAGAATCTCTCAATCCTTCTGAATAAGACAACGCAAGCAAAGAAACAATTCTTCCTGCTTTAGAGAAAGATCTTTTTGTTTTATAGATTATTGGATTTTCTTTATTCCTTGCAACATCTAAAACTGGGGAGAAGTTAATATCTACCCCAATGCTCTTTAGCATCAAACCTTTCTTTTTTGCTAGATTGTAGATGTAATTTAAATCCCCATCCTTTTCATATCTTTCCCCCAATTCAAAAAATGAAGGAAAGTCCATAAAACCTGACTTAAACCTTTGAACCTCTCCTCCCTCCTGATCAACAGCTATCAGCGGAGACTTGAGCTGATTCCTGCTATAGAGAAGCCTAATTTCATTTGTTAAATTTTTAAACTGCTCTGGAGATTCCCAATTTCTAGAAAAAACTATCAAAGATCCGGCCTTGAAATGCATTAAAAAATCTTTCAACTCTCCAGTCATCTCTAAACCATTAAAACCCAAACACAAATGATCTTTGAACATGCCTAAACTTTCTCCATAACCCTATCTTTTTCATCTACCCATGCTATATAGCACTCCACATTTTTATCTATTTCACTTTTTTTCAAAAAATTCAAAAGGACATCCTTGTAACAGATAACCTGCTCTGAGTATTTATCTTTTTTAGCTTCAGTTCTTTTTCCAGTTTTCCAATCTATTATGATGAATTTATCTTTCTTTTCTATGAGTAAGTCTATTTTTTGAAACTCCTTCCCTCCAGAACCTTTTATCTGATATTCAGTCCAAAATCTAGTTAAATCTTTTTTTATTGATATCCATATCTTATCTTTGTCTATTTTTTCTGAAAAAGATAACAGAAAATCTTGAAATTTACCTGAATCTAATTCAAATATTTCCTGGATATTGCTATCTAAAACATCTTGAGCCCAAAACTTCTCCATAATCGGAGGGCCGAATATTTCAATAACCTTATGAAAAGAATTGCCTTTGAGGACTTCATCGGAGTCAGAAAAATCCGATTCTCCAATATCCTCAGCTCTAACTTTTGAAAAATGATCTTTTACAACATCATTCAGTAAACTCCTATCAATCACCCTTTTGGTGTGCTTTATCCTTCTTGATTTTGGAAATAAATACTTTACAAAAGATTTTTCGGAATAATCTTGATCGCTTAAATGTTTCTTTGGAATTGGAATGTCAATTTCCTCAAGAGAACACCTTGAAAAATCCTCAAAAGAATCTTTAAAATTGTTTAAAAGAGACTTGTAAATGACTGAGAAAAAATCACCCTTCCTTAGCTTGTGAGGATGATAAAAACCATTCGAAATAACATGTAATTTTTTCTTAGCTCTAGTCATCGAAACATAATTTACATTAATTTGCTCTTGGTAAAACTCTTCTGAGGTTTTTTTCCATGAATTAACAAAAGATTCATTTGTCCAAACCTTTTTTGGATCCTTGAATTCATCAAAGAAAAACCACATTGAATCCATATCCCCATTCTCTTTCAGGCTTATTTCAATTGGGTTAGGCCTCATAGGATGTGTGCTTGGTAACATTTTTTCAAATTGAAGATCTTCAAAACATGTTTTTTTAGATTGCTCATCAGGGCTAACAACTACAACATGATCAGAAGATAGCCCTTTTGCACCATAAGAAGTTCTTAAAAAAACAGGCTCAGGCTTTTCAAGACCTGGTGGGGGAGAATGGGTTCGAAATCCTGAATCTGCCCAATAAAGAAAATCTTCAAAACCTTTAAAGTAACCATTTTTTTCATTTAAAGCAACATTCCTCAAAAACTCAAATATCTTTAATGTTCTTTCATGAGACCTTGTATCACCTTTGATTCCATAAATATAACCGGTTTCATTTAAAAAATCTGTAAGGGTTGAACTTATGGAATCTCCCTTGTAAAGCCTCGAAGAGTATTTATCGATAATTTCTAAAGATTTTTTTATATTTTTTTCAACCCTTATATCTCTTAAGTTGTGAGCAAAAGAATTTCCAGTCAATACCGAACTCAAAAGAGCTTTATCTTTTGGGTTCATTAGGCATCTGAAAATTTGTTTTATATGAGATATATCTTGATCAATATCATCCTTGTCCATAAGGTTTGGGCTTCCTGCTATAACGGCATTTATCCCAATAGAGCTAAGCCCTTTCGCAATGCCCCCAAGGATTTTCCAACTTTTTGCCAAAACAAGAATGCTTTCTTCTGGATTTTCTTTCCTTATCCAACTTACACAATCGACTGCCCTTCCCTCAAGGCTTTGAGAGTCTGAATTACCTGACTTTTTCCATGTTCTATGTTTTTCATTTTTTATTTCTGGAACTTTACATGCCCAAACGGTTAAAGGGTATTTTTCGAGAGTTGAAAACGCATTTGAATCATGAGTTGAAAAAAGTCGCCAGTCTTTTGAATTTCCGTAGAATCTTTCAAAAATCCAATTTGTTAAAGCCAAAATTGTCCTATTTGACCTAAAAGACTTATTGATAATCTTCTTATTTTCATTTTTGACCCTTCTTTCAACTTCAAAAAATGCTGCCGAGCTTGCATCTCTGAATTTGTATATTGCCTGTTTTGAATCGCCAACAAATGTAACATTGAAATCAAAATGGCTCTTTAAAATTCTCAAAATTCGACCTTGAAAACGATTTGTATCCTGAAACTCATCAACAAAAAGATGGTCACATTCAAAATCAAAGACCCCAGAATCTAGCCTTTTCAAAAGGCTTCTGAGGATGAAAGAGCTTGAAAAGAATCTTTCTTTTTTTATTTTTGATTTAAAAATCAAAATAAGCTGGAGTATTTTTTCAAAAAAGAAAACATCTGGCTTATTTTGAAACTCATACTTTTCATAATTCTTAATCAACTGTTTAAATTTTGTTATTTTCGTCATCAGGTCGACATCCAAAGAACCTCTTGTGCCAACAAACTCTTCAATCTTCTCCAACCTTTTTTTTAGATAATTGCTTTCAAAGCTTGAAAAATCTAATGCAAGATATGCATCTTCTATATTCTTAACATAATCTCCACTTTTTTCAGTAGGCTTAAATTCTGAAGGCAGTAATTCTTTAATCTCTGAAAACAGCTTCTTGATTTCATTTTTTCTAATTGTCAAAAATGAATTTAAATTTTTAAAACTACATGAATTAAAAAGAGCTCTACATTCTGCAATATCATAGGGCTCTAATTTCTTGACAACAGGATTGAGCTTACTCCTCCACCTCTCATCCTCAAAACCTTCAGATTTTTTTATCCAATCACTGTAAGATTCTTGATAAATCCTTTCAGAATCGAAATCATTCATGATTCGATAAAAAGTATTATTTGAATTTCTTGAAAACAAACTCAAGAAAAAGCTATCTAAAGTTTTTATTTCGAGTATTGGTATTAATTTTTCTTTATCTTTAGGCATCTCTATTGGGTCTAAGTCAAAATCATTAAATATCCCTAACAGTTCTTTGTTCGTTTTCCTAAGATATTCAACCACCCTGCTTTTGAATTCGTTAGTTGCTGCAATGGTGAAAGTACAGGCAATAACTTTCTTTGGATCTTTAGCTTGTAAAAATCTATATAGAAAATAAACTACAAGCCTTGTTGTTTTTCCTGTTCCAGCACTTGCATTAATAAATTCTGGAATACTCTTCAAAATTTCATATTCTCCAAAATTTTCCTCTCCCAAACTCTTTGCACCAGTTGCATGGACTTTCACCTTTTGCCCAACAAGGAACAACATTCCCTTGGCTCCAGTCCTTTTTCCAACTTCTCATATTCTCTAAAATCTCCTTAGAGATTCTTTCTCTCATCCATTCCTTCTGTTGACTCCAATTGCAGTCTTTGTCAACTTCCTCAAAAAGATACCTATAAATAAAATCTTTGCAACTCCAATTTCTTTCAAGAAAATAGGGGTAAAAAAATGCCTGAGTCCAATCTGGTTTTTTCTTGCCAGTTTTATAATCGATTATCGTCGTATTGATTTTTCCAGATTCTGAAACATAATTCTCAAGCCTATCAATCCTTCCTCTCATTTCAATATCTTTGAGATCTTCATAAACCTCGTTAACAATTGGAATCCTTGACATGAAGAATTTAGAAGAGGGAGAATACTCTTGTTTTGATGTTTCAAAATCTGCCTCCTCCCAACGTCCCAACTCCTCTACAAGAAACATTTTCCATTTTTCAAATAGACCCTTCTTTACAACTTCTTCATTGAATGAGTGCCATAAAGAAACCTCACTCATCACATTTGAGACCAACGCATCATAATCTTCCCCAATCTTGAATTTTTCTCCTAGATTCTCCAGACAATCATGAATAAATGTCCCTGTATTTAGGGCACCAGGATAAACAGGATCTATCTTATTTCGACCTCGAATAATCCCACTTTGAGATACGTAATATGCAAAAAGGCAAGGAGGCTTTTTCTTGTTGAAAGCGCTAACATTAAATGATATTTTTTCATCTATTTTCCCAACTCTCCAATCTTCATAATCATTAAAATCTCCAACTGACTCAAGGAAAGAAAGCTTTACCTGATTGTCAAACCTAAGCCTATTAACAGGCAAGAAAGAATCTTGAACTTCAACACATGCAGACTCTTTGATATTTCTTGAATCCAGCAAAGAGCTTAAGAACTGTCTTTCTCCACGATTGTCAATATTGTCCCAATAAATAGAACATCCTGAATCCCCTCTGTTCTGTAAACACCAAGCCCTCCATGATTCTTCCTCTATGCGCATCTGAACATCCGGAAGGCCAATTGCTTCAAGTCCATTCTTGTTTTCTTTGTTTTCCTGCCAATCTGGTAAATCAAGTTTCCCTGGAAATCTGTTATCAACTAATCCTATAAATGCAACAGGATTTGGATTGATGACTCCATTTTTCATATTTGTAATGTTTTTTGAACTTCCTCTCGTATAAGTGTCAGGATCTTTTTCAAAGACTAAATCACTTAAAGAAAAGGAACTTTCTTTCATGAGCTTTGTTATAAAAATTTTTGATTTGGTATCACAAACCTTCGAAAGACTTTCTTTCCTAAGGTGATTTTTAATTTCTTTATCACAGAAATTAATCCATTTTTTTAGCTTTTTAACATTTATATTTTTAGGAGGTTTCATCTTGCTTGATATTGCTTTTTTCAACCTATGTAAATCTTTTTCAAAATCCACTAAACTATATTTGGATAAATCAAAATCAAATTCATAGAGCTCATTCAATTTATCAAAAACCTTCAACGAGCTTAAGTTGAAAATGAAATCATTTTGAGATATGAAATCTTTATCTTTTCTGGCTTTATAAAAGCTCAGTACTCTCCCAGAGGGAGATGATGAAAGTGGCCTTTCAAAAAGCATATCCTCACTGTCAACATTGGACAAAAGGGAATTCATGAGAGTCAGATCATCTAAAATCAATTCGGGACAACTTAAATTCTCATATCCATCAACTCTTGACTTGTAAAAAGAATTGAGCAAGTCTCCACATTTTATGGTTTTTACTTTTGTCCTAGAAGCCCCAAGATCTACAACATTTTTACCCAAGTATGAATTCAATCTTTTTATGTATCTAGATGAATCGGAATCTAAATCAGGGTTAGGACCAGGGACATACCAATTCATCTTGTCTTTTAAAGGTCTTAAAAGCTCCTCTTGAGAGGTGTTTAAATTAGAAATACCCCAGCATGCAATCAATGAATAATTATTGTTTATCTTGAATTTTTTTTCATCTGATCCAAGATTGATTTTTATTGAATAAGGCAAGTATCTTGAAGATCTTTGAATCCATATACTTTTCCACAATAAAGTTAAAGCAATAAGCGGAGATTCTTTGTCATCTACATCCAAGCCAAAAGGGAGATATTCACAAATCCTGTTAACGGCTTTCCTTAGTTCTTCTAAAGAAAGGTTTGATTCATCTTCTAGAAAATCATCGAAACCTAAACTTTTACCCTCTCTTATTGCATCAATAAGAACAGACCTGTCAACAAAAGCTGGAGGTTCTATTTTAAAAAGTCTGTTAAAGAAAAATCTGTCCTCTACGATTTCATTAAATGAAATTGGTGACAAGCCTGAAATGCCTCTTTTTAAAGCCTCTTGATTAACCAATCTTTTCTCATGATTCGTTGGAGTCAGTATCTTTGAAACTGCTAATGGGTTTTTCTTCTTGTAAAGTTCAATAAAATCCCAAAGAGAGTTCCAAACAGATAGTGGAGAACCAACATAAAGGCTTTTCATTTTAGGATTCCCAATTCTTTTTTAAGCTTAAAAACCTCTTCGCTTCTAAGGCTTCTCCATTTGCCTTTTTGGAGTTTTTTATCAGAAATAGGACCTATAGCAATTCTTTGAAGAGATATTATTGGCTTTTTAATCAAGATAAACATTTTTCTTATCTCTCTATTTTTTCCCTCAGTAAGCTTTATTGAAATAATAGTCCTTCCTTGATGAGAGGCCATAACGCTTGCTGAATGGGCTTTTAATCTTTCTTTTCCGTAACTAACCCCTTTAGTCATCAGTAAGACCTTTTCTGAAGAAACCTTCCCTTTTGCTTCAACCAGGTAATGTTTAATGAACTTGTATTTTGGATGGGATATTTTTTGATAAAGATTACCATCATTTGTCAAAATGATGAGGCCTTCAGTGTCCTTGTCAAGTCGTCCAACTGGAGAAAGGTGCTGTAAGTTTTTAGGCATTAAGTCCATAATGTTCTTTCTTTTCAAAGGATCACTTTTTGTTGTAAGGTATCCCCTTGGCTTGTTTAATAATATATATTTGTAAACTTTTGGCTTGACCTTCTCCCCATCAAAAAAAATTTCATCTGTTTCGTCTACAGCAAAAAAAAGCTCTCTAACGATGGTTATTTCTTCAGATTTTTTTCTAACCTGAACCCTTTCTTCTTTTATGAATTGCTCAACTTTTCTCCTCGAGCCTAGGCCACACAATGAAAGATACTTATTTATTCTCATTTTTCAATCAGATGTATGATAATTCCTTG
>CAYNKD010000031.1:0-10838 GCA_964397735.1 uncultured bacterium | reverse complement strand
TATGTCTTGTAGTAATTTGGAATTATGGTTGGCCAGAAGTTGATCCATTGTGGGACGTGGTTGTTGCAGTCCTCTTGTCTCAATTTTCTATATACATAACAAAAGCAAATAAAAAAAAAGATTAATCAACTTCTGCTGAAATGATTTCAAAAAATAAAACGAAATCAGCTGTTTTACTTACTGACAAATCTTCAGAGAAGCCCACTTTTAGAAACTGGTCTCCAAGATCAAGCAAGGCTGAAAAATAAACTTCTGTAATTTGCCCTTCTAAAGTGTTATTTTTTGGACCATTCCATAAATTGCTAGATGACATGATTCCAAAGTTAAAAACATTTCCATTAATCTCCTTCTCCCTAAAAGCCGAAAAAGAAAAAAACTCTGTTCCCCCAATTCCCTCAATATCAATTCCTCCAAACCAGCCCAACCCATATTCACCAAACCAATGTCCGTATTTGTATTTTTTATAAATTGAAAAACTAGGTTCAGAAAAAAGATCCAAAGGACCAGTCCCTGGAAGAAGAACGGCTTTAAATACCAAATCTTTATCTATGTTTTTAGAAACTTTAAATGGACTCATTCCGAAACCTGAATCATCTACTTCCCAAAAAACACTTCCATTATTTTCAAACCTCATTAAAACTTCATTTTTTGGCATATTAGGCCTATCCCCCAAAGGCAAACCCCAAAAAGAATGCCAAGAATCAATTGAAGAGTCCATAAAACCTCCACCCAGGTAATACAAATCTGCCGAAACGTGAAATCCATCTAGCTCAAAAGACAGGGAGTCAGAAAGTGAAAGAATCTCCCCATCCATATAAACTCCATTTTCAAAACTTGCATAAGAGGCTAAAGACAGCCTTTGGCTTACCTCTGGAATTGAAGGGTTTGGAAGAGAGCTCCAAAAAGGATGTGAAAATGGGATAAAAAATAGGAGAAAAAAGTTCACCTTAATATCAAATTGATATTGTTTTTCTTACTCCAAATATTCAATTTTTTCTCCCACTCTTTTTTTTCCTTATTTTCAACAGGCATGAAAAATGTAACATTTTCCCCTGCAAGCGCTAGCATTTTTGCCTCTCTCATGCCAGGACAATTTGGACCTTTTCCAATATCTCCAACACACTTTCCATTAATTAAAAATTCATCAAAAACCCAAGTTAAAAGAGAAACAGGTACAGGACTCCATTCAAAATTGCAAATCGCCCTTATGGGCATGTTTATTTCAAGGTTTTTCAATCCCGTCAAAAGACTTGGAAGTCTTTCCACTGTGTTTATTTCAACATCCATCCAAACAGATCCCTTGTCATAAGATTCTGTTATAAGACTTTCTAGCGTTTCAGAACATTGATCTTGAGATTCGCAAAGATGCATATGTTTAATTGGTTTTTCAATATTTGATAAATTCCAACCATAATCAACATTTAAACCTTTATAAAAAAACCACCTTTCAAGAATTTCCAACTTCAAAGAAATAATATTTGATTCTGGCCTCAAGTCATAATCCCACCCTTCTTCCCATATAAAATCATTTTGCTCAATTAGTATTTCGTGCATTTCTCTATGAGCAAGAGCCAATTCGTGAGTTTCTGAAACAGCAAGATCAGAAGCTACCGGCTCAGATAAAGCAATCTGAAGCCTGGAAGGAGAGTCTCCATTTAAAACTTTATCCCAATAATTATTTTCGTTTTTCATTTTTTTTGAATCAAATACATATTTAACAGAATAAAATTTTATTATGCTTTTTGATACACATTGTCATTTAGACACAATTTTCGATGCACATAATCGTTTGCTAGCTGTTGGAACTCAATTAGACAGCAAACAATTTGAGGAAAATACAAATCAAATTGTCAACAAGGCGTATAAGAATTCAGTTAAAAGAATTTTAATTCCAGCAATAAAACCAGGAATATCGAAAATAAATATTGAAAATATTTTTCTTGCAGCAGGGTCACATCCATACCATGCTGATGAAACTATTGAAAAAAAGACAAAGATAATTAATGCTTTGGACAAAGCTGTCGCAATTGGAGAAACTGGGTTAGATTTTTTCAAATGCCCTGTAAAAAAGGACAAGCAGGTTGAATCACTGGAGTTCCAATGTAGATTAGCTGTTGAGAAAAATCTCCCAATAATACTCCATGAACGCAACAGTTTCAAAGAGCTTGTCTCTATCGTAAAAAACTACCCTGGAATAAGGGGGGTCTTCCACGCATTTCACCATTCTGAAAAAGAATTAAATGAAATAATAAGTTTAGGATTTTTTGTTGGCTTGGGAGGGATGGTTACCTATAAAAAAAATGAAGAATTGAGAAAAGCAATTCAGAACGGACCAATAGAACATTTCCTTTTAGAGACAGACTCTCCCTATCTTCCGCCACAGTCTAAAAGAGGAACAGTCAATGAGCCAAAAAACCTTTTGGAAATTGCTGATTACATTGCAACATTGAAAAATTTAGATTTGAAGGAAATATCGTCAGCAACAACGGCAAATGCCAATAGACTATTCAACTTATGAACAAACTGTGGTTTTCATGTTTGATAACTTTCATTATTGACACTTTGACAAAACAATTTGCATGGAGGCAGTTCACCCCACATGGAATGTCTTATCCATTAGATCAAGAATCTTTTTACAAGTTTGTAATTGTAAAAAATGAAGGATTGATGCTTGGGTTCTTGTCAGAAAATCAAGCTTTTGTTGTTTTTATTATGGCCTTTGCTGTACACAGTCTTTACAACTTCTTGAAAGAAGAAGAATTTCTAACAAAAAAAACCTACCTAATCATTCCTGCTGGACTAATCTTGGGGGGAGCACTAGGAAACCTCGTTGACAGAATGACTAGAGGTTTTGTTATTGATTTTATTTCCATAGGAGAATGGCCTGTTTTCAACATAGCAGATGCTGCTGTTGTTACTGGAATAATACTTATGATAATTCCAGAAAACCTACGGAACGATAGAAGTTAAATACGCGAGGCTTTCAGCTAATCTAGCTGTTGATTCTCCATAGATATCAACAAGAGCCTTTGGATTCAATCCATAGTAAAGTATAAAAAACATAACTGGTGCTATAGCCCAAACTTCCCATTTTTTCATATCTTTAAGGTCTTTCCATTTTTCATTTAAAGGCCCCATGAATATCCTTTGGATCATCAACAACATGTAAGCAGCCGTTATAACAATTGTTACAACTCCAAAACCTGCCAAAACCCTAAAGAAATTCATCCCTTCAAAAATTCCGGAAGAAACGATCCAGTCAAATTTGCTGAAAGCAGCAACAAATGCCATAAACTCTCCCCAAAAACCTGAGAGTCCTGGAAGTCCAAGATTTGCCATACCAACAAAAATCCATATTGTGAAATAGGTAGGAACAATACTTCCAAGACCACCATAAGCCATTAAGTCCCTATTGTGAGTACGTTCATAAACAACACCTACCAAATGGAACATACACGCACTAATCAGGCCGTGACTTATCATGATGAACATTCCTGCAGATAAGCCAATTTCACTGGCTGTAGAAAAAGCGAAAATAAGATATCCCATATGTGAAATAGAAGAATATGCAACCATGCTCTTCCAATCCTTCTGAGCCATTGCGGCCAGAGCTGCATAAATCATACTTACAACACCAACAATTGCCATTATTGGAACAGCTATCCCATTTGTATCATGTATAGCTCCATTTGTTGCAGGCAGCAATATTCTTATAAAACCATAAGTTCCCATCTTCAACAAAACAGCAGCTAGCATCATTGAAATTGGAGTTGGTGCCTGAACATGCGCATCAGGAAGCCAGGTATGAAATGGGACTATCGGAACCTTTATTCCAAAACCAATGAAAAACAATAAAAACAGAGAAGTTTGCGTAACAAGTCCAGGACCGCTAACAGGAACATTGTTGGCAAAAAAGGTAGTCAACTCAGATATTCCAAAAGATCTTACCGGAGATGCCCAAAACATCACGAGAATTCCTATCAGAACGGCAACAGAGCCTGCCAAGGTGTATAGGAAAAGTTTTATGGCTGCATAAATTCTATTTTTACCACCCCATATACCAATCAAAAAATACATCGGCAATAGCATCAATTCCCAAAATACAAAAAACATGAAAAAATCTCTCGAAACCAGAACCCCTAGAAGGGAGGTTTCTAAAAGAAGAAAAAGAATCACATAGAGCTGTAATCTTTCCTTGATTGAATTGCTTGACACAGCAGCAGATATAGAAACAAAAGTAGTTAAAACTATTAAAGACAAAGATATCCCATCAATTCCTAAATACCAAGATACTCCTGGTCCATTTCCCATTCCAATCTCAGGAAACCAAGGTGCTAAATACCCTAGCTTAAAACCAAAAGTATCGGGAAAAGACTCCCCCAGCTGAGCAATATATTTTTGTGCAGGATTCAAAGAGAACAAACGCCAAACCCACAATGAAAAAATGAATGTGAGGGAGCTTGTTCCTATCATGACCATCCTTAGTTTGCTTTCCCCTTTTACAAAAGATGCAACAAGCGCACCAATCAAAGGGAGAAAAATCAAAATATTTAGAGGCTGACTCCAAAATGAAAATAGTGTTAAGTTTAATAAAGACATTATTTTTCTCCTTTAAGACACCCAATAACCTTGGGTTAATAAAATTAAAGCTAACATAATTAATATCATAAAAAGATAACCAGAAACAAAACCAGTCTGATACATTTTCACGAACCTATGTCCAGCTTTCGTCAAACTTCCAAAAAGATTAACGATACCATCGACAATATATTTGTCAATAAATCCTGAAATTGAAGAAAGCTTTTCCCCAAATCCAGCTACACGATTAACCGTTCCATCTACAACATGTTTGTCAAACCAAGCAACTTGATCTGACAAATATGTTCCAGGTTTTACAAAAGACCATTGAAGAATCTCATCTACATAAAGCCTTTTTGACAAAGCGTTCCACAAGATGGGATTTTTCTCTTCAAAGAATCCGAATTGGATCTCCTTCATTCCTGACTTCTTTAAGAATATCTTTTTTGCTAAAAGTATGGCAAAAACAGCCAAAACTGTTGCAATTATTGCAACCTGCCAATTAATTCCATGATGTGGATGGGGATCAACAAACAAAGCTGCCCAAGAACCATGCTTTCCAGGAATTCCTATGAAAGATGGAATAAGACACATGGCTGCTAAAAAAATCATAGGTGATGTCATCACTGAGGGAGATTCATGAGGATGCCCATCCCCTCTGTATTTACCAAAGAATGTTAAATAAATAACCCTGAACATATAAAAAGCTGTAAAGAAGGCAGCAAGTGAAAGCATTAAGTAAGGAAGCCAGCCATCTCCATGTTGTCCATAGTTGTATGCAGATAAAAGAATTTCATCCTTGCTAAAAAAACCTGAAAAAGGAGGAATTCCCGCAAGTGCCAAGGTTCCAATCAAGAAAACCATAAAAGTTTTTGGCATGTATTTTTTCAAATTACCCATCTTTCTCATATCATTTGTATGAACACCGTGAATTACAGAACCAGCTGCTTGAAACAGTAAAGCTTTAAAAAAGGCATGAGTAAAAAGGTGGAATATGCCAGCAGCAACACTTCCTGTTCCAATTCCAGCAACCATAAAGCCCAACTGGCTTATCGTCGAATAAGCCAAAACTCTTTTTATATCCCATCGAGCAATGGCTATGCAGGCAGCAAACAAAGCAGTGAAGGCTCCTATATGTGAAACAATTGACTGTGTGATTTCTCCTGTATAAATTGGCTGTAACCTTGCGATCAAATAAACACCAGCTGCAACCATTGTTGCCGCGTGGATAAGAGAAGATGCTGGAGTTGGGCCTTCCATCGCATCAGGTAGCCAAACATGAAGAAAAAACTGTGCACTTTTACCCATTGCACCACCAAAAATAAGCAATGCTGCAACGGACAAAATACCATTGGTATCATGTGTTGAAGCGAATTCTAAAATTTTTGGAATATTAAAAGTTCCAGTGAGCCCATACAGGGTTAAGACCCCGAGAAACAAAGAAAGATCTCCGACTTTTGTTGTCAGAAAAGCTTTTTTTGCAGCAACTGCAGCACTTTCCTTGTCGAACCAAAAACCTATCAATAGATAACTTGCTAAACCCATCAGCTCCCATCCAACAAAAGCTAAAAGTAAATTATTTGCTAAAACCATTATCAACATCGCCGCAGTGAAAATTGACAAATAGCCGTAATATCTAGGAAGATTTTTTTCTTCATGCTGATAATACTTTCCACCATAATCCATATATCCAAAGGAATATATATGAACTGTTGTGCTGACCAAAGTAACAACAAGAAGCATCATTAACGTAAAGCCATCAGCAGAAAAACTCAAATCAACAAAATCCCCTCCTCCTAATGGAAGCCAGTTTGGCAATGTCCAATTTAGATTTACGGGATGGTGATTGGCCGTCCAGAAGCCTTCCTCCTTCAAAGGTCCACCTGAAGAAAGAGACTGGAAGAAAAGCAATAAAGACAAAATCGATGACCCAATAATTGCACCTGTTGCAATAAACGCAGCTTTCCTTTTCCATATCCTGGTAAAAGGTGCTATCAAAGCGAATGCCAGTAAAGGCAAGAGTGGAATTAAAATTAAATAGTTCATCCTTTTAATAAATCAAAATCGTCCGCCTGAGTTGTTCCTAGAGATTTGTAAATATGGTAGACAAGAGCCAATCCAATTGCAGCCTCTGCAACAGCGATAGTTAGAGAAAATATTACAAATATTTGCCCTACAGGAACATATACCCAAAGTTCATCACCCGTAGAAACGAATGGAGGCCTCATTGAAGACAGGCCCCACTGCCTACTAAATGCAACAAGCATTAAGTTAACAGAATTAAGCATAATCTCCATGCACATCAAAATGCTTATCAAATGCCTTCTAGTAACCACCCCATAGGCACCTAGCCCAAAAAGGATCATTGCTAAAAAAAGATAAGCATTAATTGGAACCGCAGGGCCATAAAAATGACAATTTCCCAAATTTTCAAGAGTACATTTTTCGCCAGAAAAAGCCTCGTTTAAAAAGAAGAGTAAGTTAAACATCGCCATCAACCTTCTCTGGTTTCATGTAGATAACAACACCAACCATGGCAACAAGAAGCACGATACTTGCCAATTCAAAAATCAACAAATAGGGCTTCATCAGGCCATCACCAATAGCTTCAACAGGGACAGTTCTATTTAAAATTTGTGGTAGCGTTTTTATTGATGCAATTTCAGAATACCTTTCCCAATGATTTGCAGCCAGATTTCTATTAGCATCAGGCCATTGAACTTTCCAAAATTGAGTACCTATCCATACAGACAAACCCATAATGGAGGTAAAGGCCCAAATGTTTTGTTTATTTCTGTTTACATATTCTGCCTTTCTTTCTTCCCCTCTCGTTAGCAAAATTGAAAAAAGAACTAGAACAATTATCCCTCCAAGGTAAAGAAGTATTTGAACTATACCCAAGAAGTCAGCATTCAACGTAATGTAAAGAGCCGCAGTCCCGAGTAAGCTCATTGCCAAGAAAACAGCGTTATAAACAATTTTTCTATGAAAAATCACGCCTATTGCCATAACTAAGGTAAAAAGTCCAAAAAAACTGAACCATATCCATGGCACATAAGGTGTCAAGTCAAAATTATTCATCTATTTCTGGTATTTCATAATCCTTTTCTTCATTTTCCTGAACAGTTTCTTCAACAATCTTCAATGCATCTTCGTCCATTGGCTGATATCCTTCATAAGTACCTTCTTGAAAAATATTTTTTTGTTTAAAGTAGCCTAAGCTATCAGCAACATCCCCAGGAGAGCTTGCATCAAAAAGCTCAGGGTAAACTGATGACTCAAAAGCAACAAGATCTTCTAGGTTAAAAACAAGAGATTCGTTGTCATTGTGGCTAAAAGCATCTGTCCTATCGTAAGTTGCAGTTTCAAAATCTCTTGAAAACCTTATTGCATCACTCGGACAAATATCAACACAAAAACCACAATTATGGCAAGCAGCATAATTCAAGGTATATACCCTTGGCCTTTTATCCCTTCCCTTCCCTTCTGGAAGAACCTCAATAAGATTGTCTGGGCAAGCCTGAGCGCAGAGCTGACAAGCATCACAACGCATTCGTCCTTTTTCGTCAATCATTTGAACGAACCTGCCCCTCCACCTGTGACTCATCACTCGGTCATCACCTGGGTACTCGAGAGTATCATTTTGTTCAAAATTTCTTAAAAACTTTTCAAACACCAACTTCAAGCCTCCTTTGATTCCAGTTGCGCTAGACCTTATGACAACAAAAGCAAATATCATCAAAATTACAAACATGACAATGGCAAAAACCATTGAGACATTTGTAATTGTCTCTAGTTGAGTATTCATGTTTCTCTCTCCTTTAAAGGCTTCATTAAATCTCTTGCAAAATACCAAGCTAACCCAAACATAAGCACCAATATCCCAACTAAGGCTGTGATTGAAGTATAAGCACTATCTTCCAAATGAATTGACCACAGTTGAGGAGTTAGCCTTACTTCGTTTGCGAAAACAAAGATACCTGTAAGTAAGAAATTTGCCATAGATATAGGAATCAATCTTTTCCAGCAGGTCATCATCAACTGATCGACTCTCAACCGTGGAAGAGTTCCACGCAGCCAAACAATAATAAAGAAAATCAAAAACACCTTAGAACAGAACCAAAAAACGGATGAAAGAGTGATTCCTAAAAATGGAAGCTCCGGCCCAGCATATCCTCCCAAATACATTGTGGCAATTATGCCAGCACCAATAAATATATTTACATATTCAGCAAGAAAGAAAAAAGCCCATCTCAAACCTGTATATTCTGTATGAAAACCACTAACCAATTCAGATTCTGCTTCAGCAAGGTCGAAAGGAGTACGATTTGTTTCAGCCACAGCGCTTAAGAAAAAGATAAGAAAACCCAAAAACTGAGGGATGATAAACCAAATAGGGAATCCAAGCCCTCCATGTGCGGTAATGCCATCAACCTGAGCATTGATGATGTCACTAATTTTCAAACTTCCAGAAAGCAAAACAACAGACATTATCGCAAAAGCCATTGGGATTTCATAACTAACCAACTGTGCAACAGCTCTAAAGCCAGCAATTGCAGAATATTTGTTATTAGACCCCCATGCAGCTAAGAATATACCTAATTCACCAAAGGCACCTAAGGCAAAAAAATAAAGAATTCCAACATTCAGGTCAATTGGGATTAAACCTTTGCCAAAAGGGATAAGAACTGCCCCCATTAACGCAGGTATAAAACACATGACTGGTGCTAGATAATGGAAATTCCCATCAGCACCCAATGGAACAATACATTCTTTTTGGAGCAACTTAAGACCATCCGCAATCGGCTGAAGGATTCCTCTCGGTCCAACTCTTGTTGGTCCAAGTCTGTCTTGCATAAAAGCCAATATCTTCCTTTCTACATAGGTTGAATATGCTCCAACTAGCAGCAAAACAACCAATATCCCTAAAAGCTTCAATGTAATAATTATTGTGTTGTACAAACCCATTGGCATCTGTCCAGGACCACCAAAATTCTTCCTTAAATCTAAAAATGCATTTCTTATCGAATCAAAAACAGGCTCAAGTGACCAATAATTTGCCAAAGCCCAAGCTTGCCAAGCGAGAAAGAGGAAAAAAGCAACCCCTGAAAGAAGAAGGACGATTTTTCCAACAGGAACATTCCTAATTCTCCAATTTAAAATTTTCATCTATCAACCTCTCCGAAAACAGGATCAAATGAGCCAAGAATGGCTATAACATCACCTATAAGCTGATCTTTTAAAAGCTCTGGTAAAACTGAAAGGTTACAAAAGGATGGAGCTCTGTACCTTATCCTGTAAGGGAATCTGCTTCCGTCAGAAACTATATAAACACCTAGGTCTCCACGAGGAGTATCGATAGCAGAATAAATTTCTCCTTGAGGAGGCTTGAAAAAGAATGGCATTTTCTTGATATAAGGCCCATCAGGCATTCCATCTAAACACTGTTCCATTATCTTGAGAGATTCTGCCATCTCTTGATACCTGCAAATCCATCTTGAGTAAGTGTCTCCTTTGTCATGTGTCACAACATTGAAATCGAATTCCTCGTAAGCAGCATAAGGAATATCTTTTCTCAGATCTCTTTTAACGCCTGTTGCCCTCAATATTGGGCCTGTAACCCCGTACTTTATAAGCAAATTGCTATCAGACTTACCAACCCCAACAACCCTTGAGCGGAATATTTCATTTCCTTCTACAAGCTCCCACATTTCCTTAAATGCTGGCTTGAAACCTGAAATAAAACTTCTAAATTCTCTTTCTATTTGAGGAGTGATGTCACCTCTAACGCCACCATACCTTATATAGTTAAAAGTAATTCTCTGCCCAGAAAGAAGTTCTAATAAGTATTGAGCAATTTCCCTTTGCTTGAAGGCAAAAAAGAAAGGAGTAAGTGCTCCAAGATCCAAACCAAGCGTTCCGTAGAAAAGCAAATGGCTAGCAAGCCTGTTTGTTTCGAGAGCTAAGACCCTTAACCATTGTGCCCTTCTTGGAACATCTATTTCCATCAACCTTTCAACCGGAAGAGTTAATGCCATGTTGTTTGACATAGCACCAAGATAATCCATCCTGTCCGTCAATGGAAGAGCCCCCATCCATTCTCTGTTTTCCGATATTTTCTCAACACCTCGGTGCAGATAACCAATAATCGGCTTAACATTTTTAACTACTTCACCTTCTGTTTCTAATAAAATTCTAAAAACACCATGTGTTGAAGGGTGTTGTGGACCCATATTGAGCCAAAATCTATCTTCTGACTC
>CAYNKD010000030.1:5598-11245 GCA_964397735.1 uncultured bacterium | reverse complement strand
AGTTATTCCTCCAAAAACATTAATAAATATAGATTTGACCTTCGGATTTCCTTCCACAAGCTTCAATGCATTTCTAACAACTTCAGCCTTAGCTCCTCCGCCTATATCCAAAAAATTGGCAGGATCACCTCCAGCATTTTTGACAGCATCCATTGTTGCCATAACCAACCCTGCTCCATTTCCAATAATCCCAACATCTCCGTCTAAATGAACATAGGAAAAACCTTGATTTTTTGCCAATTTTTCTCTGGTTTCTTCCTTTCCTGAATTTAGATTAAATAAATCAGGTTGTCTGAATTCAGCAGTATCATCAACTGTCATTTTGCAATCTAAGATAATGATTTCTTCTTGATCTGTAAGGACGAGAGGGTTTATTTCAAGAAGGGTTAAATCCTTGTCTACAACAAGATGATGTGAAGAGTTGATAATCTTTGCAACCTCTTCAACATATCTTTTTTTCAAACCAGAATTTAACAATTCTTTCTCAAGTTTTAAAATTTCTATATCTTGTAAAGGGTCAATTGGCATCTTGACAACTTTTTCGGGAGATTCATGAGCCACCTGCTCTATATCAACACCACCCTCGACAGAGAAAATAAGGGTCATCACTCTGTTAAACCTGTCAAAAGTAATACTCATGTACCACTCATCTTTTATATCCACGGCTTTTGAAACCAATAATTCTTCAACTTTGTGTCCTTTAATGTCCATCCCTAATATATTCTTTGATATTTCAAGCGCTTCATCTTTGCTGAAGGCAAGCTTAACGCCTCCAGCTTTCCCCCTTCCTCCAATAAGAACCTGAGCCTTTATAACTACAGGGAAGCCAATTTCAGAACCGTAAGAAACAACAGCATTTGGGTCTGAGGTAACTAGTCCCAATGCAACATTTTCAAATCTTTCTGATAAAACCTGCTTTCCTTGATATTCTTTAAAATCCATTACATTCTTTCAATAATAGAATCTCCAAAAGCTGAACAGCTTATTGGGTCAACATTCTCTAGAAGCCTCGCAAAATCATAAGTTACCTTTTTTTCAGAAATTGAATTTTCTATCCCTTTAACTATGAGGTCAGCTGCCTCATTCCAGCCAAGATGTCTGAACATCAACTCTCCAGAGAGGATGACAGAACCTGGATTAACCTTGTCTTGTCCTGCATATTTAGGAGCTGTACCATGAGTTGCTTCAAAAATTGCATGCCCAGAATCATAGTTTAAATTACCTCCAGGAGCAATACCAATACCCCCAACCTGTGCAGCCAATGCATCTGAAATGTAATCTCCATTCAGGTTCATGGTTGCAATAACATCGTACTCATCTGGCCTGGTAAGAATCTGTTGCAAAAATGCATCTGCAATGACATCCTTTACAACCTCCCCTCCAGGAAAAATCCTCCAAGGGCCTCCATCTAAAATCTTGGCCCCCAAGCTGTCTGCAACCTCATAACCCCAATCCCTAAATGCGCCTTCAGTGAACTTCATTATGTTGCCTTTGTGCACAAGGGTTAAATTTTTTCTTTTATTTTTGAACATGTAGTCGAAAGCAGAAGAAACTAGCCTTGATGTCCCTTCTTGGGAAATCGGTTTAATTCCTATTCCGCAAGACTTGGGAAATCTTATCTTTTTATACCTTTCAGGAAACTCGGATGACATCCAGTCTAAAAATTTTTTCGTATCATCGGAATCAAAGGAATATTCAATTCCTGCATAAATATCCTCAGTGTTTTCTCTAAAAATTACCATATTAATCTTATGTGGATTTTTGATAGGGCTTGGAACGCCCTTAAACCATCTTACAGGCCTTAAACAAACATAGAGATCTAGAATTTGCCTCAAGGCAACGTTAAGGCTTCTCATACCTTTTCCAACCGGAGTTGTCAAAGGTCCTTTTATCCCTATAAGATATTCTTGAAATGTTTCAATTGTTTTTTCAGGAAGCCATTCTCCAGTTTCCTTAAAAGCCTTCTCCCCAGCAAGGACTTCGAGCCATTCAACCTTTCTTTCTCCCGAGTAAGCCTTCTCTACAGCTGCATCAAAAACCCTAACACTGGCATTCCAAATATCTGGACCTATTCCATCCCCTTCAATAAAAGGGATTGTTGGATTGTCTGGAACGTTTAAGTTCCCATTGCTCATCTTAATTTTTGTCACAGTACCTCCAAGTCAAACCAGAACCTTTTTCCTGCCTTTATTGTTCCTTTGAATTTTGGCTTAATAACAAATTGCCAATCAGTAATTCTATCCTCATTCAGCTTAACTCCACCACCAATAATCAGCCTTTTAACCTCTCCCTTACTTTTAAATTTTCCTGTAGCATGGATGATTTCCAACAATCCAATATCTCCTGAATGCCGAAATACTTTTCTTTCTTTTGGAACTGTTTTCTTTTGTACAGTCTTTTCAAAATGCTCTTCGGCAATCCTTGCAGACTCTTCTCCTTTTAAAAATGTTGTTATGGCTAACGCTAGGATTTTCTTTGCTTTCATCGGGTGCATTTTTAAAATTTCAGAAATTTCCTGTTCATCAATGTCGGTTAATAAGTAAAAATAATCCTTCATTGGCTTGTCAGGAAGGCTCATCAGCTTTCCATACATATTTTTTGAATCTTCTTCAAGAGATACATCATTTTTATAAGATTTGCTCATTTTTTTCTTGCCATCAAGGCCGACTAGGAGAGGCACAGTAATGACTATTTCTGGATTTTGACCATTCTCCTTCATGGCCTGTCTTGTTGTCATGAAATTTGGAATTTGGTCCGTTCCACCCATTTCGATATCAGGACACATGACTACAGAATCATGAGCTTGAAAAATTGGATAAAGAATCTCATGAACCCTTATGCCCTCTCCCCTTTCAAGCCTTCCTCTGAAATCATCTCTTTCGATAATCCTGTTCAAGCTTCTAGACTGGCATATTTTAAGTATTTCAGCAGCTGACAGGCTTCCGAGCCAATCATTGTTATTTAAAAAATCTGTATTTTTTTCATCTAGCACCAAGAGCGCTTGCTGCTTGTATCTTTTTGTGTTTTCTTTGATTTCTTGAAAAGTCAAAACAGGCCTTGTTGATTTCTTCCCGCTTGGATCACCTACCAGCGCCGTAAAACTTCCAATTACTATTTGAACCTTATGCCCAAGATCCTGAAACCTTCTCAAGATTTTTAAAATAACCATGTGTCCCAAATGAAGTTCTGGAGATGTTGGATCAACCCCAAGCTTTACCTTTAGTTGTTTTTTGTCCGATAGCCTCTCTGTTAGCTCTTCCTTGCTAACGATAGTTTCAGTGCCTCTTAATAAAAAATCAATTATTTCGGTTTTTTTCATGTTTAAAACTAAATTATAGAAAGTAATAAATAAAATCTATTGAAAGAAATATGAGAATAAGGATGTTATTAAAAATAATTAGGGCTTTTTTGAGAACTCTTGTATCAATTTCATTAATTTTTATTGCATACATATCATTTTCTGTAAGAAAAGAAATGGGGAATGTGAAAGAAAGACTCTCACAAACACCATCTTCCCCAATTTACTTAGACAGATACGGAAATGAAATTTATTATCAGGATGGTTTTAGGAAATTCAAATTTGAAAACTCAAAGACGGGCATGCATGAGTCAGATAGCCAAATTGAAACTGCTAAAAAAATACTTGTACTGGCAACTCTTGCGGCTGAAGACAAGAGGTTCTTCAGTCATGGAGGGGTAGATTCATCAGCAATTATGAGAGCTTTTTTGAGCAATCGGAAAAATAATAAAATCGTAGAGGGTGGATCGACCATAACCCAACAACTTGCAAGAACAGCATTTGTAGATATTGTGGGAAAAGAAAAGACCTATACAAGAAAATTAAGAGAAATCATTGCATCAATCCTCATAGAAAAGATACTTACAAAAGAAGAAATTTTGGAAAACTGGTACACCTGGATAAATTTCTCTCCATCTAATCCAGGGATAATAAATGCATCTGAATCTCTTTTTTCAAAAAAACCATGGGAGTTAAAAACAAATCAAATGGCGTTGCTTGTTGGGCTAGCTCAATCCCCTACAAAATACGACCCTTTAACCTATATGGAAAATGCAAACGCTAGAAAAGAAACCATCTTGAAAAGAATGTTTGATTTAGGCTTTATATCGAAAAAAGAATACGAAATCGAGTCTTCAGCATCTTTAGATTTGAAACCGCTTGAAAAAACCTTTTACGCAACTGGGTTTATTAATTCTTTGAAAAAAAATTCAACAATGAATATCGGAGATTCTCCAGTAATCAATACAACACTGGACAAAGACCTTCAAAACAACGCATATGCAACTATTTGCTTTTTTGTAAAAAGAATAATGAATCGCGAAAAAGAAGAAAATTTTGGAGAATTCGAAGGAATTGCCTTAATCTCAATCGATCCAAAAACTGGATCTGTTAGATCTTTTGTAACGTCCCAACATGAAATCAATAACTATTCCAACAATACTGACGAAACTGACTGCCTTGAAGAAAAAAACTTAACCTCGAAGGGTGACTGGTATGATTTTTCAGAATCTTACAGAAGTCCTGGATCCTCCATAAAACCATTTTTATTTGCTGTTGGGGTTGAAAATGGGATAGATATAAATGAAAAAATATCAGACAAAGAAACACTTTTTTGGAATGCTGAAGATTTAAGTATTTACTCTCCAGAGAATCATGATAAAAAATATCTAAAAATATCAAACTGGGTCAATGTTTTTTCAAATTCATCAAACATCCCTTTTGTTTCCCTGCTGGACAAAATTGGAAATGAAACAGTGTCTGAATATTGGAATAAAATGAATTTTAAAAATCCTTGGCAAGATTACCTCTCTAGTGCACTTGGAACAATAGAAATGAACCTAATGGAACTTACAGGTTTATTTACAATTTTTTCATCTTATGGAGAGCAAAAATCTTTAAGGTGGCTTGAGTCAACAAGCTCTGAAACGGGTGAAATCTTACTCAAGAATGGCATTAACTCAAAAAAAATATTCGAAGCAAATACAGCAAGGAAGGTAATTTACATACTCGGCAAAGCTCTTGAAAATGAAAGCAGCACGGCAAAAAACTCAATTGCTTGTAAAGGGCTCGAAAATGAAATACCCGCTATAGCCGGAGAATGCTTACAAGAATGGATTGTTAAATCAAATGAAACTGTTGGATTAGAAAAATATTCGATATTTGGAAAAAGCGGAACGAGTCAAAACAATAGAGATGGATGGTTTGTTGGTTGTATCCCCGAATTGTGCACAGGAGTTTGGATAGGCACAAAAAATGGAAAAGGAAACCTAAGTGGTGGAGGATACCCTTCACTTGCTTTTAACATGTTTATGAGGCTGTCTGCCCAAAATCTGTCTTGGAACAGCTTTGAGACCCCGAATAATTTTGAATTTGAACCAAAAAACCTTTTTACTAATTAAACTATCCCTAATGAAGACAAAGAAGACTGGAAAAAACAGAATTTATAGTTCAATACTTATAGGTTCTGGCAAGGGAGGCGTAGGAAAATCCATGGTTTCTGCAAATGTTGCCTTGGGCCTTGCTGAAAAGGGGCTGAAAGTAGGTCTTCTCGACGCTGATGTATATGGCCCTAGCCAATCTCATTTTTTCAACCTTCCAGAAAGAACTGGAGCCAATTCGGAAGGAGGA
>CAYNKD010000030.1:0-5588 GCA_964397735.1 uncultured bacterium | reverse complement strand
GGAGGAATAATCCCTCATAAAAAACATGGGATAAAAATATTGTCAATGGGTTCCATCGTCGATAAAACCAAACCCCTTATATGGAGAGGCCCTGTAGTCCATAGAGCCTTGGAACAACTGACCAATGATGTTGAATGGGATGAGATTGATGTTCTAGTCGCAGACATACCTCCAGGAACAGGAGATCCGTTAATATCTTTGATAAACATATTAAAACCTTCTGGAAGCATCCTTGTAACAACCCCACAAAATACATCCATAAATGACGCTTTGAGATCCAAAAGCGCTTTTGATAAATTGAAATGTGAAATAATTGGCGTTGTTGCAAATATGAATGGATATTTTGATGAAAGCCAAAACAAAATATTGCCACTTTTTCCAAATGAGCTAAAGGCTTTCATTGACAAAGAAGGCTTAAAGCTTTTAGGAGAAATACCTTTTAACCCAAAAATAGCTGAGAGTTGCGAATCTGGCAAACCCTATCTTTCCGATAAAAAAAACCAGAACCAGGAAAATTGGAAAAATATGATAAATGAAATTCATAGTTTTTTAATTGAAAAAATAGAAAAAAATAAAAAATACAACAGGATTGGAAAATTAAAAATTATTGATTAAAAATAATAATAAATAATTGTCCAACAAGCAGCAGCACCAGTTATAAAAGTCATAGGAATTCCTACTTTGATGAAATCTTTAAACTTGTATTGCCCTAAACTGAAAACAAGGGTGTTTGTTTGGTAACCAATTGGCGTTGCAAAAGACGATGATGCGGCTATCGCTACAGCAAGCATGAAAGGATAAGGGTCCCATCCCATCGACAGGCAAAGGGTTAGAACCAAAGGAACAAACGTTATTGCTGTAGCAGCATTGGACAAAAAACTTGTAGCAACAGCAACAAGAAGATAGATTAGAACCAAAGCGAAACTTTGCGAAATATTTTGAAGGGGAGCCTGAAGGCTTTGAATAAGGTCATGAAAAATACCCTTTTCATACATAGCATTACTCCAGGCCAAAAGCCCTACAAGCAAAACGATAACCTTATGATCGACTGCCTCAATTGCCTCTTCGATTTTTACAGTATTAAAAACAACCATAGCGCCAACCACTGCAATTGAAACAAACTCAAGAGAGAACCCTTGGTAAACAAGAAAAACAAAAGCCAGTAAGGCCAATATCGCTATATTTGCATGCCTCCTGTGGAAAAAATTGTATTTGTTTTTAGATATCAAAACAAGATCTGAATAAGGTTCATTTATTTTTTCAAAACTTGCTGAACTTCCGTGAAGCAAAAGAGTGTCTCCAACCTTGAGCTTATACCTTGGCAAAGACCCCTTAACCGGCTTTGAACCATGCCTTATACTCAAAACAGCAAGGCCAAAATGGTCTCTAAAAGACAGTTCTCCAATAGTTCTTCCAGCCATTTGAGAACCAGGAACAACTAAGGCTTGCCCTAACTTTAAACCTTCTTCTTCGGCAGACTGAAGTTCCTCCTCTGCTCCAATCATTTGAATTTCATACTTTTCAGAGAGATATCCGCACTTGTCAGGACTAACTCTGACTAAAAATTCATCCCCTTCAACAAATAAAGTATCCTTAAATGCTCTCATAACCATCTGATGATCTTTTCTATGTATCTCAATCAACTCGGCTTCTTTCTCAAGCAAGAATCCGGAATTTTCAATATTCTTTCCTATCAAACTTGAATTTTCCTGAATTCGGAAAGCAACCATAAAACTATTCAGCTCATAACCTTCAGCTAGATTTTCACGAATATGTGTGTCCGGAAGCAACTTCCTTCCAAAAAAAGTCAGCCACAAACCTCCAGCAATAGCAGATGCAAAAGCAGGAACAAAAAATGAAAACATCTCTATTTGTTTAAATTTTAAATTATTTTGTTCAATCAATTCAGAATAAGATTGAGCAACAAGCAGGTTTGTAGATGTCCCTATAAGGGTCATTGCACCGCCCAATATCGCAACATAAGATATGGGTATTAGCAATTTACTTGTAGATATCCCACTTCTTCTTCCAAGCTCTAAGGCAACAGGGATCAAGATAATAACAACAGCAGTATTGTTGAGGAACATTGAGAGGATAGCAATTACAAAAAAGAAAAACCCAACACGAAGCCTCGTTGTCTTTTTTGACTCTCCTTCATCTCCAACTAAAAATCTTCCAATGAGGTTGAAAGCTCCGCTCTTTTGTATTCCAAAACCGAGGATATAAAGTGCAGAAATAGTAACTACGGCTGGGTCTACAATTATCGAAAGCCCTTGACTGGGGGAAAGAGATCCAAAAGCAATGAGCGACAGCCAAAGTGCGGCGCCAACCTTTTCGTATTCAAAAACATCAAAAACCAAGAGGACTATTGCCAAAAGTCCTAAAAAAACAGAAATATCCATTATCTTTTCAAAGACAAGTTTTTAAAGTCTTCCCTTTTTAGAAGTTTATAAAAGTCAGCATTGTTGATAAGTTCAGATGCAATATTGTTTCTAGATGAAACAACCTCAACAACCTGCCCTATTTCTTTTAGATGCCTTAACAGGTGTATAAAATCAGCATCTCCGGAAACGAGTATTTGAATATCTGAAATCTTTCTGTTTGCGTCTTTAATCATGTCAACAGCGATCTGGACATCAACACCTTTTTCTTTTAGCTCTGTTGCATCATCTATTAAAAATCTCCTCAAAGAGGCTTCAAGACTGACAAGCTTAACTAAAGCTTCTTTCGATAAAGACTTGTCCTCGCAAGCTTTTTTGATTTCGTTCAAGAGGTCCTTTGGAACTTTTTTCGTTTCAACCTTTAGTTTCCCAACCTTGACCTCTAGCCTTTCTTGCCTATTTATGAACTCTACAAATTTTGATTTTCTCTCATATGCAATTGGGTCTACTTTTTTATCAGGAAGAGCAACATAGTAATAGGCTCTAAGAAGCATTCTTTTTGGACCAATGATCTCCTGAACTAACTTTTTAACATCAATTCTAGAAACCCCATAATCCATATGTGATCTGTATAAATTATGAGCATCAATATAAACAATAACCTTTTCCAAAATAAAAACCTCGAACCAAATTCTATATTTTGTTTGTGCTTTTATGAATAAACTGAAAAAACTATAGATATAGAATCTAATAATGAGATGGGGAACTTATACGGCAAAGAAACAGAGCTTGCAATAAAAAACTTCAAAATATCATCTCAAAAGATTTCTCCACATGTCATTTCATCAATAGCACTCATAAAGTCATCTATGGCTGAATCCAACGAATCGCTTGGTTTGCTAGATAGCAAAAAACTAGAAGCAATTAAAAAAGCTAGCCAAGAAGTAATTGATGGAAAATGGGTTAATCAGTTTCCTGTAGATGTTTTTCAAACAGGATCAGGAACCAGCACCCATATGAATGTAAATGAAGTGATATCAAAAAGAAGTTCAGAGATATCAGGTTTAAAAATAGACTCACATGATGATTTAAATATTGGGCAATCGTCAAACGACGTAATTCCTTCAGCAATACAGATATCAATTGCATTGGCTATAAAAAACCACCTTGTGCCTTGCATAAAAAAACTGATAAATGAAATGGAAAATTTGGCAAAAAAATCCAAGGGGCTAATAAAAACAGGAAGAACCCACTTGATGGATGCCTTGCCTATAAAGGTTGAAGATGAAATCAATGCATGGAAATATGGATTAGAAAACTGTTTAGAGGAAATTATTGAATCAATAGAAAAATTGTCAAAATTACCTCTTGGAGGAACAGCCGTTGGATCAGGCGTGAATTCATCAAGAGAATCTACAGAAACCTGCTTGAAAATAATGTCAAAAAAAACATCCTTGAACTTAGAACAAATCAAAACTCCCTTTATGGGAATGTCTATACCTTTACCACTCTTAATGGCCTCATCCCGCCTAAAAAATCTTTCAGTATGCCTCTACAAGATATCTAATGACCTAAGATGGATGAACTCTGGCCCCCTTTCAGGAATATCTGAAATAAAACTGCCAAAGCTCCAACCTGGATCTTCAATAATGCCCGGAAAGGTAAACCCTGTCATTCCTGAAGCAGTTTGCCAAGCATGCCTTCAAGTTCAAGGGAATGACAATGTTGTGACAAATGCAGTATCTTCAGGATCTTTCCAACTGAATGTAACTTATCCGCTGATTTCAAAAAATGTTTTTGAATCAATTGAACTTCTCTCAAACTCAACAATATCCCTTTCGGAAAAAGGGATAATGGATATTGAATTTAATGAAAAACTTATAGAGGAAAGACTATGGAAAAACCCTATACTCGTAACTGCACTGAACTCAAAAATTGGATATAAAAAGGCTTCTGAGATAGCGAAAAAAGCTTATGATGAGAAAAGAAACATCCTTGATGTTGCATTTGAAATGACAGACTTAAGCAAAGACGAACTTAAACAAATAATGGATCCAAAAAAACTTTCTGAATAATGAAGTATATCCAAAGAGCAATTGAGGGATTTTTAGACTTAAACCTTTTCCTCCCTATATGGCTCATGAGTTTTATCCCGGCACTAATCTTTTATTTAAAAACAGGGCTTGACCCATTCATGAACGAAAAAGAACAGGCTCTTGTGCTGGCCAGCTTGCCTGAAGAAACTTGGCTGGATCCAGTACTTCTGGTAATTTATATTTCAAGCATGATTTTCACTGTAATTGGAATTCAAATAGCTTTAAGAAAGGCAAAAGGAGAAGAGGCAATTCCTTTTCTAGAAAACTTCAATGGAGTCTTTGAGATTCTTGGAAAATTGATTATCACATCCTTGATATTAGGTGTCATAGTTGCGATCATGATAGGCTTGGCAGCAGTAACTCTTGGCCTTTTCGTTCCTGTTCTAATATGGTTCTCTATTGCAGCGGGCTTATGGATATACGCACTTGTGAACGAAGGGCTTACAGGATGGGCTCCTATCGGGAGAAGTATGTCCCTGTTAAAGGGCAAATGGTGGAGCTGGTTTGGGATATTAATCTTGGTTGGAATATTCACAGGCCTAGGAAGCATGATTCTTCATTCGATTGGAACAATTGCAAACAGGCCGCTGGGGATAGCCCTTGGAACAAGCTTAACGCCAATCCAAATCCTCGTGTCAGCATTTGTTTATCTTGAACTTGTTAAAAAAACCGAGACCAAAGAAAAATTAGAAGTCTTTCAATAGGTTAAAGCACTCTGCCTTTGGGAGATTCTCCATTACCGAAGATTCAAAATCAACACAATGAGAATCTAGCTGAAAGAAATCTTTCGATATGTTTGTTATCTCACTCTTAACTTCTTTAAAGCTTTTTTCTACATTTAGGTTTTTTAAATTTGTCACATAGTCTTCATGTTTAATTCCTGGCCGATCAGGCGGGATGGGAAGATACTTTACTATTCTTTCGATAGGCGTTCTTATCATCAATGTTGAATGCCAAAGAAGAGCAGACCCCCTTCTTGCTTGAGCAGTTCCTGAAACTTTCTTAAATGCCTCTCCATTTGAAGCCAATATGTCACTAATCCTTCCAGTAGAACTCTTTAAGCCATTTTCCTTTAGAAATCTTTGTATTATGAGGGAAAGCCACTCGAAAG
>CAYNKD010000029.1:0-11654 GCA_964397735.1 uncultured bacterium | reverse complement strand
TGTGTTTTTTTGCCACCTCTCTCATTCTGGGATCTGCCATTTCCCCAGCATGCCAATTTCCTGTTCCACAAGATTCTGAAATAAAACAATTATCAAAACCCTGATTCTTGACGATAGAATTAAAAATACCCTCTGCAAGAGGCGATCTACATATGTTTCCAAGGCAAACAAACAACACTTTCTTCATTCTTTTTATAGAATTATAAATTGTTGAATTATGGGAAGTGAGAATATGCTAAATGTAGAAAAGCTCAAAGTGTCTGTTGGAGACAAGGAAGTTTTAAGAGGTATTGATATCCAGGTCAAAAAAGGAGAGGTCCATGCAATAATGGGTCCAAATGGTTCAGGAAAAAGCACTTTGGCGTACGCTTTAATGGGGCATCCTCTTTATGACATAAACTCTGGGAATGTTTTCTTTAATGGAGAAAATATTGTTGATATTGAGCCTCATGAAAAAGCTCAAAAAGGATTGTTTTTGGCATTTCAGTATCCAATGGAAATTCCAGGATTGCAAATGGAAAGCTTTCTAAGGAGCGCTGTTTCCGCCGTAAAGGGAAAAGAAGAAACTAAGGATGTTTTTGAATTCCATAGAAAAGTTTTAAAAGAGATGAGGTATTTGGGAATTGATGAATCTTTTGCTAACAGATATCTGAATGATGGATTTTCTGGTGGAGAGAAAAAAAGAGCAGAGGTTTTGCAAATGCTTTTATTAGAACCAACAATGGCCATTCTTGATGAAACTGATTCAGGTTTGGATATTGATGCAATCAAGATCGTTGCAAAGGGAGTAAATCGCTTGAAGGAGAAAGGTATGTCTATTTTGATAATTACACATTATCAGAGAATTCTTGATTACATTTGTCCAGACAGGGTGAGTGTTTTAAGTGGTGGAAAGATATTAAAGACCTCTGGTCCAGAATTAGCAAAAGAGCTAGAAAAAACAGGGTATAAAAATTTTTCCACGATAAAAGATTCATCTGATTTAGCTATTGATTTTTAATGAGTAAGAAAGAAAAATTTAGTCAGGATTTTTCCGAATTTGATAATTATCAATTCGGGCATCATGACAAAGTGAAGCATATTGCTTCAACAGGAAAAGGCATATCAAGAGATGTTGTTTCAAGGATATCCGAATTAAAAAATGAACCTTCTTGGATGACTGATATTCGCTTGAAGGCTTATGAGGTTTTTGAAAAAAAACCAATGCCTTCTTGGGGTCCAGATTTAAGTGAGATAAATTTTGAGGAATTTACTTACTTTATAAGATCTACTGAAAAGGAAAGTGATCAGTGGGAAGATATGCCACAAGAGATTCTTGACACTTTTGATAAGTTGGGTATTCCCGAGGCTGAAAAGAAGTTTTTAGCGGGAGCAAGTGCACAGTATGAGAGTGAGGCTGTTTACCATAAGCTAAATGAAGAGCTTGGCAAACAAGGGGTCATTTTTTTGACAATGGACCAAGCTGTAAAAGAGGAACCTAAATTGCTTAAAAAGTACTTTGGATCTGTAATACCTGCTTCAGATAATAAGTTTTCTGCTCTCAATACTGCTGTTTGGTCTGGAGGTTCTTTTATTTACGTCCCTCCTGGTGTTGAGGTGAATACACCATTGCAGACTTATTTCAGGATAAATGAAGAAGAATTTGGTCAATTTGAAAGAACTCTAATCATTGCAGATGAGGGAGCTAAAGTTGTTTACAACGAAGGCTGCTCTGCTCCCAAATGGGCAAAATCTTCATTACATGCAGCTGTTGTTGAGCTGGTTGCACTTGATAACGCACGTATTGATTATCAAACAATCCAGAATTGGTATAAAAATATTTATAACCTTGTTACGAAAAGAGCTGTTGCAAAGAAAAATGCAACTGTTACTTGGTTGGATATAAATGTTGGATCTCGAATAACAATTAAATACCCAAGTGTAATGATGATGGGGGAAGGTGCGAGGGGGGAGGTTCAATCTATAGCTTTTGCAAACGAAGAACAACTCCAGGACTCTGGTGCCAAAATGATTCATGGAGCTCCCAATACAACTAGTGTTGTTACTAGCAAGAGTATCTCTAAAGGAACGGGAAGATCCTCTTATAGAGGATTAGTTAAAGTCCTGAAGGGTGCAAAAAACTCTTCTTGCAGGGTTGAGTGTGATGCTCTTTTGATTAATGAGGAGAGCAGGACTGACACATATCCAGTCATGGACATATCTGAAGATGACACGCAGATTGCACATGAAGCAAGTGTTTCAAAGGTTAACGAAGACCAGATTTTTTATTTACAGAGTAGGGGCATCCCAGAAATTGAAGCAATGAAAATGGTTGTTAATGGATTCTTGGAGCCAATGGTAAAAAAACTGCCTCTTGAATATTCCGTTGAGTTCCAACGTCTTGTGGAGCTGGAATTAGAAGGCTCTGTTGGATGAGAAAATTTTCTTGGCCTGACAGAAAAAATGAATACTGGAGAAGAGCTTCTTTCCTAAAGCCTCCTCAAGATTTTAATGTAGTAGATATCCCTTTTCAGGAAGAATGGAAAATTTTGCCGGATATTGATGCTCATATTTCTTTCAACAATGGGAATCTTTTAGATGAAAATATACAAGAGGGACTTTCTGTAAGGGCAATAGATCCAAATGATTCCCTGGAACGTCCAGGATTTATACCTGGTGGAGAATCTTGGAACCAGTGGACTATCTCAAATGGAAATGTTTATGAGATCAATGTTGATGACAGGTTTTCTGAAAATAAACCCTTAGTCATAAGGGAGAGAGTCTGTCCTGGCGGAAAGCTTACTTCAAATTATTTTTTCTGTAATATTAAAAAGAACATGAATCTTTCAATTTATTATCTTTTGGAGGGAGATGGAGCTGGTTTTCATTCCGGAGGTTTTACCATGGATTTAGATTCCTCTTCAAATTTAAAATTAATGCACGTTCAAGATATTTCAAAAGAAACTGATGCCAGATTCAATTGGGAAATCAAAAATCATAAAAAAACTAATTCAGAATGGAATTTAGCTGCCTTGGGCGGAAGAAGAGTAAGGCATGAATGCAGGCTTGAACTGAAGGAAGAGTCCAATTCATCTCTGAAGGGCATCTACATCCCTCACAAGGGACAAAGACATGAGTTTCAAACACAGCAAGACCATAAGAAAGGTGATTCAACCAGTGATCTTTTATTAAAAGGTGCTGTTGGTTCAAATTCAAGGGGTATTTTTCAGGGAATGATAAACATCAGGCCTGAAGCTCAGAAAAGTAATGCATATCAAACAAACAGGAATCTTTCATTGTCTAGAAATGCAAGAATTGAAACTATTCCTGGACTTGAAATAGAAGCAAATGATGTTAAGTGTTCTCACGGAGCGACAGTTAGCAAGGTTGATCCTTCTTGTCTCTTTTACCTAGCTTCAAGAGGGATAGAGAAAAATGAAGCAGCTAAACTCTTAGCCGAAGGGTTTTTTTATGAAGTGTCCGACAATTTCCCAAAAGAAATTAAAACTGTTGTGAATGAAAGTATCAACGAGAGGCTTTTAGAAGCTTTTTAACCTATGTCTTTTTTAGGCAAAAAGATAAGGAAAAGATTTCCAATTCTTCAAAGAAAAATAAGAGGTAAAAGGTTTGTTTATCTAGACAACTCTGCAACGACACAAAAGCCAATTGAGGTTATTGAAAAAATTCAGAACTATTATTTAAATACAAACGCAAATGTTCATAGAGGTTTGTATAAAGTGGCTGAAGAGGCAACTTTAGAGTATGAAAATGCTAGGAAGAGAATCTCCAACTGGTTTGGATACAAATCTGAAAATTTAGTTTTTACTAGAGGTACAACTGAAGCAGTTAATCTTGTTTCAAACAGCTGGGGTGAAAAAAATATTTCTAAAGGAGATAGAGTTTTAGTTCCAATATCTGAACATCATAGCAATTATGTTCCATGGCAAATGATATGCCAAAAGAAGGAGGCTTTTTTTGTTCCAATACCTCTTTCTGAAGATCAAAAGATAAACAGGTTTTTTTTAGAAGAGGAACTGAAGAAAGGAGCTAAAATTTTGGCTTTTTCTGCACAGGGAAATGTTTTAGGCAAAAGAGAAGATATCAAATCTATTTGCTCTTTGGCAAAAAAATATAAAGCCGTAACCCTTGTAGACGGAGCTCAGGCTTCTGGTCACTCAAAGATTAATGTTGAGGAGATAGGCTGTGATTTCTTTGCTTTTTCAGGGCATAAGATGCTTGGACCCATGGGGATAGGGGGCTTGATTATTGCTGATAGTGTTTTGATGGATGTTCCTGCATGGCAAGGCGGTGGAGAGATGATTTCCGATGTTCAAATGGATACCTGGTCTCCTGCCCTGCCTCCTTACAGGTTTGAAGCTGGAACTCCAAATGTTGTTGGGGCCATTGGATTAGCGCAAGCTATAGACGTATTAGACGAATTTATCCAACTTGGACTTGAGGAACATATTGAAAGCTTGTCGCAATGTGCTCATGAAAAACTTAAAGAATTTGAAAACCTCAATCTCCTATGTGAAAAAAACCCTTATGGTGCTGTTTCATTTTGGGTTAATTCCTTGCATCCTCATGACTTAGCAACTGTTATGGATCAGGATGGTATTGCTGTTCGTGCTGGGCACCATTGCGCCAAGCCTCTTCATTATTCTTTGGGGATTCAGTCAAGTCTCAGGGCAAGTTTTCATGCCTATAATGATTTTGACGATATAGATGATCTGACTAACTCTTTAAAAGGAGCTTTTTCTTTTCTCCTATGAGCCTTGAAGACCTTTACAGGAATGTGATTCTCGATCATTATAGATCTGCGAGAAATAAAGGAAAAATTGACAATCCCGACCTTCATGCTGTTGGAAAAAATCCTTCATGTGGAGATGAATTGGAAGTTTTTATTAAGTTAAACTCAAACAGGGAAGTTGAAGATATTAAATGGAATGGCGAAGGTTGTGCAATATGTTGTGCAAGTTCTTCAATAATGACAGAGTCTTTAAAGAATAAAACAAAAGAAGAAATATTTGATTTATCAAAAAGAATAAAAAAATTGATAAAAGGTGAAAGCTTAAGAGAAGAAGAGAAAGAGGATCTTGGAGAGCTTGTCGTCCTTCAAGGAGTTTCCAAATTCCCAGTTAGAGTAAAGTGTGCAACTCTTGGCTGGGTTTCAGTTGAGATAGCTTTTCAGGGAAAAAAAGAGATTTCTACTGAGTGATTTTTTCTTCTTTGAATTTTACTTTCCTAAAAAAAATGTAATACATGGTTGTTGTCAAGAGGTATAAAAAAGATGTAGCAAGAAAAGGCTCTTTGTAGCTTTGATTTGCATTTATCCATGTTCCACTTAAAGGAGGCCCTATTGTCCATCCAAGACCCCAAATTATTCCAATAACCGCTAAAGATTTTCCTCTATGTTCTTGTGGAGTTATTTCCATTAAAAGCCTTGACGAAAGTGGATGTGTTGCATTGATGAGCATTGCCCTTGCAATAAACGCAAATACAGCAACTGCAGGGCTTGTTGTAAAAGCTAATAAAACTAAAAATGGAATTGACAAAAGGTTTAAGAGCGTTATCGCAATTGTTGTTTGGATTTTTTTTGCTATAGTTGGTGCAATTAGGTAACCTACAACCAGCATTAATTCTTGTATAGAAAAGGCACTCCCTATTTCTGTATTAGTAAGACCTATGCTTCCCAAGTAAACATTCATAAAAGGAATTGACATTCCAGCCCCTAGCGCTAAAGGGATATGGGATATCCAGTATTTTCCAATAATTCCATTATTCATTTTTGCAAGCTCTTTAAACTTTATAGTGCTCTTTTTTTTCTTTTTTACATGATGTACAGATTTTAGTTTTTTATAAATTAGAAAAGAAAGAATATTAAAAAGCCCTAAAAACAAATACATCATTTGGAAACCTTTAGGACCTCCAAGATTATCAAAGATTGAAGGTATCTTTCCCCCTATTAAAGATCCAATGGAATGTGAAATTCCACTTATTACGAATCCAAGTGTAAATCTATGGTTAGCAAGTTTCTCTTGTCCGATAGCCAAGAGTGGTTCAAATGCATGCATTAAGGGGTGAAATATCATTCCCGCTAAAAAAGAGGATGCAATTATTGTTGTTTCTGTTATTGAAAATCCCCTAAGGATTACAAGTATCCCCAAAATTGGAATTCCAATACTTATCATTTTCCCTACACCATTTTTATCCATCCATTTTCCAAGTTTGTAGGCTACAAGTATTGATCCAATTGAAACAGCTGCTGCAGCATAACCAATTAACTCTTCGTTAAAACCTAAACTTTTTAAATAAAGGTTATAAGAGACTCGGATGATGCCAAAATTAAGACCAAAAACTGCCCATGAAATTAAAAAAATAGGAAACCAGGAAGGGGCATCTTTATAAGCTTTTTGATAATTATTCAATTTTTCTCCTTTTTTTATTATGAAATACACCCTCGGAGAGACTCGAACTCCCAACCTACGGCTTAGAAGGCCGTCGCTCTGCCGGTTGAGCTACGAGGGCTATTTTATTCCTGGTAAATTCTGTTTTCTTTTCTCTAGAATCTCTTTTAGGTTTGGGTGGACTCTTTGCATGCATTTTCCATGCTTGTAAACTGCAATGTATTTTTCATTACACTCGGGACAGATTCTTGATTTGTATTCAACACCACCGTTATATTTGTCCCAAATGAAATTTGAGGTTTTTTTATAGGTTCCAGAATTAACTGGACTATCCATTAAAAACCACCTTCTTGATGTCCAACAGGACACACTGAGAAACTTAGACCTGCTGCTGCGATGGATCCTGCTGAGGAGCCATAGCCTAGTTGAGCAGTCTCTTCACATACAACAATCTGCAAGCCTTGTTGAACGATCTGTCTTGTTTCTTCACTTTGCCTATATGCTTTTGTTTCTCCTGTAGGTATTTTGTTCTCATAAACTTTCATATTGTTTTCAAGAGTAACAACCATGTCTATGAGCCTATCTGTTTCTGGATTGATATAAGCTCTTCCAGACAATTCTAAAGTTCCAATAAAATCTCTATCAATCTTCCATTCATTTTGTTCACTAACCTCTTTCCCATCAAATCTCGCAAACCCAAACATGTCAATTACGATTGAAGGCTGCAGCCTGTAAGCTTTGAGGTTTGGTAAGCTAAGCATTGTTCCACCAGAAGCAATCCCCTGGACAAACCTTGTGTCTCTTATTGGTAATCTGTATTCAATATCTATTTTTTGAAGGGTTCTTAATCCTGGTATTGTTAAATAAACTGGACGAACCCATGTTTCTCCAAGTTTTACAGTCCTGTCAGGAAATCTCAATATGTGAAAATATTCCATTATTTGACCTAGAGAAACATTAGCTCTTTCTCTTTCATTTTTAACCAACTCTAAAGGAATTCCTTGACTGGTTAAAACTTCACCGTTTTTATTTCTTATAAGAACATGGTCGTCATCTAGTAAATCTATTACAGAATCTTCAATTTTTGTATCTCCTGAACTCCCAGAACCAGCACCACCACCACCTGGTGCCATTCCTGCTCTTGGGTCTATCCCTCTACCTTCATCACCATCACCGCCTTCATCATCACCGCCACCTGGAGGACCACCACCTTCACCGCCACCTGGAGGACCACCACCACCATCAACACCGCCAGTTATTCCAAACTCTTGCCTTTCGTAAGAGTAGTCATCAAACCTTACTCTTGACCATGTTAGGTTAAACTCTTCACTTTCATGAGTCTCAGAAAGAACTGCCTGTGTGTAGCCTTCTAGGCTTTCGAATTCTCCTGGAGCCCAGATTTGACCACTAGATCCAGCCTGGATGATATATCTATGAGGGGTTGGATATTGAGGTATTGGAGGATTGTAAGAAAGCTGTATGAAATCAACTTTTGTAATCAGCGATGCTGCAACAAGAAGAGTTGCGGGAACCAAAAATAAAAGCCTAATTCCTTTAATGTTCATAACCAGTCTCTTATCCTACTATATCTCTTCATTATTTAGTTTTATTTTTTATGGTGGAGCTGGAGGGATTCGAACCCTCGACCCCTTGTATGCCATACAAGTGCGCTACCACTGCGCTACAGCCCCTCAAGATTCATATGTTATTGAGCAGTCTTGTACCAATCCATCTATATCCCAATAGTCTCTTGCCGTTGGGGTCATTAGATGAATGATTGTGTCTCCTAGATCCAACAAAGACCATTCTGACTCAGATTCTGACCCTTCAGGTGTGACATTTAGGCCATTATCCTTAAGCCATTTTCTCACATTTTCTCGAAGCGTTTTGAGGTGAGTTTTATTTTGTGCAGTTGCAATGATAAAGTTTTTTGTCCAGGTTATTTTTTTTTCAACATTTATTAACTTAATCTCTTCAGCAAGTTCATCTAAGAGCATTAAACTTATTTTTTTTGGGTCTAATTTTTTTTTAATCATTTTTTTAGTTTATATTTTTTGAAATCCATTGATTTAAGTCATCCATTTCAGGAGACCAGTAAGGGCCCATGAATTTTCCCGGAAGTATTTCAGTTAACGGGGATTCTCCAAGTGTTCTTATGCCTAAGACTAAAATTTCTTCAATTTTTAAATTTGTTTCAATATTTTTAAGAAATTTCTTAATTACAGATATTTTTTTCAGGCTCCCTGATTTATGAAATTTTTTAAGAATTGCATGAGCTAATTTTTGCTGTCTTTGTATTCTTCCTATATCCCCCAGGGAGTCATTTCTAAATCTTGCATATAAGACTGAATCTTTTCCATCTAGATTATGGATTCCCGAGTTGAAATCAATCTTTAAATTTTGAGATACATCTTCGTACTTGAGCTCTTTTTCAATATGAATTTTTACGCCGCCTAAATCATCGATCAGTTTTTCTAAATCTTGAAAATTAATAACAAGGTATCTGTCAACTGTAATATTTGCCAAGGAACCTAAAGCACCTCTTAGCCCAGTTATATTTCCATTATTGTGCCAGCTATGATTTATTCTGTTTGTTCCATTTTGGGTTTCGACAAGTGTGTCTCTTGGTATAGAGAGTATATTTGGAGCACCTCCCTTCTTGGGTAAAGCTGCAAGCAATATCGTATCGGGATTTATGTCCTCTTTTGACTGATCGAGCCCAACTATAAGAATTGTCTCTGATCTTTTTTGTTTGTATTTCTTGAAACTTTCTGGAAATTCGTAAATTGACAAAATGATAAAAACAACTAAGCTAAAAAACATTCCCAAAAAAGTTAAATTGAGATATTTCTGTATCATGTGTAGAGGCCTCTCTTTTGAATCTCTTCTTCAATCAATTTTGGCAATAGCCTTTTGGTAGATTCTTTTTCTTTGATTTTTTGTCTTATTTCAGAAGATGAAACTTGCATGATTTCAGACTTGAGGAATGTTGTTTTATTGTTTTTTTGATTTTTCATTCTTTTTGCTACAACTATATTACAGTTGTTAATTAATTCACTATAATTTTTCCAATTTTTTATATCTTTCAGATTGTCTTCGCCAATCAAAAGCGATATTTCTTGATTTTGATGATTTTTTTTAACCCATTTGACCTGGTCTATGGAATAACAGATTTTGTTTTGTTTTTTTTCATAATCAGAGATTACAACATCGCTTAATTGAAGCGTTCCTATTTTGCAGAGTCGAATCCTTTCTTCAAATGATGCAAAGAATATTTTTTTTACAGGGGATATATATGTGGGTATAACATATATAGGTTTATATTTTTCTTTAATACAAAAATTTATTAATTTCAAATGTGCATTGTGAAACGGATCAAAAGATCCTCCAAAGATTAATGGCTTCATTCTGGCCATTTTTTTATATTTTGAGACTTTGTAGGGATTGAAGAGTTCTTATATGTATAAAGCTTGCATCCACTTGGCAAAGATTCTTGTATTTTTAAAAACTCCTCATCTTTTTTAAATTCTCCAACAAAAACAATTTTTTTTGCATTTTTGGTTTGGTGAAGCCAATTTCTTGTTTTGCTCAATGGGGGTATTAAAAGTATTTTTTCATTGAGCTTCAACTTGTTAACCTTTACACCTATTATTGGATAGGTAGGCATTATTTCCTTGTAGCGTCTTCCGGTCAATTCCTCGTGAAGGCGAAGAGAAAAGTCTGTATTGGATATTATCGCAGTGTCACAAGGAATAAAGTAATTCATGCTAAGTTTCTTCTCTTCGCCAATAGCTCCTTTTGTTATTTTTCTTGGAGATCTGTTTACAGAGTTTGCAAAAGTTCTATTTCCTCTTCCGCCACGTCCACCTCTCAAGGTAAATTTTTCTCCTGCCTTGTCTAGTTTTTTAATTAAATCTTTTTTTGAGTCTCTCAATTCTGTTCCAGTTGGAACCTTTAAGATTAATTCTTTTCCATTTTTTCCGCTTTTGTTGTTCTCTCCACCAACAAAACCATTTTCAGCTTTCATTGGTTTGTTTTTTTTAAACTTATATAAATCAAATACAGAGTCATCGGCAATGATGGATAAATTTCCGCCTTGGCCTCCGTTTCCTCCGTCAGGACCCATGGTTGCTCTGAATTTTTGCCTCAAGAAAGAAGATCTTCCATCACCGCCATTTCCAGCGACTAAATGAATTTCAGCCGAATCTATGAATTTGTTGAAAAAATTACTCAGAATCTATTTGTACTACTTTTTTATTACCTCTTTTGTTTACATATTTGACTATGCCATTGCCCAATGCAAACAAAGTGTAATCTTTTCCAATCCCAACATTTTCTCCAGGGTGTATATTTTTGCCTCTCTGTCTGACTAAAATATTTCCAGCTAAAACTTTTTGACCATCTGAACACTTGATCCCAAGACGTTTTCCTGCAGTTGATCTTAAATTTCTAGTACTTCCTTGACCTGTTTTATGTGCCATATTAACCCTCGATTTTTAGAACTTTTAATTGGGTGTATTCCTGTCTGTGCCCCATAATTCTTTTGTAGTTCTTTTTAGCTTTGTATTTTTGGACTCTGACTTTTTTATCTTTAACATGAGCGATGATTTCACAGGTGACCTTTGCTTTTTCAACTAAGGGTTTTCCAACCTTTACCTTGTCTTTATTAATTGTCATCAAGACTTCCTTGTAGATGACCTTTTTTCCTTTTTCTTCAGAAATTTTGTCAACATACATAGTTTCTCCTGAAGAGACAAACATTTGTGTTCCTGATGCTTTAATAATCGCTTTCTTCATATCTTCAATAAAATAAACCCGTAATAGACTATTATATAACTTTTTTTATGGAAAGATTTTTTGGACAGATAACGAACTTGGCTTTGGTTCTTGGATTTATTGGATTTTTGCTTTGGTTTTTTTCGGCAAAATTAAGGAAGTAGCTTGTTAGTTGTGAGAAAAAGACAGAGATGATCTTTCCTGGATCGCTCAATCTCCTTTCCAAAGAACTGCAAGCAAAGCAAGGCACATCTCATCGAGAGAAGTGTTTCCTAATCTAACATCTATAGGCTCGTCGATGTCCTCATATTCACTGAGTGCATAAGCCAAGAAAGGATTATTCATCGTGTTGTCAAAAGTGCATTTGAATTCAAGGGTGTCCCCTCCTTTTATTCTTGGAACAAGCCATCTTCCGCCTGGGAATTTTGCATTGTAATAAGGCTAAATTCTTCTTTGGACGGTTTGCCTTGTTGTTGACATGAGCTGAGAAAA
>CAYNKD010000028.1:0-12014 GCA_964397735.1 uncultured bacterium | reverse complement strand
TGGCAGCATTGCTTATATTTTTATTCTTCAATGCATCAAGTGTCAAGGGGTCAAGGAATCCTCCATTTAAAAATCTATACCTATACAATCTGATTAACCTTGTTGGATCTTCAATAAAGCTATCTTTATGAAAAACTTTCCAATTTTTTTCCTCAATATCTTTCAAAAAAGAAGAAGAGATATCGTTAGGGATTAAATTTCCTGCACAATCAACAGAGCCAGCAATTGCATTGATCGTAAAATCCCTTCTAGATAAATCTTCCAAAAGTGTGACTTTCTTGAATTCACACAAAGGAAGAGATCCTTGCTTCTCATATCTTTCTCTCCTCATGGTAGATAAACCAATGCTTAAATTTCCTTTTTCTATTTTTGAAGTTTTAAAATCCTCAAAATAATAAAATTTCCAACCTTTAAAAAATGATCTGTCTTTCAAGGATTCTGTCATCTTTTTTACACCTTCTTCCAGAATTACATCCATGTCTTGTATTTCTTTTTTCCAAAGAAAATCCCTTAAAGCGCCTCCAACAACCCAACATTTTTGTTTTTTAGAAATGTGTTCTAAGGTTTTTAAAAAAATTTCAGGAATCAATTTTTTATTTTTATTTTTTTTTCCCATTGATATATTCATTTCCTTCTAAACAGCTCTTGTTATAGCCGCACCAACTACATAATTTTGAAGTTTTTGCATTCCAGTCTCTTTCATTACAGATATCATCATAGATTAACCCAATCTTTTCTTTCCAAATTTGTAGTTCTTTGTCTGAGAATTCCCTTTCCACCTTTTTTTTATATAGTAAAAAATGCCAAATTGCTTTTACTTTTGAATTTGGGAATCTGTCCTTTAAAGCCATTGTATAAATTGCAGCTTGCATATCATCTTCTAGAGACTCTGGAGGCTTCCTTCTCCCTGTCTTATAATCAAAAACTTCAACAGTCCCATCAGGATAAATAAAAAGTTTATCAACAAAACATCTAACATCAATTAATTCATCTAGCTTAAAATTTATCTCCTTTTCAAAATAACTTTCCTCAATTTTCCTAAAGGGATAATTGTCCCAATAAAAATTTTCTATAAGTTTATAGGTGTTTAACTCCCATTGTTTTATTTTTTTAGGGTATGTTATAACCTTTATAGAACTGCTTTCCTTCAATCCTTCTTCCCAATTTTTCTTTGCTACTTTTAGCAAATTTAGCACTTTGGGAGCTTTCTTTTCTTCTAAAGAAGAAAAAAAATCGTAGAGTGTTTTGTGAACAACCCTTCCTGCAAAAGCTTCTACGGAAATAAACTCTTCATCCACTTTTTTTATATACCTATACTGAAACATTTTTGGACATTTAGTATAAGTCTGAATCCTAGAACTGCTTAAAGGTAAAAACTTACTACACATGATTCAATTTTTCTTTTTTCGATAATTGACGCATAGCCTCATAAGAAGCAATAGACACACTCATTGCAAGGTTTAAAGACCTTTCATTTGGAATCATTGGTATCCTTACCCTCAGGTCAGCCTCTTTTTTTACAGAGTCTGGTAAGCCAATATCCTCTCTTCCAAATAGCAAGAAATCACCTTTTTCGAATTCAACATCCCAAAGAGATGTATCCCCGCTAGTTGTAAAAGCCAAAACTCTTCCATCCATATCCTTTGGAAGAGATTTATGAATTTGACAATTCAGCCTGGGCCAATAATCCAATCCAGCTCTTTTTAATTTTGAATCTGAAAGACTGAATCCAAGAGGTTCTATTAAATGTAGCTTGATTCCAATATTGACACACAATCTACCGATAGATCCTGTATTGCTGGGAATAAGAGGTTCATGAAGGATCAGGGAAAAAGGCAATTTAAGTTTTACTTTTCCAATTTTTTATTATTTTCTGGCGAGACCTTGAAATACCCAAGCTCCCATCATTGACATCTTTTGTTATCACGCTTCCAGCACCAATAGTGACATTTTCACCAATAGAAACAGGCGCAATTAGCAAAGAGTTACTTCCAATAAAAGAATTTTTTTTGATGATAGTTTTATTTTTGTTTTTACCATCAAAATTACAAGTAATTGTTCCAGCACCAATATTGACATTTTCAAATATTTCTGAATTTCCAACATATGAAAGATGTGATATTTTTACATTACTTTTAATATTGGATTTTTTTATTTCAACGTAATTTCCAATCCTACAATTTTGACCAATGGTCGTATTGTTTCTAACATGAGAGTATGGACCAATTGAACATCTTCCTTTTATTTTTGAATCAGATACTGTTGATCTTAAAATCTTAGTGTTAGAGCCAATCTCTGAATTATTTATATCAGATCCAGGCCCAATTTCTGAACCTTTTTTCAATATTGTTTTTCCTCTTACTGTAGAAAAAGGATGAATCTTTACCCCTTTCTCAACACAAACTTCTTCATCAATGTGAATAGAGTCTGGCATATCAATGACAACCCCTTTCTCAATTAATGAATAAATAAAATTTTTCAAAACTAAAAAGCACCAGAAAATCTTAGATACAGGCCATTATTCCCATCTGGAGTTAAAAACATATCATCTGCACCGCCATCAGAGTAACCAACAACAACCCTTAATCCATCTGTTATCAAACGTCCTATCTCAAATCTATAACCAGATTCTGTAACATCCCCATACATAAATCTATCTTCAGCAGTGAAGCTCCAATCTTTATATTGATATCCAATCCTTAAGGACTTTATAGCAACATTCTCTTTCCCGTTATAGTTCGAAGAATTCCTTGAACTGTATCTACCACTAAATGACAGTGCATTGGGTTGCCAAGAAAGAGAGTAAGTTTGTATGTTGTGGTTTGAAAATTCAGTCCAGCCATTATCCCTTATCTCCAATGCAGAACCACTTAAGGATAAATTTTTAGATGGGCTCCAAACTAAAGATGATGCTAGTTTTGTATATTCTTTGAGAGTGTTGTTTAAAGAAGTTTCTCTCTTCCTGTCCGTACTGAAAGAGTATTTTGTTGCATTGCTTAAAGATTTTGTAATTCTGGACTCAAGCGTTTTATGTCGATGATTGTTATTGGAGGGATTCAAATATTGGTTAGCACCCCAATCAATATTCCAACCATAGACCTTATGATTTCCACCAAGGTTGTACCCTTCCCACTGATCTTCACTTACTTCGTTTCCAGTAAGAATAATATTTGCATTTATGTTATTCGAAGCATTGGGCTTCCAATTTAAATTCAAATCTTCACGCAAGTCAACCCATTTTCCTTGTTCTTCTATCACGTCAGTTACAGAGACAGACAAAGCGTTATTGATACTTTTTTCATATTTAAACATTTGCAACTTATGTTTTGGATTTGCCCAATTTGACCTAACGTCTCTTGAAATCTTCAAGTCTAAATTTTTTGTGAAAAAATTACCTTTTATATTTAATTCGGAATAATGCTGATAAGCGTTTTCTAATTTTCTTAAATTCCAATTCCCCTGTGACGAAGATCCGAAAAACTTAAATTCCCTCTCGTCAACAATACCACTATTTTCAGCTTTTAAAACATTTGTGTTCCTAAACTGAAAACTTAAACCATGCCCTAAATCTTTATTTAAATATGTATTTAATTTTTCTTCTCTAAGATTTGGGTCTATCCTTGATTCTTTTGAAAAAGTAAGATGTCCAAAACCCTCAAGGTTTTTTGACAAGTCTATCTTGGATCTTTTATAAGAATTTTTACTTAGAGAATGTTTTTCGCTATAGAAATGAGCAGATGCTCCAAAAAAACCGAGGAAATCTGAATTATTGAATCCAATCTCGCTAACCTTTTTGTCTTGTCCAATCCAAATATCTTTTGAACTAAATCCTTTTTGCATATTTGAATTGGAATAGGAAAAATTCCCTAAACTTCCAGCATTTATAGAAGCATTAAACTTATCAGACTGATTCCAGTCTGTATCTAGCGTATCAACATAGTCAAAAGTTACACCTCCATCTTCTGAAATATATTCACCACTGTCTGAAGATTTTGTTCTCGCTTTTTGGTACCCAAGTGAAAAATCAGAATGATTGAAGCTTATATTGTGTCCTTCAAGTTGATAATCTCCAAGTTGCCTTGCTTCGTTTACTTTTGTAATACCAAACTTCCAACCATTTCCTAGATTGTGTTTAACTTTGGTTGTCCATGTCCCTCCATCAGCTTCTTCCAATATCCAGTCATAAGAAACTCTCAGAAAAAGATCCTCTCCATTCAGGTACCCATATTTCTCTTGTGCAATATCATTTAATGGATAAAGCAGCCTTATTGTTCCATCTTCATGAACATAATGAATGGAGTCATCAAGCTTCCAAGAACCTCCGAAGCTTCCATCAAATCTATTAACATCTAAATAAACCTCTATTGAATTTTCTTTCCTTTCAATATTTCTCAATCTATAAATAAAACCATTATTGTTCTTGAATATATCTTTTGTTTTTTGTACAGGATGTTCGGAAAGGGTCGAAACAACTGAAGTGTTATTTTTGCTCCAGTTAACCTCATAACCTTCAAAAGACAAATCATGTCTTGCAAAAGCTAGACTTGTATCCTTGCTCCTCACATTCCCATAACGAACATTAGCATTTGACGAACTAACGTTCCAACTAAAACCAGACCCATAGCTATGGGAGCTTGTAGAAGAATCAGAAAAAAGATAATTATGCCTCGAAAGATCCAAGCCTTGATTTCGGTTTATAGACCTGTCGTTCCAGTCTCTTAATCCATCAGAATAAGAAAGTTCCATATTTAAACCAGCATAATTGCTAATATACCTAAAAGACCCTTCCATTAAATTTTTGGAACTTCCAAAAGACACTGAACCAATTGCACCAAAGCCTGCTTTTCTAGTCCATTGGTTGTCTGTTTTGGTTAAAGGTATATTCAAATTTGCCAAACCTCCAGGAAGAATTAAAACATTCTGAACATCAAAGCCTAATGCAGGAGCCCAACCTTGAGGAACCCCAGAAAATATTTCTACAACTCTAGAACCGGGAGCTAAACCGTCAATATGAAACCTTCCATCTTTATCTGTTTTTACAGTAGTACCATTTTCGAATCTCAAAACAAGCCCCTGAACCCCTGGCTCATCATCATCATAAAAATTATTTTCATCTTCGTCAAACCAAACCTTCCCTACAATCATTCCCAAAGAAAACAACCTATCAGGCAGCACCTGTATATTCACATTTGATGTATTTGAAATTATTGTGCCTTGTGGTGTAGACACAAACATTTCCAATGACTTTGAACCATGCTGAGTTGGATCATAATTTTTCATATCTAATTCAATTGAATAAACCTCACCTGAATCTAAGTGAGGTAAAGAAATCCTTGAATTTTGATTATTTAATTTAACGCCTCTAGGTGCATTAAAAAACAATTCTGAACCTAAGGGAAGTCCATTTGGGGCTGTAATTGAGACTTGCAATTTAAGTGGCTCAGCCATAACCAACTGTGTTCTTTCAGGGGTAACAACAATACCAACATCATTGAAGCTAAGTGCATCCCAATCAATTGACATTTTAGGATGTAAATACTGGTAGGAAATACCTTTTTCGCTTTTTACCTCAGCAATACAGGAAACCCCCAGCTCAACCTTTTCATCAGAAATCTCTTCCCCTGAGCTTGGGTCTAAACATCTGACAGAAGTTTCGGAAAGTTGCGAAAATATATTCTGAGAAAGACTAAGCCTTCCCTCTTCACCAAAAAAGGTAAAAATAAAAAATAAGTTAAATAAAAAACCCATCAATATCTTCTATTTTAAGTAAAACGGAGTAAAAATTACTCCAATTAAACAACTTTAAATAGAAAAACCTCACCAATCTTGTCTATCCTATATCTATAATTGTACAAAGCATGAACTCAATACAAAAAAATGAAATACTAAAAATCCTTTCTGAAAAAGCTTTGAAAATTGCAAAAGAGGGAGAATATTTTTCACTTGCTTCAGGAAAAAAAAGCAAATATTACCTAGATGGAAAAATCGTAACAATGAATCCCGTACTGCTAAAAAAAACCGCGAACTTAATAATAGACAAAATTTTAAATCAAGGGTGGGACCCAAATGCAATTGGGGGACTGACTCTCGGAGCAGATCCTTTAGCTTATGCAATAAGCCTAGAAGCTAAGTCAAGGAATATAGACTGGCTTCCTTTTGTCGTGAGAAAAGAAAAAAAAGAAAGAGGAACAGGAAAGCAAATTGAAGGGTTACTTAAAGAAAAAACAAACTTAATAGTTTTAGAAGATGTAACAACAACTGGCTCTTCTGCAATGGTTGCAACTGAAGCAGTTAGAAATGCAGGTCATAATGTTATAGGCATAGTCACAATGGTAGACAGGGAAGAAGGGAGTGTTGATCTTTTTTCCAAAGAAAAAATACCTTTCAGGCGACTGTTTACTCTCTCAGACCTTATTGCAGCAATGCCTCAACCTCATTAAACATCCTTTTAGAAACACCTTTCCTGGTCTTCACGGCCTCAAATGCAAAAGAGCCAACCTTTTTCCTTTTATTTTGATTCTCTAACAAATTTTCAACAACATCAAAAAGCTCGTTACTGGAAATACACATTGCTCCACCTGAGTTTACCAGATATTGAGCTACCTCTCTGAAATTATCCATAGATGGCCCAAAAATTGTTGGAACTCCGAAAAAACAAGGCTCAATTGGATTATGCCCGCCTCTCTTTACCCAAGAACCCCCAACCAAAGCAATATCTGCTATCGAATAAACTTGCGACAAAAATCCAATTTCATCAATCACAAGAACGTCAAGACTTTTCCAATTCAATTTTTTATCATCTGACCAAAATACCGTATTAAATTCTGAAAAAATATTGCCAACCTGTACCTTTCTTTCGATTTTCCTAGGGGCAATTATCAATTTCAAATTTTTAAATTTCTTTCTTAGGGATTTATAAGCATCAAAGATTAAATCTTCCTCTCCATGATGAGAACTTCCTAAAATAATAATTTTTTCGTTTTTAAGACCAAGTTCAGAACGTTTAATTTTTTTCGTTTTAGGGATTTTGTCATATTTCAAATCACCGAGATAGACACCTTTCATTTTTTTATAATTACTTGATTTCGAAATGATTGAAGCTTTTTTCAAATCCTCCAAACTCTTCATCAGACATAAATCAAATTCCCCAATCATCCAAGACAAAGCCTTGTAGTAAACGCCTCTAGACCTAAAAGCTCTATCAGAGATCCTTCCATTTAGCCAAAACAACTTGATCTTTTGTCTTTGGCATTCGTATATGTAGAGTGGCCATAATTCTGTTTCAACAAAAAAAACTGCTTGCGGCTTAGCCTTCTTAATAAAAACCTTGACATTCTTTGAAAAATCAAAAGGAGCAACAGTAACAAAGACTTTCGAATCATTTTTATAAATACTTTTTGCAAGGCTGAAGCCAGATCTGGTTCCAGTGGTAAGTAGAATTTTGTAATTTCTTTTTTTTAATTCCTCGACAAATGACTCTACTGCTTTTAGCTCTCCAACACTTACAGAGTGTATCCAGATTCTGGATTTTGGAATTTTTTCAATATCTCCCAATCTTAGGGAATCGAAGTAGTCAGGCCCACCTTTTAAACTGAAATAAAATCCAAACAAAGATGAAAAAAAATTGCCTAAAAATTTATAGACTTTAAGCCAAAACATAAATTAAATCAATCAAACAACACCCTGGTCAATCATTGAATCTGCAACCTTTACAAAACCAGCAATATTGGCTCCTGTAACATAGTCACCCGAACAGTCATATTTTTCTGCAGTTTCTAAACATTGTTCATGAATGCTTTCCATTATGGATTTCAACCTTGAGTCAACTTCTTCTCTTGTCCATCCAACCCTCATTGAATTTTGGGACATCTCCAAGCCACTAACAGCAACACCACCTGCATTTGCAGCTTTTCCAGGACCATAAAGTGTTTTAGATTTTTGGAAAACCTCTACAGCATTAGGCGTTGTTGGCATATTGGCACCTTCAGAAATTGCGAAACAACCATTTTCAACTAAGCTCTTCGCATCATTTGAATTTATTTCGTTTTGAGTTGCACATGGTAAAGCAACATCACATTTTATAGACCATGGATTTGAATTTGAAAAAGTAGATTTTTTATATTTTTCAACATACTCTTTAATCCTTCCACGTTTGGCGTTTTTCAAATCCATTACGTAGGAAAGTTTTTCATCATTTATTCCATCAGGATCAAAAATAGTCCCATCAGAGTCAGAGAAAGAAACCACCCTTCCACCAAGATCATTTACTTTTTGACATGCATACTGAGCAACATTGCCACTTCCTGAGATTGTCACTGTTTTGTTTTTTAAACTGTCAGAATTTGCTTTTAGCATCTCATTAACGAAATACACACATCCATACCCCGTTGCTTCAGGCCTGATTAAGGAGCCTCCCCAATTTAAATTCTTCCCGGTTAAAACTCCAGTAAATTCTTTCCTTAGTTTTTTATACTGTCCGAAAAGATAGCCTATCTCTCTTGCACCAACACCAATATCTCCAGCAGGAACATCTGTATTTGCGCCAATATGTCTAGATAATTCAGACATAAATGATTGGCAAAATCTCATAACCTCATCGTCAGTCTTGCCTCTAGGGTCAAAATCAGAACCACCTTTTCCTCCGCCCATTGGAAGAGTTGTTAAACTATTCTTGAATATCTGCTCAAAAGCAAGAAATTTTAATATTGAAAGATTTACAGAACGATGAAACCTTAGCCCTCCCTTGTATGGCCCTATAGCACTATTGAATTGAACTCTAAAAGCTCTATTCACTTGAACTTTTCCACTTCTATCAACCCACGGAACTCTAAAAATAATCATCCTTTCAGGTTCAACAATTCTTTCAAGAATACTATTCTCTTCGTATTTCTTTTCTGCAGAGAGTAAAGGGTTTAGTGTTTCCAAAACTTCCTTAACAGCTTGAATAAATTCAACTTCGTTAGAATTTTTTTTAACAACTTGACTTAAAACACCATCTATATAATTAGACATAATCAAAAGCCTCCTAAAAGCATATTAGAGGAAATTCTATTCAATTAATCAAAAAAGTTTTTGATTTTTCTAAAGCTAACTCTCTTTCAGACTTTTCCTCTGACAATATTCCCTTTATTTCCCATAATTTACTAAAAATAATATTTAATCCTCTTTTTCTTGCATCTAGCTTAAAGCTAAAAATTTCTTCTGAGTTTTTGAAGTCTGGCCAAGTATGAAAAACATCATCAATAATGCTAAGAATTTCTTGTTTCTCCAAATTGTTTCTAGGTGGCCACATTTCAGTAACAAGCATTAAAGTAATTTCTGGCCTGTTTATTGAATCTATTGAGTTCAATTCTTTTGCAAGAGTTAACCTTTCAGTTTTTGTAACAAATGTACTTTGTGGATACTCCAAAGCTAAAAGAGATTGCCTGATACTTATATTTTTTGGAAAATAAATTCTATTATCCATGATTCTTCTAACATGCGCAAAAGTCAAATTATCAGAAAACTTAAAAACCTTTTGGATATCTTCTGAAGAGTCCAAATGCCCAAGACCTCTTTCAAAATATTTATCTATACACGCATTTGAAAATTCTTCTCGAATACACTCTTTTGGGCTGGTGAATCTATAAAGTGACAAAATGCATAAAAAGAAACCTAAGGAAAGGGGCAAAAAATTAATAATTTTTTTCTTATTAAAAATAGATTTTTTTTTCTTTTTGACCTTTAGTCCGGCCCCCCAAAAAAACCCTAAAATTAAGGGTATAGGAACAAAGGTTGCGTGAAAGTCAACCAACCCATGGATAAGAATCATTGCGGATGCAACTATGAAACATTTCCTTTCTTTTTCAATATCGCTTTGCTTAAAAAGTTTTAAGAAACTAAAAATCAGAAAAAAAACTAAAAGCAATCCCAAAAAACCCCCTTCGGCCCAGGCTCTAAATATCCAAGAATGTGGATCATTTGTCGCATATTCAACTTTTTTCTGAAAAGAAGGATAGTAATATTTAAACTGACCCCATCCAACACCAAAAAAAGGATTGATATTACCCATTTCCAAAGAAGAAGAAAAGTAAGCTAATCGACTTTTGAAAGAAAAATCCTCGATCAATTTTTGAAACAGATTGGTAAACTTAAAAAGAAAAATAAATAAAGCTGGGATGGAGAAGAGTAATATTTTCTTCATGTTTTTAAAAATACTTTTCTCGAGTATCCATGGGACAAACAGTAATGAAATTAAACTAACTGAAATTCCTGCTTTTGAATCGGTCAAATATATACAATAAAAAACAAAAAGACAGAGAATGCTATCCCTTATTGCTGTAACATTATTTTTACTCTTAAAGATTTTCAAAAGATAGAAGGGGATGCTTGTTGCTAAAAAAATACAAGATTGATTGTGCCAGTTTAAAGGAAAAGTATAAATCGAATAGTTGTTATTCTCATAAGAGATAAAACCGATCAAAGCGATAACAAAACAAAAGTAAGGCCAATAATCAAATACCTTTTTGCTGAACCTTGTAATCTTTTTAATAGTAAGTGCAACCCACCAGATTAAAGAAACATTCAAAATCAAAAAGGATTCTTCATAAAAAAACAAAGTTCCTAAAAGGGACAATGTAGCTAGTGAGTAGATATAAGAATTTTGAAAATTATCTTTCTTTTTCATAACACTTAGACAGCATAGAAAACCTACGATGGAAACGAAAAAGTAATCAAATTCTCTAGAAGGTCCTATGACCTGTATGAAGGTTATGTAAGAAAGGAGTAGAAGAAAAAAAATCAAATGACCCGAACCGGATCTCACATTAATCCAACTTTAATAAAGATAATGTCTGAATGAGCAGCCAACTTCCAGGCTTCATCAGGATAGACCCCAATAACAATTGTTGTTATTGCTGCAATTATCAAAGTTGCTGCAATTGGTATAGAGCTTGCTAGTCCTGAATTAGGAATAACATCTGGATCTTCTTTAACATCCTGCAAGTACATTTCTCTTGCAACAGAAAAATAATAATATAAAGCAATAACGGTATTTATTCCTGCAACTATAACTAAGGGTAACAGCCTTTGTGTTTCCATTGCAGATATAAAAACAGTCCATTTAGCCCAAGCGCCTGCAGTCGGAGGAATTCCTGCTAAACTTGCTAAAAATATAACCATTAGTGCAGCTACTATTGGCTCTTTCCTCGATAAGCCCTTAAAGCCGTTTAGTGTAGGTTTTATGCCTTTGGTTTCCAGGTAAGAAACAACGCCAAAAGCTCCCGCATTCATAAAAACGTAACAAAACATATAAAACAAAGCAGACTGAAAACCCTGACTATGAAAAGAAGAAAGCTCCCCAGGAAGAATTCCAGCAGCAATAATTGCCATCATCACAAAACCAACATGAGCAATTGAAGAATAAGCAAGCATTCTCTTGATGTTTTTTTGCTTTAATGCACTGAGGTTACCCATTGTCATAGAAAGCATCGAAAGGATAATCAATAAATCTATCCATATCTCAGTTATAGGAGCTAAACCAAGTAAAAACAACCTCATCCAAACACAAAGCCCAGCAACCTTAGGAGCGAGGCTTATATACCCAGCTATAGGACCTGGCGCGCCTTCAACAGCATCCGGAAACCACTGGTGGAAAGGAGCGATGGCTATCTTGTATCCCATACCAGCAATCATTACAGCCATAGCAATACCAATCAAACCCTTATAAGGATGTCCAACAGATAATAGGAAATTTATATCATAAAGATTTGTTGTTCCTGTTAGCCCATAAAAAAGCATTCCGCTAAACAGTATCAAGATTCCTGAAAAAACTCCAATCAAAAAATATTTCAGTATTGCTTCTGGAGATTTTTTTCCAGATCTTGCAAAACCTACAAGAAGATAAAGACATATTGATGAAAATTCAGTCATAAGATAAATAGCAACCAGGTCGGAAGAAGCAACCATGAACATTAAACTAGCACCTGCAATCATCAAGATTGCAAAAAACTCTCCCCTGTTTTTCTTTAAAGCTG
>CAYNKD010000027.1:0-12453 GCA_964397735.1 uncultured bacterium | reverse complement strand
CTATAACTATATAAGGAAGTTTTTTCTTTGATTTTTTATTGTATTCTTCAAGATTCTTTGTTTTGGACTCCTCTAACAGTTCATATCTCCTATCTACTTCTTTTCTAGCCCAGTCTAGTGCATTTAAAGCTGGGTCAGGTTTTGAAACTATAGGTACTAGAAGGTGAGGTATGTCTTTATAAAGAGTTAGTTCAACTTTTTTCATATCAGCAAGTATTAATTTCAAATCTTCTGGACTTTTCCTGTAAATAAGATTTAACAAAAGTGTATTTATAAAAACAGATTTTCCTGACTGTGTTGCCCCTGCAACTAGCATATGCGGCAATGCTGCAAGATCAACATTCATCAATCTTCCATCTACTCTTGCTCCCATTACAAAATTCAAACCTTCTGATTTTTTCTGGCTTTCTATAACCTCGCTCAACCTCAGGATTGACTTGTTCTTCCGCGGTATTTCAACAGCTATAGTGCTTTTGCCAATAACAGGAGCTTCAATCCTGACTTTTCCTATGCTTGCTATTGCTACTGCAATGTTTTCTGCAGATCCTCTTATTTTTGGAAGGTTTGCTGATGCAGGTACCCTAAACTCAAATCTAGTTACTGTTCTTCCTTGAGCACAGCTTTCAAAAAACGCATCTGCTCCTACACAGTCTTTCAAAGTTTTTATTATTGTTTCTGCCATATGGTTTATTTCTTTTTTACCCATTTCAACTACAGGTTCCGGTTTTTTTAAGAGGCTTATTGGTATGTTGTATTTTTTATCATTTTTAATTTGCTTTTCTTCCTTTTTTACTTCTTTCTTTTTTAAGGTTTTTATGATTTTTTTAACAGTTTTTTTTCTAGCATCTTTTTTTATTAAATCATCTGTAGTTATGTTGGATTCTTTTAAAGATTTGAAATCCTGTTCAAAATCCCCTGAATCGAAACTTTTTTGAAAGGGCTCTTTTGGTGAAATATTTTTGAAAATCTTTTTTAGATGTTCGTCTAAATGAAAATAAATAATTCCTATTGAAATGAAGGCAAAAATATTCAAAATTATGATTCCTTCATTACTGATTATTCTTTCAAAAAAAGAATAAATATTTTTACCCCAAAGCCCGCCTAATCCATATTTTTCCGCAAAAAGAAATATCCATGGAATAAAAAGGAGTCTTGCTTTTTTCTTTTTTTGAAATGCTGACGAGATAGGGTGATATAAAAGCAAAGGATATATCCAGGAATTCTTTCCCCATAAATTTTCAAAAATAATTCTGTAATTTTCGGCAAGTGGGTCAAAAATTTGTGTAGTTGTTGCAAGCACATGAAAGAGTATTGAAAAAATTAAAACAACTTCAAAATTTAATTTTATATTTTTCATGATTTTATTATTATTATTGAAACAAACCCGAGAATAAGACAGTAGATTGCAAATGGTTCTAGCTTATTGTTCTTTACATAATTCAACATAAACTTCATTGCCCATATTCCAGAAAAAAAAGATATTAAAAACCCTACCAAAGATGGTCCTGGGTTTAACGATATGTAGGAATTTATATTTTCCAATTTCAATAAGCTAGCACCTATTATGACTGGAATTGAAAGCATGAATGAAAATTTAACTGACTCATACCTGTTCATTCCAATCAGCAAACCTCCAGCTATCGTTGCTCCAGATCGGCTGACTCCAGGAATTATTGCAATCGCTTGGAGAAGCCCAATTGCAATCCAGTCTAAAAATGTAGTGTGTCTAAGGTTTTTGAAAGATTTTGATTTTCTTAACTCTGCATATACAAGAATAAATGCTGTAAAAACTAGACCTATTGCTACGCTACCAGCATCTTTGAAGCTAGCTTCGAAAAGGTTTTCAAAAGAAAGATAAAAAAGAACCGTAGCTAAGCTTGTTATAAAAAGTGCATGAAACTCAATGTTCTTAAAAGGGTGTTTTGAAAGGATCATTTGTCCAAGGTCTTTTCCATTAACTACTAAAAGACTGGACAGTGTTCCAAGGTGGAGTATTGTTAAAATTGCTGTATTTCCTTCTGGGTTAATTCCAAAAAAATCCCTTATTAAAACAAGATGACCAGTTGATGAAATGGGCAAAAATTCGGTTATCCCTTGTATCAAGCCTAAAATTAAATGTTCAATCCAGGTGTTATTCAAAAAGCATTCTCCCGAGCCTGAGCATGTTTGTGCCTTCAGAAATAGCAACTTTCCAATCCTGTGTTGTCCCCATAGAAACAAGTGGATTTCTGAAATTTTCTTCTGCTATTTTTTTCACCTCTCTAAACCATAGTCTATTTTCTTCTGGCTTTTGAGTATATGGAGGCATTGTCATTACCCCCTTCAAAGGTAGTCCCGGTGCATCTATTTTTGATTTGTTTAGCAAATACTTTAGGTCTTTTGGACCTATACCTGACTTTGACTCATCTCCAAGATTGATTTGAATTAGGCATATTGGATATGGAGGTCCTAATTTGTGTATGGCAAGAATTTCTTTCATTCTTGATATTGAATGAATGAATTTAAAATTTTTAGATATCTGGTTTAATTTATTCATTTGCAATCTGCCTATGAAATGCCAAGTAATTTTTTTATTTTTTAGTGCCTCTTCTCTTTTTAAGTGTTCTTGAAGCCTATTTTCTCCAAAATCTTTAATTCCTGAAGAATATATTTGCTCAAGCTCAGGATTGATCCTGTTTTTCACAGCTGCAACAACTTTTATATTTTTAGGAATTTCCATTTGCAAAACCTTTTGTTTGTTTGCTGCTAAGCATTAAGTAAACTTCAAGCATTTTTTGATTCATTGTATTTATTGAAATATTAACCTTTCCTTGTTTTCCATCTATTGAAGGAGACAATCTTGAGGATATATTTTCTATTATTTCTTGGTGTTCATAAGCAGTAATGGGGGGTCCATTAATCCAGCATAATGCCCGGTGAGGTGGATTAGTTATAGGCAAAGGCCTTAAAAACCTACCTTGGAACGAGTCTTCAAGAGCTGTATGTATTTTGATTTCTTCTGTTGATCTTCCTTGGCCAAAATGTATTTGCCCAGCATCTCTAAAAAATTCAAGGATATTTGCCTTGTCTAAATTTATCGTATTGTAGTTATTTTTGATAATCAAATTTATTATTTCAAGAAGTGAAGAGTCTGCTTTGTGAAGCGCATCTTCAAAAGTGCCTGAAAAATTAGAACAAAGTTTGTCATTTGAAATAATTAAGTATGAATCTAGACTCTCCCTTGAATTCAATAGGGAATCTTCAATTATCTCTATTGATTCTGGATTTTCACTAGTTACAGGCTGTATAAAAAAACCTATTTTTATTGTTTTTCTACCTAATTGATCTACACAATTATTTAATTGTTTTAAAGTCCATGGCAATAATGCTGAACCGCTTCCATAGCCTAAGCAGGATATAAAAATAATAAGATCTGTTGTATCGTTGTTTTCAATTTTTTTATTTTCCATTTCATCTTCAAGCAAGTATTCTTTCAATCCATAGTAGTCACAATCAGTTCCTTTCCCCCCATATCTTTCTGTTGCTATTTCATATTTGTTAACATCTTCTGAAAGGTTTTTTAAACTGGATATCGATGTGTCTATTGCATCTTTTAATATATTTTTTGATAGCCTACTATTGATTCTTTTAAGTATTTTGCATCCTGCTCCACCTAAGGCAATTATTTTTACCTTCATATCAAAATTATTTAACTTTTGATTTCCGAAAAGGTTTTCACTCATATTTAAACTTTCCTATTCTTTCCACTTCTGCAATTAGGTTTATGCCTGTTTTTTCAAACACGTTAGCTTTGATTGTTTGAATCATTTCAAATACCTCTTTTGCCTTTGCTCCCCCTTCATTTATTATGAAATTTCCATGTTTATGTGAAATTTTTAAGTTTTTTATTGTTAGGCCCTTTAACCCACAAGAATCTATTATTTTTCCAGCAGAATTGTTTGGAGGATTTTTGAAAATACAACCTAGAGAACTTCCTTTTGGCTGTGTTGAAAGTCTGTATTTCATATATTTTTTATTTTTTTCCTCTATCTCTTCTTTTGTCCTTTTTTCCAATTTCAATTTTGCAGAAAGGATAATGTATTTTTCTTTCAAGGAACAGTGTCTATACCCATATTCGAATTCATTTTTTTGTAAAGTTTTTAGTTGGTATGTTTTTTTATCTATCACCTCAACTGATTCAAGAATGTCTAAAATATCCATTTCCTTAGGGCCGCAATTTGTTGCAATCCAACCGCCTATTGTTCCTGGGAGTCCTGAAAAAGGCTCTAAATTAGATAGTGATTTTTTTTCTGCATACTTGATTGCAGTTGATCCAAAAGCCCCAGATCCACAAATTAAAAACTCTCCTTGATTTTTTATTTTTGAAAACTCTCCATCTAGCTTAATTACCCCATCTACACCATCATCTGAAATGAGAATATTGCTTCCCCCTCCAAGCAAGTACCAATTTTTTTCATTTGCAAGAATTTGTATTGCTTCTTTTAATTCTTCTATACATGAAGCAATTAATAGTTTTTTTACATTTCCTCCAATCCTGAAAGTACTTAATTTTCCTCCATTGAAATTTTCATATTTTCTCAACATTAATTTATTTGAGAATAATTGAAGGTTTCTTTTGCGATTTTATGTATGTTTCCAGCTCCTAAAAATACAACAATATCACTTTCTTCCTCAGTTAAATCTTTTATAAGATTTTCTTCTGTTGTTAGTTTTGTATTTTCTGTGTTTCTAACAATCAGCTCACTGTCGATTCCTTCGATTTCCTTCTCTCCAGCTGGATAAACTGGAAGTATTAGCTTTGAATTAAATTGAAATGAGTTTAATACTTTTGAAAATTCCTCATGATTTTTTTCAAGCCTTGTATACCTGTGAGGTTCAAAGACTATTGTTACTTTTTTATTTTTATACTTGCCGTTAAGGCTTCTTAACGTTTCTCTTAGAGCTGTAGGGTGATGAGCATAATCTGAGAAAATTTCACCCATGAGGGTTTCTCCAATTTTTTCCATTCTTCTTCCAACCCCTTTAAAAGATCTCAAACCTTCATAAATCTCATTTTCATCCATCCCCAAACTTAAGCAAGTGCCGATAGCAGATAATACATTCCTTGCATTATGTTTCCCAGAGAGAGGTAAGAAAAATTCCCCTAAAGGTAATCCATAATAAAGAACCCTGAGAAGCATTCCATTGTCTCCCTCGTGGAGAATTTTTCCTTCAATCAGTGCTCTATCAGACATATTTCCAAATCCAAGTTCTTGATCATCTTCTAGAAGTGCTGTGGTTATCATGCTTCCAGGTCTGATTGAAGTATTTTCAAGTATTTTTGATACACCTAAGCCTTTTTCTCTAGGAAGAATGAAGTTGCATTTTTCATCACGGCTTTCAAGAAAGTCTGTAATGTATTTTTCTAAATTTTCCATAGTTTTATATGTGTCCATATGATCACAGTCTAGATTGTTAATAACTAAAGTTGTTGGGTCGAGATTTTTCCATTCCAGATTGCTTTCATCAGCTTCAACAACAAAATAATCACTATTTCCAACTTTGTAACCAGCATTCCAATTAAGCATGTTTCCTCCAACAATGACATTTGGATCTCTTCCAGATTTGTAAACTATCCAAGATACAAGTGATGTTGTAGTTGTTTTTCCATGGGTTCCAGTGATTGCAACTCTTTTTTTTGCCTTGTTAAATTCTTCTGCAAGAAATTCTGGCCTGTGTAGGGCTGGTATTTTTCTCTTCATTGCTTCAAGCAACTCTATGTTGTCTTCTGGGATAGCATTTGAATAGACAATTAAATTGCAGTTTTGAGGTATGTTTTTTTCAGAGTGATTTAATTTACAATCGAAACCAAGGTCATTTAGATTTTTGACAGATGTTTCTGAAACATCTGAACCAGACACTTCGTATCCTTTTTCTGCACACCACCTTGCTAACGGTTCCATTCCGCTTCCACCCATTGCTATAAAATGTATGTTTTTTTGACTATCCATATCGACCTCCTTTAATCTGTTTTAGGAAATATGTTCCTCTTTCTTCATAGTTTTTAAATTCATCAAAACTTGCTGTTCCTGGAGATAGCAAGACGGTTTTTCCCAATCCATCTATGCGAGCTTTTTTTATTGCCTCTTTTAGGCAACTGCACGGTTTTGATAATTCCACATTAAGTTCATCTGCTTCTGAATAAAGCGATGAAGATATGCCTCCAAAGGGAATCAATTTCATATTTTTATTTTTTATTTTTTTGAGAGTTTCTCCATAATCAAGATCCTTGTCACTTCCGCCCATAAGGACGATTGATCTTTCAGGAGTTCTATCTATTGCAGTCAAGGTTGCTAGGGGGGTTGTTGCTTTTGAATCGTTAATCCATTGAATTCCATCATTTGTATTTACTTTTTCATACCTGTGCATAAGAGTTCTAAAATTTTGAATTGCTTTTTTAGCAATGTCTTTATTTATATTCAGCTCTTTTACACACGTTCCAATTACTGAAAGTGTTTCTTCATGAATGTCTTCTCTCATTTCTGAAAATTCATTTTTTCTAATTATTTCTTCCCTTGCATTTCCAAGAATGTATTTTTTTTCAATATTTTTGTTGACTATTCTTAAATCTTTAGAATTTTGATTTTTAAACAAAAGGCTTTTGGAAATTTTGTAATCCTCAATTGTTTTATGCCAATCAAGATGATTTTGAGAAAAATTCAGATAAACAGCAATGTTAGGCTTTAGATTTCCAAGTCTTTTTGCCTGGAAGCTGGAAACTTCTATTACCCAAAAGTCATAATTCATATCGATAGCTTTCAATGGAGAGAGACCATAATTTCCAAGGGGAATTGTTTTTTTCCCGCTTAAATTTAGCATGTCTGAAAGCAGACTTACTAGTGTTGATTTTCCAGCAGTTCCAGTTACAGCAATTATTTGAGGGAGATTTTCTTCATAAGAAGCCAACCCTATGTCGCAATATATCGGAATGCCTAAAACCTCTGCTTCCTTTAGCGTCTCGTTTGAAGGAGGTATCCCAGGAGAAGCTATGATTCTTTTTATGTCTGAAAAATCTTTATTCCAACTTTCATACTTTTTAATATTTTTATTGTCGTCAAAAACAACAAATTTATCTTTTTTTTCTTCTAGGTACTTCGCAGAAGATTCTCCACTTATCCCCATTCCATAAATTAAGCTCTTCACAGTGTCTCCATCCTCATTAAAGCAAATAATGTCAATGTTAATTGTGTAAAAAAAGCTGAATAAGCTATTTTGTTTTCAGGCCAACCTTTTTTTTCTAGATGATGATGAAATGGAGCCATTAAGAAAATCCTTTTGCCAAATTTTCTATATGAGAAAACTTGCAATATGACAGTTGCGATCTGGAATGCTGGAATTGCCAAGATAATAAAAGTTATTGATGGGTTTAGCGCAACAGAATATATTGCAATAAATCCAATTAGAGAGCCGAGTGAATAAGATCCTGTTTCACCCATAAACAACTTTGCAGGATATTTGTTAAATGGAATCCATGCCAACATCAAAATGCCTAGAAACAAGAAGAAGTAATTTGTATTGTTGAGAATATTTTCAAAATTAAAATCTCCAAATAGTGATACTTGGTGCAGTATCAAGATTCCAACTGGGGTTGCAAGGATTACCGCCGCCAGGAGTCCATCGGACCCATCGGTAAAATTAATACCATTGACGGCGGTTCCAAATAATAAAAAACCAACAACAATGTTGGTATATAAATCCCAAGGTAGGAGGTAATAACCTAAAAGAGAGCCAACGAGAAGTTGTCCTGCAAGTCTGTATCTTGCTAGAAGACCCTCTTTCTTGCCTTTGATTTTCTGATAATCATCAAGAGCTCCAAGGCAAAACATTACAAAGGTTGAGAGAATGCAAATTATGGTGTTTTTTTCATTCAAAAATAGAGTAGGGGAATAGAAATATACAACTATGCTTGAGAAAATGAAGAAAACCCATCCTGCTGCTGTAGGAGTTCCTTCTTTTTTTAGGTGTGCTTCTAGCCCTTCCTTTCTGACGGATTGACCCCATCCTTTCTTTTTTGCAAAATGTAAATGAGATTTAAATCCAATAATAGAAAAAACAAATATGCCTAAAGAAATTTGTTTCAAAGGATTATTTTCTGGATTGTTGAAAAATATAAAACTAAAAATAAGCAAGAAGCACAAGGTGTAAAAGATTGAGTGCTTATTAAGGAGTTTCATTATTTACGTTTTTGAGATCTCCTTGATTTTTTCTACAGCTTTTTCTAACTTTATAGCTCTTGAACCTTTTACCAAAATGACTTTTCCCTCAAAGCTGTATTCTTTTATTTCATTTAAAAAATTATTTATAGTTTTGTAATGTTTCCCTTTTAGCCCAGATTCTTTTAGCGAGTATTCTGACAAATTGCCAATAGTGATGATTTCTGAATAAGCATTTTCTTTTAATTCCCTTCCGATATTTTTATGTATCTCTATCTCCTCAGATCCGGTTTCTAAGATGTCTCCAAGGATCATTAACCTTGAACGTTCTCCAGATATGGATTTTGCCCATTTGATGCTTTCTATCGTTGAGGTTAGGCCTGCGTTATAGCAGTCATCTAATAGCACGCCATCTTTTTCTAAAGAACATATTTGTTTCCTGTGAGGAAGAGGTTCAACTTTTTCAATTCTTTCTATAGCTTGATTTATGTTTATGCCAAAAGATATTGCTGTTGATATTGCCGCTAGGGAATTTTCAACCTGGAAAATTCCAGGCAGCCTTAAAGAAACTCTATATTTTTTTTTATCATAAGTTATTTCAAAGCTAGGCATTCCATGAGTATTGAGGGATATTTTTTTTGCTTCTATCCCCTCTCTTGATCCCCATCTGATTATTTTTGCCCCTGAAGAAAGCTCGGATATTTTTTTATGTTCAGGGTTTGTTGAAGAGATTATGACAGTTTTGTCTTCACCCCAACCAGAAACTAAAGATCCTTTTTCCCTAATAACTCCTTCAAGGCCTCCAAGATACTTTCCATGACTTGTGCATATTGGAGAATATATTGCACAATCTGGTTCAGCAATTTTTTTTAGATAATTGATATCTCCAGGATTTTTTGCTCCCATTTCGAGGACCATATATTTTTCATTTCCTTTTGCGTTGAGTATTGAATAAGGTAGGCCAATTTCATTATTGAAAGAATGGGGAGAAGAAGCAACTTCATTTTCGCCTCCCAATGCTGCAGTAACTAAATCTTTTATCGTGGACTTCCCTATGGACCCTGTTATTCCAATAACTTTCCCTTCCCATTTTCTTCTTGCAGTATTCGCTAGTTTTCCATATGCAAGTCTTGGATTTTTGTAGTTTAAAGTCCAAACGCCTTTTCTTTTCTCAATCTTTTCTGAGCTGAGTATTCCTCTTGCTCCTTTTCTAATTGCTTCATCGATAAAATTCAAACCATGGGTGTTTTTTCCTGGTATTGCGAGAAAAAGAGAATTTCTTTTTATCTTTCTTGAATCATTCGTTATATGAAGGGCTTTTTTAGGAGATTTTCCAAAGTCTCCACATTTTAAAGTTTCTTTAATCTCAGATGGAGTTAGGCGCAAGTTGACAAAACCTCCTTTGCATAGAGTGAGTCATTATGAGGAATGCTTTTTTTTCCTATTACTTGGTAATCTTCATGTCCTTTCCCAGCAATAAGAACAATGTCTTCTTTTTTTGCTAATTGAATTGCAGTTGTTATTGCTTTTCTTCTATTGGTTTCAATTTCAACCTCTTTAATCTTTTTTCCAATCCCTGAAAGCATATCTTTGATTATTAAGCTCGGATCTTCTGTCCTTGGGTTGTCTGATGTTATGAACAGCTTGTCTGCATCTAGGCCAGCTTTTGCCATCTGTGCTCTTTTTCCCTTATCCCTGTCTCCTCCACATCCAAATACAGCAAAGACTTTCCCTTTGCAAACAGCCTTTAATGCTTTTATTGAGCTTTTTATTGCATTTGGAGTGTGTGCATAATCAATAAATACATTTCTTTTTTCAGTATTTAGCTTTTCCATTCTCCCAGGAATTTTTTTGAGTTTCCTGATTCCAGAAACGATATCTTCTTCAGAAATGCCTAATCCATATGACAAACATATTGATGCAAGGATATTTTCTATTTGGAAGTCACCAACTAGGTTTGTTTTTATTTCAACATTCCTTCTATTTGGCAAATTCACTTCAATAATAGATTCATTGACTGTTTTTGAGACTATCTTTCCAACAATGTCACCACGTTCCTTTCCCCACGTGATCCATTGAAGCTTGGGATATTGCTTTTGAAGTTTTTCTAAGCATGGGCAACTTGAATTTATTATTGCTGGAGAAGAATCATTCAATTTAGAGAATATGAGTGATTTTGCTTTGAGATAGTAGTTTTGATTGCCATGAAAATCTAAATGATCTCTTGTAACCCGGTTCATTGCTGCAGCATGAAGGCTTATTGGAGAAAGCCTGTCTTGAAACAATCCATGTGAAGAACATTCAACAACTGCGTACTTGTATTTAGCTATCTGCAATTTTTTTAGGGAGTTTGCTAAATCTGAAGACACTGGTGTTGTTAGGTTTGTTTTTATATTGAGGTTGTTTCTCTGAATCCCTAAAGTTCCAATACAGGCAGATTTTTGAGATTGATTAATTATGCTATTCGTAAGCATTGATGTTGTTGTTTTTCCGTCCGTTCCTGTTATGCCGACAACTTTGATGTTCTGAAGCTCATGAGCGTATAGTTTTTTGATGATTTCTTTTTTCAGTTTGGCAGTATCCCCAATTATTTGATTTGTTGAAATGTTGTTAATGAGGTGGGGTGTGATTATTGCTGATGCACCTTTTTTTTCTGACTCTATAGCGTGCGCGCGCACGCCCGCGTATGTAATAAATAGATCGCCTTTTTTTACTTTTCTTGAATCTTCTTGGATTTTGGAAACCGGAACGTTGTCATTGCCGATATAAAGGCATTCAATTTTAGAAACCAGTTTATTTATTTTCAACTAAACAAAGGCCTCTAAAATCGATCCTGCCAGAAATAAAATCCCGCTTGCAACAATAGTCATAATGACTATAGTTGTAGCCCATTTAGGTATACCATTTGCCATCTTTAAACAACCAGCGTTGAGACAATAAAGTATCCGGTTAGTATGACTAAAAAAAATACAGGAACTAATAATTCAAAAAAGAAATCTAAAGTTCCAGGTTTTCTATTGTTATTCATAATGCCTCCTTGTTTTTTTAAGTTTATTCATTAATCGACATGCCCTTCAAACGGAATCTCAGCTAATTCAACTCTTTGTTCATAACTAAGTGATTTGAGAAGATGTTCTCTTTCTTCCACAAGTTGTTTCCAAACTGGCGGAGAGTAAAGAGCAATTCTTTGCACTCCTCCAATATATGCAAGATCTTGTACTCCTGCTAAGCCAAGAATTTCTACTGGAACAGAAACTCTTCCAGAAGGGTCAATTTTTCTAACTATTGCATTTTCTTCTATCATCGAGACTATCCTTAAGCCTTCTGCTTTGGTTAATTTTTGTCCAGTTCTGGATTCAAAACCCCTCGATGCAAGATCACGTAAGTAATTTAAATGAAGCAAATGGTCTTTTCCAGAGTATATGAGAACCCTTCTTCTTATCTCGTCAATGTCGTCAAGAACAATAACGATATTATTAGTATTTTCAAAAATTCTTCTCCTTTCAGAGGGGATAACAAATCTACCATTGTTATCAATTGTAATTTGTGTGCCAATAATTGCCATTCTCTTCAAATCTCACCCATTAGTCTATATCCTTTTATTTCCCCTGTCAAGAGTTTAGAGTGTTTTTTATTCCATATTTAAGTATATAAAATATACAAAAGTTAACCAAGGCTGTCTAAAATAATGTTTATAGGTTTATGAAAAAAACTGGATTTTTAGAATTTTTTTATTCATTCTCGAGAGAATTGTTAAGGAGGCATTATGGAAAAGCCCCCTTGAAGATCCCTTCAAAGGTTATAAGTGTAGGTTCTGTTCAAGCTGGAGGAGCAGGGAAAACACCAATTTCTATACTTTTGTCAAAATACCTTTTGTCAAAAAAACACAATGTTGGAATTGTTGTATTGGGTTATGGCGGAAAAAGGCATTGGGATAATAAGATATTTTCTCCTGGAGAAGCTTTGGTTGCTGAAGAGACTGGAGATGAAGCTGCTTTGATTAGGAAGGAGTTACCAGAAGCTATTATCGCTATTGGAAAAGATAAAAATTCATTGTGTAAGAATTTATCTAGAAACGGTTGTGATGTAATTTTGATAGAAGATGGATATCAATGGTCTTCTATAAATGTTGATTTAAATATTGTTGCAATCTCAAAGAACAAACCTTCAATACCTTTTCCACAAGGGCTTCTTAGAGAGTGGGGAAGTTCTTATTGTCGAGCTGACTGCTTGCTTGCAATGCCTGATTCAGATTATTCAG
>CAYNKD010000026.1:2310-12487 GCA_964397735.1 uncultured bacterium | reverse complement strand
CAGTTGTAAATAATTTGGAAGAAATGAAAGTTGTTGGAATCCTGAAAACTGAAGATATCATAAAATCACTTAAAGTTTAAAAAGATAAAACAAAACCCTTTTTTCCATTAATGCGATTTTTATTTTAGAATTTCTATCTTATGTCGACAGTGATCAAAAGATGGATATGGATATTAGGGACTGTTTTTGTCTTGGGGATTGCCCCAATTACAAAACTCTCAAACAATACAGCTCCTTTAAGTTTAGGGTTAGACCTCTCTGGGGGAGTTGATATATTAATCAAGATAATTGCACCTCCAGAAGAAAATTTGGAAGAACTTATGCCAGGAGTTGTAGATGTAATGTCAAAAAGACTTGATCCCCAAGGAACACTTTCAATATCCGTACAGCAAGTTTCTGAGGACAGAATCAACATTCAAGTCCCGTCATCAACAGGAGAAAGTCCTGAAAGGGTTAGGAGGCTTATTGAACAATCTGCCCATTTAGAGCTGGTTGATACTGGGTTTATTTCATATTTAGCTGGATCAAAGGCATGCAGAAGAGACGAAAAGAACCTTGAAAATTGTGAACTCACCTATACTAAAGATAAAGTTGTCATAGAGGGTGGAGATTTGAAAAGAGCAACTGTTTCGCCAAACCCAAATGGCGGATGGCAAGTTGACTTTGAATTAAGCAACTCTGGTTCAGATGCTTTCGCAAGACATACTGCGTCTCATATTTCGCAATATTTAACAATAGTTCTAGATGAAAATGTTGTATCAAGCCCAATAATAAACTCTGCAATCTTTGGGAATGGTAGCATAAGTGGAAATTTCAGCATCGAAGAAGCAAATGAACTTTCATTGCTTCTCAATGCAGGAAGGCTAGATGCTGATGTAGAGATAATGAAGCTTTCTTCTGTTGGTCCGGCATTAGGAAAAGACTCTTTGGAAAAAAGCATCAAGGCAGGATGGATAGGACTGCTACTCGTGGCATTTTATATGTTATTCTCTTACAAGAAACGAGGTTTCTCAGCTGTGATTTCCCTAGGGTTCTTTTCAATTGTCATTTTTAGCCTTTTTAGCAACCTAAACATAACATTGACACTTCCAGGAATAGCAGGACTGATACTATCAATAGGAATGGCGGTCGATGCGAATGTAATTATTTTTGAGAGAATAAAAGAAGAAGAAAATTCTGGAAAAACTGGCCTACTTGCGATAGAAGAGGGTTTTTCAAATGCTCTATCGGTAATTACTGATGCAAATGTAACTACTTTCTTAATTGGTCTAGTTTTATACTCTTTGGCAACGGGACCCGTTAGAGGATTTGCCGTAACTTTACTTATAGGGATAGTTGTTTCTGTCTTTACTGCACTTGTCGTTACAAGAGCCTTTATAGAAACATGGGAAAAATAATAATGAAAAAATTTCAATTTTTAAAACTTAGCAAAATTGCAACTTGCTTCAGTACGGTTGTCCTCATTTTTGGAATTTTTTCAATGTTCAAGAATACACAAGATTTCAAAATGGAAAATATTGATGGAAAAATGATTTCATTACCACTCAATTTAGGTATTGAATTTACTGGAGGAAGTGTTTTTCATGTGGCCTTAGGAGAAGAATCCTCAACAACAGAACTTAGGGATCTTCTTTCTGAAACCCTTACAAGAACACCGCAGATACAAAAAGGTGACAATGTCTATGTTATCAGAACAGAATTCATATCCAACCCAGACCAGATTTACCTTCTGCTGGAATCTAAATACAAAAACTTCAATAAAGATGAAGATGTCTCTTCGGAAAGGATTGGACCTTTATTTTCTGAAGAGCTGAAAAAAAGAGCATATTTAGCAACGTTCATAGGAATGCTTGTAATTCTTTTCTACATCAGCATTAGATTTAGTTTCATCTTTGCTCAAGGGGCTTTGATTGCATTGATTCATGACATCCTTTTTGTTTTAAGTTTTTTTGCCATATTCAAAGTTGAAATAGGCCTTCCCTTTGTAGCAGCTATCCTCACAATACTTGGATATTCTATAAATGACACAATAGTTGTCTTTGACAGGGTAAGAGAGAATATGAATAAAATGAAAAATGAAAAGTTTTCTAAGATTGCCGAAAAAAGCCTTTGGCAAACATTGTCAAGAACAATAAACACAACAACAACTACACTTTTAGCCATATTGGCAATCCAATTTTTTGGAGGAGCCACATTAAAACCTTTCACAACAGCATTGATAGTTGGTTTCCTTGCAGGAACTTATTCTTCAATATTTGTTGCAACTCCCTTCATAAATTGGCGACAAAAATGAATGTTAGACAAAAAACAAGAATTTAGAAAAAAAATAACTGAACATTGGGGCTTCAGTGAAAAAGAAAACAGAGATGCCCTAAACTCCTCTTTGGAGAATTTAAATGACACCCCTCCCCCAAATACAAAGAAATTTGTAAGGAGAATAATCGAAGCAGCCGAAAAAAAAGAGGGCATAATAATTTTTGGAGACAATGACCTCGATGGCTGCATGAGCTCTGCCATACTGCTTGATTGCTTAAAAAGCTTTGGTTGTAATGCAAAAATAATCTTTGCAAAACATCATCATAATGATGGTCCAGGCATTAGAAAAAAACATATAAGTGGAAAATTAGAAAACATAAAGCTTGTAATAACAATTGACTGTTCTGTCAGGGACGAAGATGTAGTAAAAGAACTGGATGACTTGAATGTAGATCTTTGGATGATAGATCATCATCCTTATCAGTTTGGGGAAAAAAGCCAGTGCGTAAATTCAACTTTTGAAGGAGAGCATTTTAAGTACTATTGTGCTGCTGGGCTAGCTTTCAGAATATCTCTAGAATTCCAGAAAATTAAAAAAAATGAGAAACAGATTGAAAATCATCTTGCTGCATGTATGCTTGCAACAATAGCAGACTCCGTACAGTTAAGAGGTGACAATCGAACAATAGTGGTTTGTGGAATAAAAGATTGGTTCAAAAACACCCTTCCAGTATTTAAACTTCTAAGCTTTGAAGACAAGAAAGATGTTTCAAAAAATCTTTTCATGATCAGGAAAAAAGCAGTTACTCCCTTAAACTCTCCACCAAGATATGATGACCCTCACCTAACAGTGAGCTCGTTATTCTGTGAAGATTCAGAACAAGCTATAGAAATAACTAAAAAAATCAAAACCCACAATAAAAAGAGGCTTGAAGAGTCAAGAAGAATGTTTCAACATGTAAAGGGGAAAAAAATCAAAAAAAACTCAATAAATGTCCTTTATGAAGAAAAATTCTCTCCGATTTATGTTAGTCAAATTGCAGGAAGAATATCTGCAGAAGAAAAAGTCCCCTGTGTAGTCTTTGCAAAGTCAGAAAGAGAATGTCTAAGAGGCTCTGCTAGGAGTCCTGATGGATGTGAAATAAGAGACTTGGTAATAAACAATTTAAAAAGCATAGCAATTGATATTGGGGGACATCCTCAAGCTTTTGGATTGACAATAAAAGAGTCTGACTACGAAGATGCTAAAAGAATAATAGAAGCAATCTCCATTTCGTTCAATGAAAAAAATAAAAAGGCGATAGACCTCGATGGATTACCTTTAGAAGAAGCTTTAGAAATAATGAAAGAATATGAACCTTATGGTTCTGGATTTAGAAGACCGAATATTCATGAATAATGAAAAGCTATTTCCAATTCCAGTTCCAAAGAATAGAGAATTTTCAAAAGAAAGAAGAGAATTTTCCAATTGGCTGAAAAGGCTGCAAAAGAAATATAGAAAAAAAGTTAATTCAAAGCTTATCCATGATGCGTTTAATTTGTCTCTTTTTGCACATGCGGGACAAAAAAGAGAAGATGGTAGCAACTACATAAATCACCCTCTTCAGGTTGCAAAAAAACTTACTGAAGAGATTTTTTCTGACAACGAAACAATCTGTGCAGCACTTCTTCATGATGTTCTTGAAGACACATTCATAACAAGGCATCAAATAAATTCATACTTTGGAGAAGAGATCGCCCTACTCGTAAACAATGTTACAAAAATGAAAAACATTGCAGAAAAATCATCTAGCTTGAGGGTAGAAAATTTGAAAAAAATATTCATATTAACATTTTCAGATCCAAGGATCTTGATGATAAAAATTTCAGACAGAATACACAATTTGAAAACCTTGAATGGGATAAAGAACAAAGAAAGAATTGAACGTATAGTAAAAGAAAGTTCAGGATTCTATTCACCACTTTCTTCCAGATTTGGATTAAACAATCTAAAACAATCTCTCGATGATGAAATATTTAAAATACTGAATGAAGATGATTACAAAAAGACTAAAAAAATAATTGAAGCCTTTTCCCCAAAAAGAAAAAGAGAGCTTTCAGCTATTTCAAAAAAAATATCTAAAGAGATAAAAAAGAATTTTCCAAAATCTGATTTTGAAATCTTGAAAAGAGAGAAAAGCATATATAGCGTTTGGAGAAAAAAAACTGAACAAAATTTAAATTTTGAAGAAGTTAGAGACATATATGCAATAAGGATAATAACAAAGAGGAGAAGTGACTGTTATCAAATTCTTGGAGCAGTTCATAGTGCATATCAGCCATTACAGGGTTTTTTTAATGACTATATTGCCTCGCCAAAAGACAATGGATACCAATCCATCCATACAGCAATAACTACAAAGTCACTACCATTTGTAGAAATCCAAATAAGAACAGAAGAAATGAATGAAGTGTGTCAATGGGGTGAAGCTGCACACTGGATATATAAAAAGAACAAACTTAGTCCAAAAATAGAAAAAAATATAAAAAAAATGGAAAAAATAAAATTCCAATTTCAATTAAACTCCAGAAAAAAAACAACAAAAAGTTTCGTTAATGAGCTTCAAAAAAACTTTTTTAAAGAAAGGATCTTTGTATACACTCCAAAGGGAGACAAAATCAGTTTGCCAACAAATTCTACTGCTTTAGATTTTGCTTTTGCGGTACATTCGAGGCTAGGCTCAAAAGCTAAAAAAATAAAAATAAATGGAAAGATTGAAAAGCTTCAGAAAAAATTAAAAATAGGTGACGAAGTTGAAATAATCAAAAGTTCAAAAATTGAAATTAAACCAGAATGGATTTTTAAAACGATAACAACACAGGCGAAAAGAGAGATAAAAAACCACTTAAGCAAAATTAATAGAAAAAGGATCCAAATGTCTGGTAAAAATATCTTCTACGAGAAGGTATCGGAAAAAGGTTTCCATCATCTAGATTTAATAAACAAAAAAAGCATTAAAAAAAGCACCATACTAAATGATTTTTTCATAGAGGATGAAAATGATCTTTTTTACAAAATTGGAATTGGGACGATTGATATAGATTTACTATTAAAGGAGTTGCTGGAAGAAAAACAAGCAATCATAAAAGAAGGTAACTTTTCATCACAAAAAAGAAATATATCTCTTGAAGGGAAGATACATGTCCTAAAGAAAATCAAATATAAAAAAATATCAATATGCAAAAAAACAAGACCAATACCTGGAGATAAAATCATAGGAATCCTCGAAGGTGAAAATATAAATATCAAAAGAAGAACGAATGAAGATTCAAAAAAATTCATCCAAGTGAAATGGAACTTGAAAGAAAAAAATCTATATAGTTGTGAAATAATACTGACTCTTTTAAATAGGAAGGGCTCTCTCTTTGAGGTGCTAAACACCTTTCAAAAGCTAAACGTAAATATACTTGACTCATCTACAAAAGTGAAGCCAATAAAACCTGAAATTGGCTATGCAAAATACATGATAGAAGTTGAAAATTTATCGACTTTGAACAATGTCTTAAACAATTTGAAAAAACTTGAGTGTGTTATTGAGGCAAGAAGGTCTATAGATCAATGAAGTGCCTCTTAATACGTTCTAAAAATATACGATTAAAGTCTTTAGAAAAAAAACATAAATTTTCAAAAGGTTTAATTGCTATTATTGGAATAGAAAAAACTGATGGGCTTAAGGAGATAGAAGAAGTTGTCAAAAGGGTAAAAAAAACAGCTATATTTAGCGATGAAGACGGAAAGATAAAAATTCCTCCACAGGAAAATACAAAAATACTTGTAATTCCAAACTTCACCCTCGTTGGAAAAATAAAAAAGGGGAAAATCCCCGATTTTTCAAATTGCATGGATTCAGGGAAAGCAAAAATAATCTTTGAAAAGGTCTGTGAAAAACTAAGGATAGAAAAATTTGATGTTTTTCCGGGATTCTTCGGAGAATTTATGGAATTAGAGAATACCATAGATGGTCCAGTGATTTATTCTTTTGAAGTATGAAGAGATATCAAGAAATAACGCTAAGAAGGTTCGAGCAACCCCCATTTGGAACAAACTCCTACCTTATGAGCTTTCAGGATAAAGAAGAGGCTATAGTCTTTGACCCAAGTGGGGACCCTGAAAGCATTATCAAAAAAGCAAATGAAGAAAATTTATATATAAAAAAAATATACTTAACTCATGGTCATTTAGACCATTGGTTAGGGGTGAGGAAGATACAGGATATTTTTAATTCTTCAGTTTACCTAAGTGAAAAAGATTATCAGCTAGTCAAAAGAGATTCGGGTGAAATGTTTGGCTTGTTTAATTTGCCAATGCCAAAGAAAATAAGAAAATTAAATCTTGAGGAAATAACCTTACCTAATGGAAAAATTCTAAAAGTTTTAGAAACACCAGGACATTCACCAGGACATGTTGTTTTTATTGGAAATTCTTATGTTTTGTGTGGTGATTTAATATTTAATGGATCGATAGGAAGAATGGACCTCCCTGGAGGTAGTGAAGAAGAGATGAAAAATTCTTTAAAAACTATCATAAAAATGATACCACCTGACTATGATTTACTTCCTGGACATGGTCCGATAACTAATTTGAAAACAGAAATTGAATACAATCTATACCTTAAGGAAGATTGGATAAACAACTAAATGACAAAAGTAAACTTTGACAAAAGCGTAATTGAGAAACTTGAATTAAAAAGCTTAGAAAATCTCGTATCTGAAAATTCAAAACACCTTATAGCTTTAGGGGAAAAAGACATAAGGATCTCGAGGGGGGAAATGCCTGGCCTGACAGAGTTATCAAAAGAATATAAAAAAGAAAAACCTTTGGAGGGAGCTTTGATAACTGGCTGTTTGCACATGACTGTTCAAACTGCAATATTAATTGAAACCCTGATTGACCTAGGGGCAAAAGTGAGATGGTCATCATGCAATATATTTTCCACCCAAGATCATGCAGCCTGCTATATTGCATCAAAGAAAATACCAGTGTTTGCCTGGAAAGGAGAATCCCTGAAAGAATATTGGTGGTGTGTTTTCCAATCACTCAACTGGGGAGAGAGAAATGCTAACCTGATTATTGATGACGGAGGGGATGTTACACTCTTGATTCATCAAGGCGTTAAATTTGAAAAAACATCAAAACTTGAAAAAGAAAACAACCTGGACCAAGAAATAATAAATCAATTACTGAAGAAAGTAAAAAAAGAGTTTGGAAATAACTACTGGACAAAAATGGCTCAAGGGATAAAAGGAGTAAGCGAAGAGACAACAACTGGAGTTCTTAGGCTAAAACAAATGCATGATTCAGAAGATCTTTTATTTCCAGCAATAAATGTGAATGATTCTGTGACAAAAAGCAAATTTGATAACATATATGGATGCAGGCACTCCTTAGTTGATTCTCTAAACAGAGCAACAGACAGCTTGATTAGCGGAAAGAAAGCACTTGTTTGTGGGTATGGAGACGTTGGAAAAGGCTCATGTGAATCTCTACTAGGGCAGAATGCGATTGTTGCAGTTTCTGAAATAGATCCAATATGCGCACTACAAGCATGTATGAAAGGGCTTAGGGTCATAACGGTAGAAGATGCTGTTAAAGAAGGTTATGACATATATGTAACAGCAACAGGAAACAAAAACATAATAAACACAAAACACATGCAAGGAATGAAAAATAATTCGATAGTGTGCAACATAGGACATTTCGATAATGAAATAGACATGCTTGGATTAGAAAAACTAGAAAAACAAAAAAAGGCTACAAAAGAAGAGATTAAAGAGAATGTACATCTTTGGACCTTCTTGGATTCATCTAATTCAATTATCGTACTGGCTGAGGGGAGGCTGGTTAATCTTTCCTGTGCAACAGGGCATCCTTCCTTAGTGATGTCTTGTTCTTTTGCAAACCAGGTATTGGCACAAATTGACTTATTTAAGAATGAGCACAGGATAGGAGTAGAAACTCTCAGCAAGAGCCTGGATGAAAAAGTTGCGAAACTTCATATGAAGCACTTCAATGGAAAACTAACCAAGCTAACAAAAGAGCAAGAGGAATATATACAGGTACCTGCTAAAGGCCCTTACAAATCAAAAGACTATAGGTACTGATGGAAAATAATCAAATCAAAAACTTAAAAAAAGCCATAAAGTCATCAAAAAAATATCCTAAAAAAAATACAAACAGTTTAATATTAAGTTAAAAGTGAAAAAAAATATTTTAATTACTGGCGGCTGTGGCTTTATAGGTAGTGCTTTCCTCAGATATATAGTTCCAAAATACAAGGAATTTAATTTTATTAATTTGGACCTACTAACATATGCTGGAAATAAACTAAATGTAAAAGAAATAGAAGAACTTTCTAATTATCAATTCATCCATGGTGATATAAGAGATAAAAAATTACTTTCTGAAATTTTTAAAAATATAAATTCAGTAATCCATTTTGCTGCCGAATCTCATGTTGACAGATCTATAGATAGTTCAAATGACTTCATTACAACAAATATACTTGGGACACATTGCCTGTTGGAAGAATCAAAAAAAGAAAATATTCAAAAATTTATTGCAATTAGCACTGATGAAGTTTACGGATCGTTAGACGAATTAGACAAGCCAAGCACTGAGGAGTCTCCCTTGCTTCCGAGGTCTCCTTATTCTGCATCAAAGGCATCATCTGACCTTCTTTGCCTTTCTTATTACGAAACTTTTGGTATAAATGTTTGCATAACAAGGTGTTCAAATAATTATGGCCCATATCAATACCCTGAAAAACTAATTCCAGTCTTGATAAAAAAGGCTTTGAATAATGAAAATTTACCCATGTATGGAGATGGTAGGAATATTAGAGATTGGATTCATGTAAATGATCATGTAAAAGCAATAGAGGCAGTTTGGCAAAAAGGTCTAGGAGGAGAGATATACAACATTGGTGCAGATAACCCAAAAAGAAATATAGAAATAGCAAAAGACATATTGTCATTTATGAATATAAAGGAAGAGAAAATTGAGTTTGTAAAAGACAGGCCTGGCCATGACTGGAGATATGAAGTCGATGATAGGAAAATAAGAGAAAAATTGAACTGGAATCCAGAAATAAATTTTCTTGAAGGAATAGAGAAAACGGTTAGATGGTATATCGACAATCAAGAATGGTGGAAGCCCTTACTGAAAGAGGCAGGAGGAAGAAGGGGTTTGGATGATGAATAGAAGAAAGATAAGCGGACTTCTGGCTACCCTTCTTCTAATAATAGTTATTGGGACTGAGTCTTTCAAAAGGTGGGAAGGCCTCGAGACAGCAGATGCACTTTATCTCACAATAACAACAATAAGCACGGTAGGAAATGTTGCTGGGCCTGAAAGCAATCCAGGAAAACTGATCGGAATGCTTTTAATAATGAGCGGACTTTCCGTATTCTCATTAGTGGTAATAGAAACAACAAAAGCAATATCAGATGGACATTTTAGAGAAATTTACAGGAGGGGAAGAATGGAACAGACAATAAAAAAAACATCAAAACATGTAATTATTTGTGGCTTAGGGAGAATGGGAAAAAAAGTGGTTGAAGAGTTAGAAATATCAAATAAAAAATTTGTCATTGTAGAGAAAGATCAAGAAGAAATTTCAGAAATTCAAAATAAAAAAAATCCATATGTTTTTGGAGATGCAACAATTGACGACACCCTTCTAAAAGCAGGTGTAAAAAAGGCAAGTGGTTTAATAGCATGCCTTGGCTCTGATTCAGATAATGTTTTTTTAACCTTGGCAGCAAGGAATCTTTCCCCTGAAATTTCAATTGTCGCTAGAGCTTTTTCAAAAGATGCTGTTGCAAGGTTGAGGCAAGCAGGGGCAAATAAAGTCATTTCTCCTTTTGAACTTATAGGACCATG
>CAYNKD010000026.1:0-2300 GCA_964397735.1 uncultured bacterium | reverse complement strand
GCCAGGGCGGTAAAAAACCCAGAAAAACATGACTTTCTAGAAATAATAACAAACTCAAATTCTAAAAATCCTATTCATGAACTTAAAGTTGAGTCAGGATACCTTGATCAAAAAACTATATCAGAAAGCAATATAAGAGAAAAAGAAAAAGGCATCGTTCTTGCCGTCAGGAGAAAAGGAGACACACACATTAATCCTGCTCCAAGTTTCAAATTCGAAACCGGAGATAAAATCTTCATCCTGAAAGAAAAATGATTCTATGAAAATACTCTTTGCAACACACTCAACAGGAAAAATCAAAGAATTTTCAAAATCTATTAAAAATTGTCAAATTTTCTCGCTTTCAGACCTTGGGTTAAAAGATTCTCCTGAAGAAGATGGAGAAACATTCCAGGATAACGCTTTTATAAAAGCCAACTATTGGAAAAATAAAATTGATAAGTCGTTTGTAATTATTTCTGAAGATGCTGGAATAGAAGTTGATGCACTTGGGGGAAGGCCCGGAATTCATTCTGCAAGATATTCAAAAACAGAAAAATCAGCTAATGAGAAAATGCTTCGAGAATTGAAAAATATACCTATTGAAAAAAGAACTGCAAGATACATCTCGGTTTTTGCACTGGTGCCAAACTCATATGGAACAATTTTCTGGGAATCGTCCTGCGAAGGCTTTATCCTGGAAAAACCTTCTGGGGGTCAAGGTTTTGGATATGATCCAATTTTTTTCAGCAAAGATCTAAATAAATCTTTTGGAGATTCTAGCATCTTGGAAAAAGAGAAAGTATCCCACAGGGGAAAAAATATAAGAAAACTAAAAAACTGGATAGATTTGAATTTAAAAAACTAATTAAATGTTTTTTTGAATTTAGAAAAAATATCTAAACTGTCCAAAGGGCCGGGACTTGCTTCTGGATGAAATTGAATAGCCATTACAGGAAGATTTTTATGAGCTATACCTTCTACCGTATTGTCATTTAGTGCAGTATGTGTTACATAAAGGTCTGTGTCTTTCAAACTTTCAGGGTCAACAGAATATCCATGATTCTGTGTTGTAATAACAGCTCTTCCGGTTAGATTGTCTAGAACTGGATGATTACCTCCCCTATGTCCAAACTTTAATTTAAATGTATCGCCTCCAAAAGCTAAAGCGAGTAATTGATGCCCCAGGCATATCCCCAAGTAAGGTTTTTCTTCTGCAAGAATTCGAACAGTTTCAACTATCCCCCCTACCGCCTTTGGATCTCCAGGACCTGGACTAACAACAACCCCATCAGGGTTATCATTCAGAATTTCTTTTGCTGTTGTCGAATGAGGATATTGAATTACCTTAAAGCCTTCTTGAAGCAAGTATTTGATAATGGACTTCTTGACACCAAGATCTAACAAAGCAATAACAGGGCCATCACCCTCATGGACAATCTTATTTTTCACACTCACCCCACTAACCAAATTTAAACTTTCTATCGGTGGACAATCTTTCACAAGGCTAACAAGGTCTTCACCACTGACGATTGAGCTAATACCGCCTGGAACCACTCCTTTTGATCTTATTTTCTGAGTTAAAGACCTTGTGTCTATTTCAGATATTCCTGTAATATTTTTTTCTTTTAGCCAAGAGTCCAAACCTTCCCTTTGCTCTGTCTTCAATCCATGAAACTCTTTGATTATCAAGCCTTTCGCAGCTTCACAACTTGACTCATCAAAATCATCAGAAACACCATAATTTCCAATCATCGGATATGTAAAAGTGACAATTTGTCCAGCATATGAAGGATCTGTCAAAACCTCTTGATAGCCTGTCATATTTGTTGTAAAAACAATTTCACCAAGGCTGGTTGACTTTTTCCCTATTGAGACCCCTTCGTAAACAGATCCGTCATTCAAAGCTAGAAAAGCCTTATTCAAAATTTTCACCATCGTTCAAGTGTTTCATTATAGCCATCCTTGCATAAATACCCCAATTAACTTGTTTGAAAACCAGAGATCTTTCGTGATGTATTAATCCGGAAGAAATATCAATATCGGGCATTGTCGGTCCAGGAGCCATCAGGTATTGGTTTTCATTTAATGACCTGACTGTTAATTTTGAATAAAAATCAATAATGTCCGAATCTTCTTTAATCCATCTTTCTTTTTGAGGTCTTAAAACATATAAAACATCAGAGTTTTCCTGAGCTTCTTTTAAATTCTTAAAAGTTCTTAGTGTAGTCTTGAATTTAGATGTTGGTAATAAAGATAAATCCACCTCTAACCTTGGCCAAAGATTAATCAAAGAATGTGCAACCCTACTATGTTCAATA
>CAYNKD010000025.1:6823-13268 GCA_964397735.1 uncultured bacterium | reverse complement strand
CTATCAAGGCGGAAGTTAAGCGCGAAATAGCCAAGCCACCTATCAAGGCGGAAGTTAAGCGCGAAATAGCCAAGCCACCTATCAAGGCGGAAGTTAAGCGCGAAATAGCCAAGCCACCTATCAAGGCGGAAGTGGTCAGCAAGGCTATTCCAAATAAAAATTCAGATTGGGACAAATTTCTTGAAAATCTAAAACAGGCTGATTTGTCTTTATGGATACTCTTGAACAAAAGAGATTTTGTGAAATGGGAGGATTCAACAGCTTTTATTTCCGTAATGAAAGACTCTCTTGCCTGGAGAAGAATCAATCAAGAAAATTCAAAAAGAATAATTCAAACTGTTTCAAATGCCTGTTTGCAGAAAAAAATAAACTTAGAAACAGTTGCCTTGAATGAAAAAGCTAAAAAAAAACCAATAGAGAAAAAACCCAAGAAAAATAATTTAGACTTGAAAAAAGAAATAGAAAATCTAGGAATAAAAGGTGAATGGAAAGAATAAAAAAAGGAGAAAGAAAATGAGTAAATATGAATTAAACATAGGTTTGGCAAGACAACTTTGTGGTGGTGTTATTATGGATGTAGTGAATGCAGAACAAGCAAAAATTGCTGAAGATTCAGGAGCATGTGCAGTCATGGCTTTAGAAAGAGTTCCAGCAGACATACGTTCAAATGGAGGCGTTGCAAGAATGTCCGACCCAAAACTAATTGAAGAAATAAGAGAGTCAGTCACGATCCCAGTAATGGCAAAATGCAGAATCGGACATATTGCAGAAGCAAGAATGCTTGAATCAATTGGTGTTGACTTTATAGACGAATCAGAAGTTCTAACTCCAGCAGATGAAGAATTTCATTTAGAAAAACATGCTATTAAGATTCCAACTGTATGTGGGGCAAGAAGTCTAGGAGAAGCTCTAAGAAGACTGGATGAAGGAGCTGCATTACTGAGAACAAAAGGCGAAGCTGGAACGGGAAATGTTGTTGAGGCTGTAAGGCATATGAGGCTTATCAAATCTGAGCTAAAAAACCTCTTGGACAAAAAAAATGTATCTTCAGCAGCAAAAGAATACAGAGTTTCAGAAGGATTGGTTGAAAAAACAATAGAGAACAATGGTTTAATTGTTCCTAATTTTGCCGCTGGTGGAATTGCAACACCAGCAGATGCATCTTTAATGATGGCTCTTGGAGCAGAAGCGGTATTTGTAGGGAGTGGAATATTTAAAAGTGAAAATCCTCCACTTGTGGCAAAAGCAATAGTTGATTCAGTCAATCATTGGGATAATCCTGGAAAACTTGTTGATATCTCAAGAGGGTTAGGAGAGCCAATGAAGGGACTTGATATACATCTTTTAAAGCAGGAAGAAAGATTGCAAGAAAGGGGTGTCTAGCCTTGTAGGGATAGCAGGGAGGCAAGGCAATTGTCAAGAACATAAGAATGTACTAGATTTTCTTCGTGTAGAAAGCAAAATAGTCATTGATTCAAAAGATGTTAAAGGAATTACCCACCTAATACTCCCTGGCGGAGAATCAACAACACAAGAAATGCTCTGGAAAAAAACGGGGTTGTGGGATGAGATAAAAAAATTTAAAAATCCGATATTGGGAACATGCGCAGGAGCAATTCATCTTATAAAAATCATTGGAGATAAAAATATATGCTGTGAGAGAAATGCATTTGGAAACCAAAAAGAAAGCTTCTATAGGGAAATGGACTTTGGTTATGGGGGAAAGAATAAAAGCTTAAAAGCAATGTTTATAAGAGCTCCAATGATTTCTTACAAAGGTACAAATACTAACAAATCATGGCAAACATGGGCAAAATTCAAAACACCAAATACAAATAATGAAATAGTTGCAGTTGCCAAATTAGATCAAAATTGGCTTTCAATCTGTCATCCTGAAGCTGTTGGAGATGATACACTTCATAAGGAATTTTTAGATTTATGAATAAAAATAAAGGAAAATTTATAACAATAGAAGGTGGTGAAGGAACAGGAAAAACAACACTCGCCAAAAGTCTAAAAGAGTTCATAGAGTCAAAAGCCCTTGAATGTTTTATTACAAGAGAGCCTGGAGGGACAAAAGTTGCGGAAGGCTTGAGGTCAATACTTGTAAAAAATGACTTTGACCTTGATCAGGAATTAGATATTCTTTCCTTTGCAAGAAGCGAACATGTTTCAAAAGTCATTAAGAAAAAACTTGAAAAAGGAATTTGGGTTGTATCAGATAGGTTTTTTGATTCCACCCTTGCCTATCAGGGATTTATGAACCCTGAAAGATTCAGCGAAATCCAACAATATTGCCATTTGGCAGCAGGGGAATGTAACCCTGACTTCACAATTTGGCTTGACCTTGATTCAAATACAGGCCTCCAAAGAGCAAAAGAAGGAAATAATTTTGAAAAAAGAGGATTGGGCTTTCACGAGAAAATAAGAAAAAATTTTAAAAAAGTAAGTGATAAATACCCAACAAGAGTTACTAAAATTAATATAAATGATAGAGACGAAAAAAATGTCTTCAACCTCGCATCCTCTTTACTAAGAGGTGAGTTTTCAGAACTCCAATGAAAAAAATTTCGAAGAATTTAAGTGGTTTCACCTTAATTAATGGAATTTCCATAAACCAAAATAAAGAATTTTCTACCTCTTTGGCAAAAGAAATGCTAATAGATGAAAAGAGTTTGCAAGACTTGCTTGTGATAGACCTTTACTCAAAAGATCAAATGGTTAATAAAAAAAACTTCCATCCAAGATTTCTAAGATTTTGGAATGAAAAACCAACATCTGCTTTAGACTTTTTCAGAACACCTCCAAGATTTAACGATAAAAAAATAATGCTTATTCACGGACTTGATATTCTTGCTAACGCAGACACAAGAAACACAATTCAAAATAATCTTCTAAAACCTTTGGAAGAAGTAGAGGAAACGCATGTTGTCATAGCTGATTGCGTTAGAACAAACATCATTCTGCCAACCATTCTTTCAAGAGCAACTATCCTTAAAACAGGATTTTTTTCAAAAACACTCATAAATGAAGATTATTCGATTTCCGAAAACAATGGACTTCCAATTCAAGAAAACCTCAATGACAAAACCTTGCTTCTATTGGCACAAGAATGGGAAAAATTAGCAAATGGGAATTTTCAGGAAAGAATATTAGCAGCTGGAATACTTTCTGGGAAAAATACAATCGGGAAAGACAATGAAGTTAGGCTTGATTGGTTAAAAAAAATGAACATTAAAGAAAAATCTTTGCAAACATTGGAAAAAAATCTCTACTATGCAATACTAGAAATACTGATAAGAAAAGATGACAAATCAAATCTCCTACTCGAATTAACAGAATGGAAGAAAATGTCATCCTCCTCAAATATAAATTCTTCACTAAGCTTAACCTCTATCCTTTGTAACAGAATTTAAATTTAAAAACCTTGCTCAAGCTGACTTTGTCCTGGGATATTTGTCACAACGAAACCTTCATTTCCGTGAGCCATCCCAAGGGGTTGATCACTAAAAGCCTTAATTCCCCATGTGAACATCAGTATGTCATCAAATCTTCTCCATGATAATTGCCAGAAAGTGCAACAATTTTCCTTTGTGACTAAAACCTCTTCTAACAATGGGTCGGTGCTGTTAAATCTATGATTCATGGATAAACCTATCCTGAAACCAGTATTCAATTTTGCAGTAATTTTTGATTGGAAAGTTCTTAATTTAAATCCCCAATCTTCCATGTTCCAAGTTGTATTCAAAGACCATTCCAGTTTTCCCCTTTTTAGAGTTTGCATTCTCATGGAAAGATCTCGTGGCTGATCATTCGCCAAAGACCAACCCCAGTTTAAAGACAACCTACTATGTTTAGAAGGAGTTGAAGAAAATGTCAAAGAAGGGTCATAAATATCGTTTTTAAGAAAATCAAATCCCGTAGTGAACCTAAAATCAGTCCCTGCAGTTGATCTAAAACCCGTCTGCCAAGAAAGGTTGTTTGTTTTCGAAGCCACGTTCATCGAGATTGGATTTGTTCCATGGATGTCTCTATATTGATGACTGAAAGTAGTACTCCATTCAGGAGAAAGTGGAATGTTTAAAGTGAACGCTGGCTGTATAGAATATTGAGCATCTCCAGTATCAAAAACACCTTGTACTAAGGAATTCCTGGCTGTCAATGTTGCATTATCGCCAACTTTAATTATGTGATTTTGTGAGAAAGTCATTTTAGCCTCAGTGAGCTCTGTTTTTGGATCTGGATTTTGGACTGTAGGCATAACTGGACCAAATTTAGTTCTTGAAGCCTCAAATGAAATTCTATTAATGGCTAAAGCTTTGCCTAAAGAGTTATCCCAAAGTGAGTTAGCCAAACCCAACTTCAATGATGGAAGCTCATCTCTAAAAGGTCTATTTGCATCATCGGTATAAGAATCTCCATCTGGGTCCATTTTTTTCGAGAAATTTAAAGACCAGTTTCTTAAATGCCCAGAACCCTCTCCTGAAAAAGTACTATTTATTTGAAGTTCTTCATCAGGGCTTGAGTAACCTAAAGAATCCCTTGAAGAAAAATTTCCAGAAGCACGAAAAGACAAGCTACCAATTTTCCTATTGTCTTTAATGCTTAAAGAATAATTTTTTTGATCTGAAAAAGAATTCTTGTTAGCTCTCCAACTACCTGAAAAATCAGTTTTTGCACTGTCAGATTGGTCCCACCCAAAATTAAAACTCGCATTTTCATCATTTCTTCTTTCTGTTCCTGATGAAGAATTTGGCAGATAGGTGTCATTTTTGTTATAAGAAAGATTTCCAGTTATTTTTCCTGATTTGATCTGTTGTTTAAAACTTGCTATCTGGTTTTTTTGATTTGTTCCAGGGTCTTTTGAAACATTGTATAAAAAAGAACCAATTCCTCCAAGAATAGATGAAAAATAACTTGAAGTTAAGCCCTTCTTGTCACCTTTTTTTTCAGTCCAGTCATACATTAAACCACCAACAAATTGAGGGTTCACCGTGTAGTACCAAGAGCTTTTCACAAACTTTCCTTCAGTGTTGTTTTTCCCAATCGGTATATTTATAGACCCATCTCTAGATTTCAAATCCAGATAAACATAAGGAAAATACATCACGGGAACACCTCCCATCCAAAAAATTGCCCCCCATGCTTCTATTTTTTCATTTGGAACAACATAGCTTTTGCGACTTGTAAGCTCCCATTCTTTGTTACATGGTGGCAAACAAGAAGTCATTTTTGATGACTTCAAAACAAAACTGTTCGATTGTCCTTCATAAGTTTTTGCTTCAAAGTAAAAAGGATGCTCTTTTTCCCCAGGGAAAAATCCCTTTACGTTCTTGAATTGGAAATGATCTCTTTGGGTGTCATAATCCATTGATTCTGCATACACCATATATTCTGGCTTTTCTATCAAAACATTTCCATTAGCTATTATTTTTTTGGAAAGATAATCAAGAATGAGTTCATCGGCATTAATTTGCCATTCTTCCCAAGAAAGAGAAACATCCCCTATTCCAACCCAAAGATTTCCTTCATTTAAAATTTCCAATTTTTTTGCGCTTATAGGAATATCTTCAGAAAAAAGATTAGAGAAAATGGAGAAAAAGAATAAAAAAGAGAAAAAAAACCTTTTCATCTGGGCATCCTTTTTAAGAGGAAAAAACCTAGAATGAGAAAAATCAAATTAGGCATCCAGGCGGCAACAACAGGATTTACAAGATTTTGATAACCGAGAGATTTAAAAACATTTAAAAGTCCAAAAAACATTCCAAATAAACCCAATCCCAAAAAAACATTGGAATACCCTCTTGAAATACCCCCCCATAAAGACAGTGGAAAAACAACCAATGTTAAAAGTATTGAGCTAAGAGGTAAAGACATTTTCAAATGTAAGTTAAGTAAAAGGTCTGCTGTGTCAGAACTGCTTTGCCCCCATTCAGAAGCTCTTTTTATATCCTGCTGTAGATCAGGAGTGTATCTCTCCAAAGCCTGACCAGGAACCTTTAAAGAATTTATTAAATCCATACTCAAGGCACCTTCCATTGAATCGAAATTTTGAGAGGGGATAGATTCGTAATGATCACCTACTTCAGGATACCTTATCCCTTCTTGCAAAACAAAACTATCTTGATTTATATGAGCTGATCTAGAAAGTACTAAATTTTCCTTTCCCTGATCGTCTTCCATGAGGATAAGTATTTTCTTTGCTAAACTTTTAGTTTTATCATGCTTGCCTATGAAGACAATAGTCCCATCAGCATGTGAATAAATTAAATTTTCTTTTATTTCGCTTTCACTGATTTGCTCAGGAGCATACTTTGATATGAGTTCATTGTATTTTTTCAACGTGCTTGGAACAAGCTTTTCTCCAAAATAATAATTAGTTAAGCAAATGATGAATGAAAGAATCATGACTGGAAAAAGCATCTTTTTTGGGTCCATTCCTGAA
>CAYNKD010000025.1:0-6813 GCA_964397735.1 uncultured bacterium | reverse complement strand
GAAGTTATCAATGCCCTGTATTCCAAATCCCTTTCCAATCTTCCTAAACCTGTCAACAAACCTAAAACAAGTGCAATTGGAAGAGTATGAAATGTCCAATAGGGAATTCTTAGATAAAGCATCTCCAAAACAACCTGCCAAGGAATTTTTCTATCAACAATAATCCCAACAAGCTGATAAAAATCTGTTCCTAAAAGCTCTAAGCCAAGTATGGAAATAGTAAAAAGAAAAACAGGGGGAACGACCTCCCTTAAAGTATAAAAATTCAACTTATTAAACATCTTTTCTTTTAATTGAAAACAGGCATATTAAACCAATTGTTAAAAATATTAAATTTGGAAGCCATCCAGCAAGAATTGGTGAAACAGACATCGTGTAACCCAATGCCCTTCCAACACCAATCAAACCCCAATAAACAGTAAAGGAGATTACAGCTACAAAAAAAGCTGATGTTCTTCCAGAATTGCCCATCGAAAGAGCCAGGGGGAAAGCAAAAACAACAAATATTAAATTTGCAAGAGGTAAACTGTACCTGTAATTGAATTCAGTTTCCTCTCTTGCCAAAAGCCTTTTTGGATAAAAAGACCTTGTTTTGTGGTTGAGTATTTTTTCTTTTAAAGTTGCTGCATTGTCTACCAAAGGGCTATCTATAACAGGAACCGACTCGGAAAACTCTCTGCTCAAGTCTATCTCTGCCGTTTTAAAGCTTTGGAGAATCTTTATCTTGCTTCCCTCTTCAGAGAACCTAATTGACTGGCCTTTATTCAAGCTAAGTATTTGATTTTTTATTTCTCCATTTTCAGCTCTCACTAATTCTTTTGGAGAGCTCAACAGATCCAACTTCAAAATCCTTATGTCCTGAATGCTTCCGCTTGAAGAAATTTCTCCAAAATAATAATACATATTATTTGGCCCTGAAACAAACTTGCCTGGCTCGATTCTTTTAATTAGATCACTTTGACTGAATTTAGCAACTATTTCAAAATACTCGGTTAAAGAATTTTTCATGTATTTCTCCTGTATGGCAAAAGAGAACAAGGAAACAATAAGCCCTACAAAAGCAAATCTGTAAAAAATCAGAATTTTTGAGCAACCTGAAGTTCTTATCGCTCTAAATTCTCCATCTTGGGTCAACCTTGAAACAGAAAGAAATATTCCAAAAAGCAAAGAAACTGGCAATGCAAAAACAATCCAGAAGGGCAAGCGTAAAAAAAGCATATGAAAAATTACAAGAATCGGAACCTGTTTTGAAGAAACCAAATCTATCATTTGATAAAGATCCATTGCCAAGATGGCAAAAAGAAGAAATCCTAGAAGGACAGCAAAAAATGGCCCTAAGAACTCACCAAATATCCATTTATTTAATGTTTTATTTTTCACAATAAACACAAAAGCTAAACCTCAAAAAAATACTAAAAAAACCCTCTAAACATTAGACTCTCTTTCAAAAATTTTCATCTTTTGAACAGCTTCTTTTTGCGGAACTCCCAGGAGTGCCCTGCCTATAACAAGCCAATCTGCTCCTTTTCTTATTGCCTTTTGTGGAGTTGTGATTCTTTTTTGATCATCTAGAACATCTCCAGAAAACCTTACCCCTGGAACCCATAGAGAGCATTTGGGGAAATTTGTTTTTATAAACTCTATTTCAGAACCAGAAGAAACAAAATTCCTTAAACCAGAATCCCAGCTCCAAGAAAGCATTTGGTCAAAAGAGTTCTTTATTGACTTCCCAGAAAAAGAATTCCAATCTTCAGAAGAAATACTTGTTAAAACTCCAACTCCAATTGGATCCAAAATACCATCACCTCCCTCTACGGCTGCCTTGACCATGTCTCTTCCTCCAGACATATGTATCGTTATGAAATCAACATCTCTTTTGGATAGAGATTTGACTGCTAAAAAAACTGTATTTGGTATATCGTGCAATTTAAGATCAAGAAAAACCATTTTTTGCTTGCTTTTGATATAGTCAACAACTCCTGGCCAATTATTAAAAAGAATTGGACCTACCTTGAAGCACCCTACCCAGTCAGAAAAAAAATCAATCCACTCTCTTGCTTTCTTTTCTGACCCTGTATCTAGAGCTAGTGCAATTGGTAAATTTTTACGATTCATTTAAACAGCTGCTCCAAAAACATCTTTCATCCCACCTCTTTTTTCAATTTCTTGATCCAGTTCTAAAGGAAAATTTACAGCCTTGTTTGGATCTGAGAAAAACAAAGCCCCTATTTGGAGCCATTTGGCACCACTCATGATGTAAGAAAGAGCACTGTTGACATCCATAATCCCTCCAGAAGCAAAAATATCACATTTAAATTCTCTATAAACCATATGGCAATGTCTTAAAGTTATAGGAGCTATTGCAGGGCCAGAAAGTCCGCCATACTCAGTTCCAAGAATTGGTCTTTTTTTGTCTATATCAATTGCCATTGCAGGGTAAGTATTAGCAATAGTAACAGCATCAGCTCCAGCGTTTATAGCAGCTTCAGCATATGGTCTCATATCTGGAACCAAAGGGGTAAGTTTTGCAATTATTGGTTTATTCGTCTCTTTCCTAACAGACCTTGTAACATCTTTTATAACATTAAGGTCTGTTCCAAACTCCAAACTTCCTCCATGTATATTTGGGCAGGATAAATTTATCTCATAAGCCCAATAAGAGTCTTTTGAAAATTCAATTAATTTGCTTGTTAGTTCTCTATATCCCTCAATCGACCATCCAGAAAGATTCGCTATAACAGGAATTTTTAATGACTGAAGCCCAGGAAAAACATCTGAGGAAAACCTTTTAGCACCAGGATTTGCCAAGCCTATTGAGTTTATAACCCCGCATTCAGTTTCAGCAAGCCTGTGTGCCTTGTTCCCTTTTCTCTCTTCAAGACTCAAGCCTTTTGTCAAAATTCCAGCCCAATTTGCAGAATTAAACCCAGGATAATCATCAAATTTATATAAATAGCCGGAAGCTATAAGGCAAGTGCGATTCAAATTAATCAATTTAATGTACCATAGTGATTCTATTTTATTTTTTTTGTTCTATAATTGCTTGGTTATCTCATAAGAGATAATATAAAAAATGATGATTAAAAAACTTAGTTTAATTTCTTTAATAGTCTCTCTTTCCATATCTTCTTGCAGTTCCGGCGGCTCTCCTCCTGAAAGAAAAGACGCAATCCACTCCAGCGATTGAAGCCAGTTTCTTATTTCCTTTGATCAAAATATTCAAAATGTTCAAGGCACTCTGTCTGTTACCGTTGAATACGACCAATCGGTAGTAATCCCAAGTGGAACACAACCTGTTTTAAAAGTTGACCAATTACCTTGGGCAATTTTGGAAAATTGTTCTTCAAATGCAAATGTTTGGTGTACTCCAAACAACGAATTAAATACTAACAATTTGCCAAATGGGGATCATGAAATTGCTGTAGTTTTAACACTCGACAATGAATCATCAATAATAGATCTTGAAAATATCTCTGTTAATAATCTAACACCAACTGCCGATTTACAAATAACATCTCCGACAACAAACGAAGTTGTTAAAGGAAATGTTTCTATCCAAATCTCCTACCCTCAAGAATTAGGAACAGCGTCTTCTATACTTTATCAAGTAGACAACACTTTTCTGTCCCCTTCTTGCGATGATGATGTTTTTTGTATTTGGGACTCTACTGGAATCAATCCAGGTATACATATAATAAAAGTTCAAGCTGTATTCACAAATCACACCGTGATGTCTAGTGTTCCTGTAATAATTGAATCAAGTTCTATTTCAGATGACTTACTACCCCCAACAGTAACCTGGCTTAATCCTTCATCTGTAAATGAGCAAATTTCTGGAACAGTATCTCTTCAAGTAGAAGCCACTGACAATGTTGGAGTAAATGCAGTAACTTTTATGGCAAGAGTTCCTGGAGAAAACCCTCAAACTATTGGTGATGGTGTTAGGGAATTTGGAGATATATGGACAATCCAAGTAGACACAACTGAAACTCCCGACAATGTTTATGAATTAATTGCAATAGCTACAGACTTGTCAAACAACCCGAAAATGGAACCATTGCAAATAGTTGTTTCGAACTCAACTGGAACAGGCACCCCGAATATAGACAAGCCTTGCGTAAGGATAATTAACCCTGTCTTGCAAGAAGTAAATTTTGGCGGTGGAACTTTCTACTGGGTTCCAACAGTTTCAAACACGGTTTCAGTTCTTTCAAAATCTCCAGTCGTATCAGTTTCAGAAACCCTTTATCAAGACTGTGGTACGAATGTTGATATTGATAAAATTGAATATTACTTGGACGGAGTTCTATTGGGTCAAAGCTCAGCTGGAGAAGAAAACTCCTGGGTTTTCTATTGGCCAACTACCCTTCTCAACAACGGCCTTTACAACTTGACAGCTATAGCCTATGACACAGAAGGCAACCAATCAGACAGCCCTATATGTGGCGGAACGTTTGGAAGTGCTGGAGATCCTGAAGATTATTTTGCATGCATAAAAGTAAGAGTTGACAATGGAACTGGAGACTTTATCCCACCTGACGTAACAATCCTAGGGAAACTTTCTGATGACGGGACAACAATTGAGCCTTTAGCTGGAGCTCAAATTGCAGGAAACCCAACAATCATTGCACAGGCAACTGACAATGTCGGTATACAGAAAGTTGAATTCAGCGCTAATGGAGTTGTAATAACTGGCTGTACTGACACAAACTTAAGCGATGGTCCCGACCTAGATGGTGACGGATCTCCAGACCCTGGACTTGCGGTCTGTGTTTGGGACACAAGTTTTGAAAACGAAGGAGCAAAAGATTTGATAGCAAAAGCAACTGACACAAGTGGAAACACAGATTTCTCTGATGTCGTTTCAGTTATATTAGTTGATGCTGTTCCTCCAACTTTAACAATGAGAGAATGTGTTCCCGCAGATGGTTTCTTAACCTGTTATGCTGGAGAGTACCAATTCTTAAATCCAACATCTTTTTCTATCGGCTACCAAGCTGATGGATTTGACAATAATGCTCCTCCACAATTGATAACATGGCAATGGTTGATGGGTGATGAAGCAACTCCTGGTGACGGTCCAACAAACCAAACAGGAACTCACACCTACACAACATTAGATCCAGCATCTCCAAATTTCTTAGTTGAAGTTGCAATAGTAAATGAATCCGGATTGCAAGACAATGAACTTGATGATGGCAGCAAATCATTCTTTGTTGTATATGCTCCTAGAGAAATCTGGCCTTTGTCAAATACACAAGAAAGTCTTGATTGTGAATTAGACTGGCCTTCTACGTCTGATGATGCAACTCCAGACTGCCCGACTGGCAACTCCCTTTTTGCAACTGCTGGTGCTCCTATTGTCATAAGAAACATTCATACAGCGTTGCAAAGAACTGTTTCTGATGATAAATTTAGAGGACAAGTTGTAGTTATGCAATTCTTTACAAAGGATGAAACAACTGCAATAAACGACATGAACAACCATGTACTTCCTTATTTTGAAGCTGCTTCTTTCCCTGCTTCAAGTGTTGAAATCATCTCAATTGGCCTAAATCAAGACCCTGTAAGTGGAAATGATTCCTTCATCTCTGTTGAAGACCTTGGTGGCTGGCATACTGCAAACGGTTATAACTGGACATTTGTCTGGGATGAAGATAACTTATTGTTGGATCAATATACAACCTATTTCGAAGGTGGAGATGGATGGGCTGGAGGAATTGAGCCAAGATATGTGATAATGGATAGAAATCACTTTGTAAGATTGGTGGATCAAGGATCGCTTGATGGCATAGCTGGAGCTGGAGGGACTTTAGGTGAATTACTTGAAACTCTATGGCCTTGTTTTGGAAACCCATCTTGTATTCCATTTCTAGACTAGATTAAAAAAGATTATTCTTTATTGAGAAACTCACTAACCAAAGAATGAAAATGATGGACTCCTTTCTCCATTTTTGGAGAAAATCTTCCATGTTTGTAGTATCTTGACATAACACCATTCTGAACACTCTCAACGATTTCTTCATCTTCAAGCTCAACTTTTTCCAAACTGCCACCCGCCCCAAGATGCAATTTCGATTCATCCCAAACGTATGAACTAAATTCAACCTTTGTCTTTTTTACTGAAATTGGCTTAACGACATTCAAAGACAGCCCCCAGGGATAAAAATTAAGCATAGTGTTTGGAAATAGCCAAAAATAATAAGCTGCAATATTTTTCCCATAATCTACAGAATTTTTTGGAAGTTCAAAACAGTCTCTTTTATCTTTTCCAACTCCAAGTTGGAGATTTGAATACCTAAAAAGATCAATGTCATATTCTTGATGTTTTAGCACTGAAGAAAGACCCTTATGAACAAAAGGACAATGAAAACACTCAAGGTAATTATCGCAATAAAGAGCCCAATTTGCATTCACTGTATATTCTTTTGATAAATCTTTCCTATAAACAAAATCCTCTATAGGCATCCATCCAACCCTGCTTTCAACATCTTTCATCAATTCATTTAAAGAAAAACAAGGGTCAATTGAAGTGAAAATGAATTGTCTCCATTTTTCACTAGGGATTTTTGTAAGATTGTCTGCTTCTGAAGGGAAGTTTTTCATCCCTTTTGTCTCTGGCATAGATAAAAATTTTCCACAAGAGTCAAATCTTCTGCCATGATACTTGCAAAATAAAGATTTTCCGATATTACAAGATTCATTTAGTAATATATTTCCCCTATGTGTACAAGCATTAGAAAAACAATCGATACCCTCATTCTTTATAAGAAAAAGTGGTTCCTGAACAAAAGTGTCCAAAAAGCTAAAAGG
>CAYNKD010000024.1:0-13785 GCA_964397735.1 uncultured bacterium | reverse complement strand
AAATTCTTAACATTCAATAAACCCTTTCCTTTACCTCAAATTTTCCAAGATTAACAGACTTGAAATCAAATTTCGGATTACCATTTTCTTTCTTGTAACACAGTGTATGCTTGAGCCAATTACCATCATCTCTGTCAGGGTAATCCTCTCTGCTATGAGCCCCCCTGCTCTCCTCCCTCAACAACGCTCCATGCAATGTTGCCTCGCTAACATCAAGCATACAAGATAATTCAAAAGCTGCCATCATTTCATAATTATAAAAATTAGATTTGTCTGAAATTGTAATCTTCTTAAAATCATCCTTAAGTTCAGCAAGTAAAGAAACACATTTCTCCATTCCTTTTTTATTTCTAAAAACAGAACAATAGTCCATCATTATTTCTTGCATCTTGTTTCTTATTTCATAAACTTTTGGACCCCTTGTATTTGACCTTATCCCCTGGAGGAGAGATTCAGACTCATCTCCAGAGTCACTTGGCAATGCAGAGAATTTGGCGGAATCGGCATGTAAAGATGCACTTTGACCAGCTCTTTTTCCAAAAACTACCAAATCTAAAAGAGAATTTGTCCCAAGCCGATTAGCTCCATGAACAGAAACACATGCACATTCCCCACAGGCAAAAAGGCCATTCATGACATTTCCTTCAGGGTCAACAATAACCCTTCCATTGATGTCAGTTGGAATTCCCCCCATTGCATAATGAGTTGTTGGCTTAACGGGGATAGGTTCGCTAGATGGTTCAATATTCAAATAAGTTCTAGCAAATCCTGTTACATCTGGCAACTTTTTATCTAATAATTTTCTTCCAAGATGAGTCAAATCCAAATGAACAAAATCTTTTCCATCTATTCCCCTTCCTGCTTTGGTTTCCTCGTAAATTGACCTACTGACTATGTCTCTAGGTGCTAGATCTTTTATTGAAGGAGCATATCTCTCCATAAACCTTTCACCATCTGAATTAATCAATATTCCACCCTCTCCCCTCGCGCCTTCAGTTATTAGTATTCCCAGAGGATGCAAGCCTGTAGGATGGAATTGAACAAACTCCATATCCTGCAAAGGTATACCCTTTTGGTAACATATTGCCATTCCGTCTCCAGTCAAGGAAAGTGCATTACTTGTCACTTTAAAACATCTACCATATCCCCCTGTAGCAAGAATGACTGACTTGCTATGAAAAATATGCCTTTCTCCGGTTGAAAGCTTAACGGCAACAACCCCATAACAAGAATTTTCTTTTGTGATTATCTCAACAACCTGGAATTCGTCAAAAAAATTAGTATCCCTTCTTAGGGCCTGTTGATAAAGCGTATGAAGAATCATATGTCCAGTTCTATCTGCAGAATGACAAGCTCTCCTAACTGGAGATTCTCCCCAATTCTTTGTATGTCCTCCAAAAGGTCTCTGGGAAATTTTTCCATTCTTCAATCTTGAAAAAGGCAATCCCTTTCTTTCTAAATCAAAAATAGCATCAGGAGCATCATTACACATTTGAACAATTGCATCTTGATCTCCAAGGTAATCACTTCCTTTGACAGTGTCGTAAGCATGCCAAAGAGGGCTATCTTCTTCAAGATTCCCAAGAGCAGCAGAAATTCCTCCCTGAGCTGCACCTGTATGGCTTCTAAATGGAAATAGCTTTGACAAAACGGCTACCTTCAAGCCTTTTGGGATTGCAGCAATAGCAGAAAGCCCAGCTCCACCGGCACCAATGACAATAACGTCATACTGGTGCTTATTCATTGCTAACCTCTACAGCAGGTTTTAAAGATTCACTTTTCTGAGAGTCAGAAGGTGAAAACGTTAATATAACCCATGAGCCTAAAACTACAGTGACAAGAGCTATGGCCCTGATGAAAAAAATCCAATATTTTTCATATTTTCTTATTTTTTTAAAATCATACAAAATAGACTCAATTCCATTAGCTCCATGAATCATCCCAAGGATAAGCATAAGTGCATCCATTATCCTCCATATTGGTTTATTCCATTTCTCAGCAACAGAATCAAAATCCAAATTCTCAACCCCAAGAATAAAGTGAACATCAATAAAATGTATAAAAATAAGAATTATCAAAAAAGATCCAGAAATTCTCTGAAACCACCATGCAAAAGTTCCTGGCACTTTCTTGTAACTCATCAAGCTGCACCTTCAAACAAAGGTTTAAGCAACAAATAGGTTCCGGGGATTAAAAGTATTATTGTGAGAAAAACGATAATCCAAAATAAAAATTTAGCAAAATGGTTTGTTCTTATTCCAGAAAAATCAATAATTATTATCCTTAAGCCATTCAAGCCATGCCACAGCAAAGCACCCATTAAGCCAACTTCAGCAACCCTGAAAAAAGGTGTATTGAACAAAGCAACATGATGATTCCACTCCTCAGGTCCAATCTTTAAATAAATTGCACCCATGACATGAATGATCAAGAAGACAAAAATACCAATACCCGTCAACCTGTGAAGTAGCCAAGAAAGCATTCCTTCTTTTATTGAATATCTCATTTTCCAATTTCCCCAATAGCTTTTTCAAGCATCAAATCACCTATCCTATCTCTAATGCTAGACCTTAAGATAGATATTTCATTTTGAAGTTCTTCTACTTTTTCCAAAAGAGCTAAAATGTCTTCATCCGTAGAGGTTTCAATTTTCAAATCTGGAACAATTCCATTTCCGTTAACCTGATTTCCATTTGGGGTTAAGTAAACGGCTGTAGTGATGATTATGGAGCCTCCATTTTCAAGAGTTTCACCATGTTGGACTAAACCCTTTCCAAAAGTTGTATTGCCAATAACCAAAGCTCTTTGATGATCTTGCATTGCTCCTGCAAATATTTCACTAGCAGAAGCACTGTATTCATCAACAATTACAACAAGATTTAAATCTTCAGCTATATCTCCAGGTTTAGCAGAAAAAACCTTCTCTTCATCTCTGAATTTAATCTTGACTATAACACCTTCCTCTAAAAACATATCCACTATCTCTAAACAGGAATAGAGCTCACCTCCCGGGTTTCCCCTGAGATCCAATATTAAATTCTCAACATTTTCATTAATTAAATTTTGAATTTCTTGTCTAAGCAAAGTAGGAGTGTTCTTGTTAAACTGAAGAACTTGTATCAAATAAGTTTTTTCATTAACCTTTTCAACATTCCCTATTGAGGGAACTACAACGACCTCTCTCTTGATAGACACCTCTAAAGTTTCTGCTGTTGTCGAATCTATAATCTCTAACTGAACCGATTCTCCAATGGGGCCCCTTACCAAAGAGACTGATTCTTCGTAGCCTAAAGACTCAAAAGATATTCCGTCTGCAGAAATGATAATGTCGCCATTTTTAACCTTTGACTTGTAAGCAGGTCCATCCTTGACGACCGAAACAACTTGCAAAAATTTTCCATAAGGAGCAATTGTCACTCCAATACCTCCAAAGCTACCTTCTGTATTTTCCCACTCTATCTGTGATTTCATTGGAGGCACGAAACGACTATATCTATCAAAAGATGCCATCATCCCTGCAATTGCACCTTCTGAAATTTCTTGACTTTTTTCAGAAGTTATATCTTCAAAATATCTTCTTTCTATAACTTCCCAAGCCTCTTTTACGTATGGAACACCCTGAAATAAAGGGACGTCCCCAGCATCCTTAGGTCCTGAATCTGAAACAGGGAATCCAGCATATCGATATATGAAAAAAAACAAAACAACCCAAATAGCTTTAGATAAGAAATTCTTTTTGGTATTTTTTGAATTATTTTTCATAAATATTTAATAAAGGCATTGGATCATATGGAATGTTGTTTTTCCTTGTTTCAAAATGCAAATGTGGGCCGGTGGACAACCCTGTACTCCCAACTAAACCTATCTTATCTCCCCTTTTGACAGCTTTCTCGTTGTCTATTAAAATTTTGCTTAGATGAGCATATCTAGTTTCCCACCCATCATCATGCTGAATAATTATAAATTTTCCTAAACCAGCCCAACTTCCACCCCTTTCGCCTACAAAAATAACTCTTCCAGTCTCAGCAGCATAAACTGGATCTCCTTTTGGAGCTGCAATATCCTGTCCATTATGGGGCCTTACATAACCGAGAACAGGATGTAGCCTATTTGGATCAAAAGGACTTGAAATGACACCATCACAAGGCTTGTACAGTGGGACCTCCCACCTTGAACCTCTATAGGTCAAAATTGTTTCAGCATCTACATCCTTTTCGAAAACATCTCTTTTCTTGCGCAACTCAACAATATCCTCTTGGTGCTTGTTTTCAAATAAAGAAAATTCAGCCCTGTAATCCAACAATATTTTTTCATTTTTTATTAAATCTTCCTCTAGCCCATCTCTTTTTTGACTAATGCTTTCAAGAGACAAATCAACTGAAATGATTTCACCTTGGAAATCTTCCAGAGACTCTTCAAACGCGAAAATAGACTTTGAAAGATTCATAACTTCTTTTTGGTAAGAATCTAAATTTTCCTCATAACCAAAAATAACAAACCAAGAAGGAATAATCTTTCTATCCTTTAAAGCAAAATTCAAGATTGAAGAAAGTTTCGAATATTCATCATCTGCACTGACTTGAAGGCTATTTAGCATAGCTGATAATTGAATTTTTTTATTGTTAAGCAAATTGATATCATTGTTTAAAGCTTGAATTTTCTTGAATTCAGACTCAGTCAAATCCTCTTGGCTCTTTATGTCCTCCTTAAGAGAATCTAACTCCATGTAAATGGAATCAATTTGGGACCATACCTCCTGTAAGTTTTTTGGAACCTGGCTCAAGAAGAAAATGATAAAAACTATAAAGAAATTCAAGAAACTTTTGGAAACCTCCTCTTGCTAATGATAAACAAAAAAATGTTTAGAAGAAAAACATATATCCACAATTGCTGCAAAACAGAACGAATATCATTTGAAAAAATAAAATCAAGAGACCTTAAGAAAGAAGCACTGAATAAAAAAATCAAAAAAGAACCTGTAACAAAAACAAAACCTAGATTTTCAACTCTTTTAGATAAGAAAGAAAGGGCAAATAGGAAAAAGATTCCCAGGAATAGAAAAGATAAATTTTTAAAATTCTTACTTATCTGACTATAAAAATCAATATTTTCCAAACCTGCAAGATTGTCTGGAGGGATTAATAGCTTAATTTTTTCTTTAAAATCAATCAGATTTTCATTTTTTCCAGGATAAAGATTAATAGACCAAGAAATATCATCAGCCAGCTCTTCTTTAAATCTTATATTAAATCTTTCAGACAAAAAATCTAAATTTTCCTCGGGGTTAAAAACCTTAAAGCTCAAAATCAGATCTTCTGAGCTCTCGATATAAGAAATCGCGTCATTGACCTGATTTTCTGTTTCGAAATAAACACTTAAAAAAACATTTTTCTGAAAATAATTTGAAAACGAGAAAGCAGAAACGAAAAACAAGAAAAAAAAGTTACAGACAAAGAGCTGTAAAGGCTTGTTTATTTTTTTATACAAAACTTATTCTTCAAAACCTCAATAAAAAATCCAGGATACGAATTCACTATTCTAATTAATCTTCTCGGTTCAAAAAATATCCTCCACAGGTATTCAAACCCAAACTGACTAATCACGCTTGGAGCTCTCTTTTTTTTACCTAAAAAAATATCCAAAGTGCCCCCAACACCAAAAGAAACGCAAGCATTTAAATTTTTAGAAATACGCAATATGTCTTTTTCCTGAGTTCCAGCCCCTTTACCAACCAAAAGAACAACATCCTTATTTTTTTTAATGAGATCTTCGACATCTTTAGAGTTTGAGGAAAAACCGTCAAAAGCACCTATTATCCTTGCAGAAAAATTCAAACCTTTCCAGCCTGACAACAATTTCTTACAGTCATCCCTTCTCCCTCCCCAACATACAACATTTAAATTATTTTCTTTTAGCAATCTTGAAACTAAATCTATTCCGGGAATTCTCAAAGATTCAATTCCAAGAAAAATCATTGAATAATAAACACTTACACTTTCCGGAATCCAAAAAACATCTTGATCAAATTTGATATTCCTGGTCTTGCTCCATGTCTCAGGATTCAAAGTAAAAATATTCATTTTTTTTCTATTTTTCAAAGAATGAACTATCTTCTTGATTATCTTTTCCTCTTTAGAGACAATGATTTCCCTATCTAGGAATTGAACTTTTTTTAATTCCATAAATTTCTTGCCTTTTTTGGAGCCTTAGACTCTTCAACCTTTTCACACCAAGGAAAGCCGGCCCTTTTGCACAAACAATGGACTTTTCCACCAGTAGGACCTATGCCCAAGCCTTTCTTTCCATTCATCCAAGCAAAAATCAAGGGATGGTACCTTGCACTAACAATAGATTTTTTTTCAGACAAAAAAAGAAAACTTTTTTCAATATTCTTGGAATCATGGTAAAAAAAATCAAAATCTTTATATTTTGGAAAATAGTTCCTCTTATCTGATAAAAAAATAGAGTCAATACCTTTTGGAACAAGGTCATCATTGGGAAAAGGGCACCACACAGAGCCTTTTTGTCTTTTGGACTCTTTCATCAAAAATGAAACTGAATCCAATCCAATTTCTAAATTTGAATGTTTTGTCCCGGGCCTTAATTTGAATATTTTAAATTTAAATTTAACCAGCAACGAAAGTAGAAAAATTTTAAAATTACTTTTTAGTTCTGTAAGGTCCATGTCATAAGCTTCAGCATCCCTTGAAAACAAAACCATGAAAAAATACCAGTAAAAAGAAATGTTTGAAGTCCTATCTTGAAAAACCCCTCCTCCAGGCAATATTATCCTTTTGAAAAATGTTGAACGATGATGATAGATGTCAAGAAGGACTCCTCTCGAGCAAATATAAAATGTTTTCCATTTTTTGGAAGCATTTAAAAGAATCCAGTCATCTCCAAAATTTCCTTGACCAAAAGAACCGAGCAAAGTAAATTTATTCATACCGAATATGTTAAACTTGGAAAACATAAAATGGAAACTGAAAAAAATAGAAAAGAAAAACCTGGAATCCCCATAAGCTTTACAAAAATAAGCATAATTATCATTCTTGGAATTTTCATTTGGACAGTTTTAAAAATATCATCTCAGAAGGTAGATTTATCTTTTATTCCATCAAATTCTGAAAATTTTAAAGAAGTTCAAGTTGGATGGCTTTTGTTTTTTTCTTTCTGTTGTGGTTATATTTTTTCAAGATTGCCTTTAAAATTTAAACTTTAAATGAAAAAAATAGATTTAGCTATTGTTGGTGGAGGTGCAGCTGGGCTGTCTGCTGCTCTTTATGCTGCAAGATCAAACTTGGATGTTGTTCTTTTTGAGGGACAAAGCCCAGGAGGACAAATCACATTAACAAACGATGTAGAGAACTATCCTGGAATAGGTGTGGAAAAACCTATCTCAGGCCCAGAGATAGCAAATCTTTTTTTAGAACATGCTGAAAAATTTGGATCAAAAACAGAGTATTCATTCGTACAAAAAATAAGTGGCGAAGCAGGCTCTTTCAAAATAGAAACAATGAATGGAAACTGGGAATCAAAAACAATAATACTTGCACCAGGGTCAAAAGCAAAAGAAATTGGGATACCTGGAGAAATGGAGCTGATGGGTCTTGGTGTTTCTACATGCGCAACATGTGATGGAGCTTTTTTTAGGGATAGAGAGGTTGTGGTTGTTGGTGGTGGAAATAGCGCAATTGAAGAAGGCATATTTTTAACAAGATTTGCCAGCAAAGTCACTATTGTGCATCGAAGAAAAGACTTCAGAGCAACCTCAGTCATTCTTGAAAGAGCAAGAAAAAACAAAAAAATCGAATGGATGCTGGACTGTATTGTGGAAAAAATAAACGGAAATGGAAAGGTTGAAAGCGTAAATATCAAAAATATTAAATCAAAAGAAGAAAACCTTTTCAAGACAAATGGCGTTTTTATCTTCATTGGACATAATCCAAATACAGGATTTTTGAAAAATTTTATCAAGACAGATTCGCAAGGTTACATAGATGTAGATCATGAGCAAAAAACAAATGTCGAAGGAGTGTGGTCTGCTGGAGACTGCTCCGATCATCAATACAAACAATTAATAACAAGTGCTGGAGATGGCGTAAAAGCAGCCCTTAACTGCATACACTGGCTAGAAAAAAATAGTTAAAAACCAAATGAAAGAAATTTCATCAATAAACTTCAAGAAAGCTCTAAAAAGAATTGAAAACGGAATCACAAAGACCCCTTTAGTTGATTTTGATTCTGGTTATCCTCAAATTAAACTAAAACTCAAACTTGAATGCCTTCAAAAAACAAAATCATTTAAGGCAAGAGGAGCATTGAACCAAGTTCTTCAACTGAATGACAGACAAAAGAAGAAAGGGGTTGTGACGACAAGTTCAGGCAATCATGGTAAAGCACTTTCATGGGCAGCAAATAAACTAAACATTCCGGCAATAATTTGCATGGAGGAGAGAGCATATAAAAACAAAATTGAAGCTTGCAGAAAGTATGGGTCAAAAGTTTTTCTTGGAAAGTCAAGAAAAGAAGCAGAAGAAGAGTGTTTAAGGCTTGTAGGTGAAGGTTTCACCTTGGTTCACCCCTATGATTCGGCTAGAACGATTGAGGGAGCTGGGACTATTGGAATTGAAATTGCAGAACAATGGCCCGAAGTTGAAGTTGTATGTGTAGCTTCTGGCGGAGGAGGGAGCATATCAGGGATATCAATGGCATTGAAACAAGAACTCGGTGAAAAAATTAAAATTCTCGGAGTGGAGCCAAAAGGGTCTCCAAACCTCTCAAAGGGGATAGAGTCAGGTGGTGAATTTTTCTTAAAGAATATCAACACCGAGATACAAGGCCTTTGCCCACTCAGCACCGGAAATATAAATGTTGAAATCTGTAAAAAAACAGTAGAAAGAATCCTTCTTCTTGAAGATATGTTGATATTTAATGCTCAAAAAAAATTAATGGATGCCGGAGGATGGGTTGTTGAGCCAGCAGGGGCAGGTGCAGTTGCTCCAATATTAAATCATTTATTTCCAAAAGAATGGTTTGCGGGAAAAAAGAAAATAAATGTAGTTGCCATTGTCTCAGGAGGAAATGCTGAGATGAACCAGATAAAAGATCTAACTTAAAAAACTTACAATTCTTCCAGATTTTTCTTTTCTTTTTGAATTCTTGCCCTTCTTTTAATCATCCAAAAAATCCATGAAGAAAAACACATATAGAAATAATGTAAATTTTCATTAATAAAAAAATTAAAAATACTTTGCATAGCAAAAACTAAGACCAAACAGGATCCAAAGAAAAATCGAGAATCAAGTCTTTCCTCAAGCTTTGATATTGCATGCCCACAGAGCCAAGAGAAATAAGGAAACAGTATTGGTATACATGCATTTATCAAAGCCATTTCCCCACTACCCGATTTTGCAAGAAATATTGCAAAAAAGAGGAATGTGTAAGAAACTACAAAAGAAGCTCCTACCCCCAACATCAATCTGCTTCCATGATTATCTCTATCGGGCTTAAATACAAACTGAGGCAAAAGAGCAAGAAACAACAATGGAAAAAATGGAGTAATCCTGTATATGTTAAAAATAAAAAAAATAGAAATACCCGCCATAAAGCCTATAACTAAAGATTGCACCCTTGCACCGTCGGAAAAAGAAACTTTAATATTCATCAAATTCCCTAATAGGAATATAGCAATTATTTCAAAAATAAGTAAGGGAGTTGTTGTCACAAAACTATCATATGACAATCTAGAATTCAGATTATGAAAAAGTTTTATTTAGATGGCTATAACCTAACAGCAAAAATGCTTACCAAGATTTCCAGAAAGAAAACAGAAGTTGCTATTACTGATGAATGTTGGACAAAAATAAAAGAATGTAGAAAAATGGTTCAATCTAAGATAGACAAAAAAGAACCAATGTATGGAATTAATACTGGAATTGGTGAATTTTCAGAAGTCACATTGAACGAAAGTCAAACTGAGGAATTTCAAAATCGTCTTGTGTATTCACACGCTGCAGGAATTGGGGAACCGATGTCTGAAGAAATTGTCAGAGGTGCAATCTGCAGCAGGATAAATGTCCATTGCAAAGGGTTTTCTGGAGGGAGGAAAGAGATAACGGAAAAACTTTTAGAAGTAATCAACAGCGATGTAGTTCCATATGTTTGTGAAAAAGGCTCGGTTGGAGCTTGCGGTGACCTTGCTCCAATGAGTCAAATCGCATTAACGGTAATGGGGGAAGGGAAAGCTTTTTATAAGGGAAAAATGATGTCCGCAAAAAATGCATTAAAAAAAGCAAAAATAAAACCTTTAAAACTCAAGGCAAGAGATGGCTTATCAATAATCAATGGTTCAAATGTCCTTACTGCACTTTCAGCGATGACTTTAAATGATGCGACTCTCTGGCTCAAGACTCATGACCTATCCGCATCAATGACCCTTGAAGCACTGAATGCAAATATGAAACCATATATGTCGAAAATTCATGAATTAAGAGGTTTTTCTGGATCTCAAAAAGTTGCAAAAAACATAATAAAACTAACAAAAAATTCTGAAATTTTAAACTCCAAAAATAAGAAACTTCAAGATGCTTATTCAATGAGGTCAACCCCTCAAGTTGCAGGAACCTTAAGAGACTCCCTTTCATATGCATTAAAGCAAGTTGAAATTGAATTAAATGGAGTTGGAGACAATCCAATTTTTTTAACAAAGGAAGAAGAAGTTCTAACTGGCGCAAATTTTCAAGGGACCCCAGTCGCTTTACCTATGGAGATGGTTGGAATTGGGCTTTCTATGGTTGGAATACTTTCTGAAAGAAGAATGAACAGGCTTGTAAATCCAGCTCTTTCTGCGGGACTTCCGCCATTCCTTACTGAAGATCCTGGACTTAATTCCGGCTTGATGCTTAGTCAATACACAGCAGGTGCGCTATGTGTCGAAAACAGAATACTAAGCCACCCTGCAGCAAACCAATCCATACCTGCTGCTGCCGATCAAGAAGATTTTGTCTCAATGGGCCTGACAACGGCACAAAAAACAAGAAAAATATTAGAAAACTCTTGGGGGATACTTGCAATAGAAATGTTAGCAGCAGCTCAAGCAATTGAGTTGAGAGGGCCTGAGAAACCCAGTCCAGCAATTCAAGAAGTCATCTCTGAAATAAGAAAAGACATAGCTCATCTTGATGATGACAGACCACTGTTTGAAGATCACAACAAAATGGTTGAAATTCTAAAAACTGGAAAATTGCTCAAGCTAGCACAGAAGAAATCTGGAAAACTTGAATAAAAATGGAAAACTTTGACTCTTATAAAAAAGACATAAAAGAATTTGCCAAAAAAATAATCAAGAAAAAAGCTGAAACAAATGAAAGTTCTGAAAAATACGACTTTGAAACAGCTAAAGAAATATGCAAAAGAGGCTGGCTTGGAATTTCAACTCCAAAAATATATGGGGGATCTGAAAAAGATCCAATTTGGACCTATGAATTAATAAAAACATTTTCAAAACAAGACATCACTGCAGCAGCAATAATCACAGGTCAGTTCACGTTGGTGGCAGAAATTCTTCTTAATGAAGCTCCAGAAAATTTGAAAAAAAAATACATACCAGAAATATTAAATGGAAAAATAAATGGCTGTTATGCCTTGACAGAACCTGATGCAGGATCAAATCCTTCAGAAATGAAATCAACAGTGAAAAAAACAAATCAAGGATGGCTTTTAAATGGTCAAAAAATGTGGATAACAAATGGAAATATAGCCGAGATAGCAATCGTTTATGCAAAAGAAGAAGATCAGATAAGTTGTTTCCTCGTTGACATGAGTTCAAGAGGAATATCAAGAACAAAAATACACGGAAAGCTTGGTTTTAAATCTAGTGATACTGCAGAAATCTCCTTTAAAGATGTGTTTATCCCAGAAACACACAGAATCGGAAAAAAAGGAAAAGGCTTAAATGTTGCCTTTAGAGCTCTGGATAATGGGAGATTGGGGATTTCCGCAATGGCCATTGGCGCAACTGAGGGGATACAGGAAAAATTAATTCAAATAACCAAAGACAAGCCAACACAGAAAAATATGGAAGATATAGCAAAAATTGAAGTAATTATAGAGTCATGTAAATCATTACTTTCAAAAACAATCAAGCTAAAAACGGAAAAAAGAAAATTCACTAAATATGCATCTATGGCAAAACTAAAATCTACCGAAGGAGCCTCAATTGCTGCAAATATACTAATTGAAAAAAATCCAAATTCTTTTGCAAAAAGAGTATGGAGAGATGTCAGGGTAATGGAGCTTTTTGAAGGAACAAGCGAAATTCAAAAACTTATTATTGGGAATATTGCAACTGGAATCAAATCATTTAATTGAATGGCAAAAAACGAATTTTATAAAGATTCTTTTTTACCTTTCGGGGTAAAAGGAATGGAAATAATGACAAGGATTTTTGTAAAAAAAATATCAAAAGTAAAAAAATTTCAAATTTCAAACAAAGATGAAGGAATCCTGAAAAAAACCTTCAAATCAGCAGCGCTTATAACATGTAATCACCCTACTGATGCTGACCCCCCTACTCTTTACTCTCTTCTGAGAAAGATGAAGCTTGAATTCAGGATAATGACTGCAAGGGATGTAATGTCCAGATGGCCATCTCCTTTCAGAAAAATTGCCCAAATGGGGGGATGCTTCTCTGTAGATAGGCTAAAAGTTGATAGAAAAGCTCTTTCTAGATCAATTGAAATCCTCTCAAATAATAAAACTTTAATAATTTTTCCTGAAGGCAAGACCCACGGACAATCATCAAGAATAATACCCTATCAGCCAGGTCCAATCAAAATTGCCCTCTGGGCTTCAAAAAAAATAAAAAAATCACTAAAATTGCTGCCTGTTGCAATCTACTACTCCATAATCGGAGATAAAGAAAAAATAGTGAATGATCGCCTACTGGAACTTGAATCAACATTAGGTATAGACCAAAATAACTCTATTTCCAAAAGGCTTTCAGTTTCTATCAACTCGATAATCGAAAAATCAGAACAAGAAGAAGGGATTGATGGAAAAAAATTTAAAAATATCAATCTGAGAATTAAAAATCTTTGCAAGGTTTCAATAGATAAAATTGAATCGAAACTAGAAATAGAAAAAAATGAAAAAAAAGAAATTTCTAACAGGATTCAAAAAGCAAGAGAGGTAAATGATTTCACAAAAGATAAAAAACTGAAAAAAAGATTAGAGAAAAAAATACTGAGACTTCATTCCTTGTCCTCTCTTGACTTCAAACATGCTAACAAATATCCAACATATGAAAGAATTGAAGAAATTTTAACCATCCTACTAAAGGAGTCCTGCAGGCTTGTCGATAAAAAATTTACAATAAAAACTGAAAAAAAATGCCATCTTGCACTTGGTAAAATAATTGAAATAAATAGCCTAAAAAAGCCAACCCTTTCAGCAGAAAGAATATTGGAAAAATTAGAGAAAAACACAATAAAAACTTTAAATATTTTAGAGAAAAAAAACGGTACAATTATTAAGGAATTCTGATGGTTTGGATAAAAAAAATATTATCAAAAATCCTCTCACTCTCGTTAAGACCAGAAAAAAGCAAACATCTTGGACATCTCTTTGTTCTGTCTTGGAAAAAAAACTTTAAAAAAATTGCGATATCGGAAAATAAAGAAGGCAAATGGGTAAATATCTCATATGGAGAACTGGGCTTAGCAGTTCACAAGGTTGCAGGATGGCTAAAAAATAAGATAAAAAAATCAGAAAAGAGAATTGGAA
>CAYNKD010000023.1:0-13901 GCA_964397735.1 uncultured bacterium | reverse complement strand
AAATCTGATATTGGATCTGAATGTGTCACCAGCTTGCCTTCCTTACTCCTGGAATCTCTCCATTATGAGCCATATGTCTAAAGCAGATTCTACAAAGTCCAAACATTCTCATAAAACCCCTAGGCCTGCCGCATTTGCTGCATCAGTTATATGCCCTAACAGGGTATTTGCTTTTTCTTTTCTGCTTAGCAATCATTGATTTTTTCGCCATTATTCTTCTTTCTCCTTGAATGGAAGGCCGATTGATTCGAGAAGAGCTTCTCCATCTTCATTTTTGTCAGAACTAGTTACAAAAGTTATAGAAAAACCTCTTACCCTATTCCCTATTTTGTCAAAAGGAATCTCTGGAAAAACTGACTGTTCCTTCAGTGCAACAGTGAGGTTCCCATGTCCATCCATATTCCTTTCAAGACCTCGGAAATCTCTAATTCTAGGAATCACAACAGATATCAACCTTGTTACAAAATCATCCATCATTTTCCCACGTAAAGTAACTTTTGCGCCTATTGGCTGACCTTCTCTCAATTTAAAATGAGCAACAGATTTCCTTGCTTTTGTCACAAGTGGCTTTTGCCCAGTTATTATTTCCAAATGATCCAAAACCGGATTTAAGAGTTTTTTGTCTGCAGATGCCTCACCTACCCCGACATTAACAACAACTTTCTCCAAACAAGGAAGAGACATAACGTTTTCTCTTCCAAGCCTGGATTTCAATTGATCTATTAAATCTTCTCTTAATCTCATTAAAAGGTCACTCCTGATTTTTTAGAAAGTCTATTCTTTGTACCATCTTTTCCAATCTTCACTGCTGTCCTTGTTGCCTTTCCTTTTGAGTCAACTGGCATTAAATTTGAAAGATGCATTGGTCTTGATATCTCATCTTTTGAACCTTCTCCATCTTCTCCATTCTTTTTCCTATGTCTGACCAAAAGCCCAAGGCCTTTAACAATTGCTTTTTCACCTTTTATCAAAGAAACTTCTCCTTCTTTTCCGCAATCATTTCCCGCAATAACCTTAACCTTATCTCCAACTTTTATTCTCTTAACCATTAAAGAACCTCCGGAGCTAAAGAAATAATTTTTGCAAATGACTTGTGTCTCAATTCTCTTCCAACTGGACCAAAAATCCTTGTCCCTCTAGGGGTTCCATCTTCATTCAAAACAACACATGCATTGTCGTCAAATCTGACATTGCTTCCATCATCTCTTATTGATTTTGCAACAGTTCTAACAACAACAGCCCTTACTATCTGTTTCTTTTTAACTTGACCTTCAGGCAAAGCTGATTTCACTGAACAAACGATCATGTCTCCAATCCTTGCGTATCTTCTTTTAGTTCCTCCAAGAACACGAATGCATTGAAGCCTTCTGGCGCCTGAATTATCAGCACAATTTAAAATACTTTCTTGTTGAATCACTTTTTACCTTCTAAAATTTTGCTTATTTTGAAATTTTTTCTTTTTGAAACTGGAATGCAGGAAATGATTTCAACAAAATCTCCAACCTTTGAAGAAGATTTCTCATCATGAACTAAATATTTTTTAGTCCTAAGTAATCTTTTTTTAAATTTAGGATGAACTGTTTGCCTTGTAACCAAAACCTTAACACTTTTCTCTCCACTTATCTTTATAACTTTCCCTTGTAATTTTTGCTGTGTCATTTTGAATTTCTCCCAAGTAAAGTTTTTGCTCTTGCAATTCTTTTCTTCAAAGACCTTATTTTTCCTGCAGGAGCTGTACCTGATCTAGCAGAGTCGAATCTAATTTCCATCAACTCTTTTTTTGCCTTTCTTATCTCTGTTACCAATTTGGAATCCTTCATAGATGAAAGTTGGTCAAATTCTTTTTTCTTTATTGCCATGGCTTTCCTTCTCCACTTTTTAAAGTAATAACACTAACAGGCAAGCCTATCTTATGCCTCACTTTTGACAAGGCTTCTTTTGCCTGCTTGCTAGGAACTCCAGCAACCTCAAAAAGAACCTGTCCTCTTTTTATTCTTGCTTCATATCTTTCAACAGCACCTTTACCTTTACCCATTCTTGCCTCTAGAGGATGCTTGGTTATCGGCAAATCTGGAAAAACCCTCGTCCACATTTTTGCTTTATCTCCAATTCTTCTTCTTATCAAGACACGGATAGCTTCAATTTGCCTAGAAGTCATTCTTCCATTTCCATTAGACCTTACTCCAAATTCTCCAAAAGCTAGATTATTCCCTTTTATCGACTTGCCTCTATTTCTACCCCTAAAGGCCTTTAGGTATTTCCATCTCTTAGGTTGAAGTAAAGGCATTAGTCCTCATCTCCTCTATATATCCAAACCTTCACGCCTAATATTCCATATTTTGTCCATGCCTCGGCAAAACCAAAATCAACATTTGCTCTTAATGTATGACGAGGTACAGACCCTTCAGAATATTTCATTGTTCTGGCTATTTCAGCACCATCAACCCTTCCAGCAATTTCCAGCTTACAGCCTTTTGCACCACCAGCAATTGCTGCATCAACAACCTGCTTCATGATTCTTCTTGTAGGCTTTCTTGCTTCGAGTTGTCTCCTGACAGAGTCAGCAACAACGTTTGCATATATGTCAGGATCTCTAATTTCAACAGCTTTAATTGTTATTCTCTGGTTTGGCAAAAGTTTTTTCAATTGTGTTACTGTTGCATCAATTGAAGAACCTTTTTTCCCAATAAGTGCGCCAGGCCTTGCTGTATGAACCGCTATTTCTACAACATCCGAACCCCTAGGAGCAACTGTTCGAATAATTTCAACTTTCTGGACCGCTGAATCCTGATGTCTTTCTTTTATTACCTTCCTTATGATGTGATCAGCTTCAATCAACTTTGCATAATCTTTATTTTTTGCTGGGAACCATGTTGCATTCCATCCTCTCCCAGTTCTTGTAGCTTTATGATAAACCCCTACTCTAAAACCGTTAGCATTTATCTTATTGCCCATTGCTTTCACCTCTACTTAGAATAATTTCTACATTTGTGGTTCTTTTTTTGTACTTGTGAGCCATACCCCTCATTACAGGCCTAAACCTTTTCATTGCAATACCTCTTCCAACATTTACAGAAGAAACAATCAGATTCGCACTTGGCATTTCTAGATTATGTTCAGCGTTTGCAATCGCTTCATTAAGCAATTTCAGCAAAAGCCTGCTTGCATTGTCATGCTGGCTTGTAAGCCTGACAATAGCATCTGAAACAAAATTACCTCTAATTCTCTTAGCTGCACGATTAACCATTTCTGGTTTACAGCGTAGATTCACGCCTTTTGATCTCGGCATTGCGTTACTCATCCTTTGCCTTGCCCTTCTTGTGGCCACCAAATTTTCTAGTCAATGCAAATTCTCCTAGCTTATGTCCAACCATAGACTCATTAACATAGACCTTGTCAAATCTTCTCCCATTATGAACCTCAAAAGTCAAACCAACCATTTCTGGATGAATTGTGGATCTTCTTGACCAAGTCCTAATCGGATCTGCTGATCCGCTTGCTTTAGCTTTAACAATTTTCTTAACTAAGCTTGGTTCAATGTAAGGTGATTTTTTAGCCATTATTTTTTCCTTCTAGACCTTAAGATGTGTTTATCACTAGGTCGACTTGTTCTTGTTTTAGGTCCCCTAGCAACCTTTCCCCAAGGAGTTCTTAATATTTTTCCTTTTTGTTTTCCTTCACCACCACCATTAGGGTGGTCACAAGGGTTCATAATCATCCCTCTTACGGTTGGTCTCCAACCTTTATGTCTTTTCCTTCCTGCATTTCCCCACTTTTCCAAATTATGCTCAACATTAGAAAGCCTTCCAATTGTTGCATAACACTTTAGAGGAATCTTTCTCAACTCTCCACTTGGGAGCTCTATAAAACCCCATCCCCCTTCTTTGTTTTTCAAAATAGCGAAACTTCCAGCACTTCTTGCAAGAAGCCCCCCCTGTCCTGGCCTTAATTCAACAGAATGTATAAAAGACCCTGTTCTTATGGCGGATAAAGGCATTGCATTACCTGCTCTGTTTGGAGCTTTTTCTGCGGAAACAACCATTGCTCCTGGCTCAAGCCCTACTGGAGCTAAGATATAACTCTTTTCCCCATCAAGGTAACATATCAAAGCAATAAATGCAGTTCTGTTTGGATCATATTCAATTTGGACAACTTTTGCAGGAACATCTTTTTTCTTCCTTCTGAAATCTATCATCCTGTACTTGTTCTTGTTTCCTCCACCTCTATGCCTTGTGGTTATTCTTCCAAGATTGTTTCTTCCGCTGTTTTTTTTCTTCCCTTTTACCAAAGATCCACCACCAGGCTTATCGGCAAGATGGCTTTTGTCTATTCTGACAATTGACCTTAAAGAAGGTGTTTTCGGTTTATATCTTTTTATCGGCATGGTTATCCTGGTTGAAAGTGGCTCATTAAATCTTCATCTGAAGAAACCCTAACAATAGCTTTGATTCTTCTGGATGTTTTTCCAAATGCCACTCCTCCTTTAGGTGTTCTCCTGGATCTTTTTTTTCCAGGGGTTTTAACAATTCTTACAGAAAGAACTTTCTTTATCTTTAATTCTTTTTTAACCGCATCTCTAATGTCTGTCTTTGTAGCTTTTGAAGAAACTTCAAAAGTATAAGAATTTTCATTCATAGCTAAATCCATTGTCTTTTCAGAAATTAGCGGTTTTATTAAAACATCAGATGAAGCAATCATTTCCAAATCTCCTCAATAGTTTTTAGTGCTTCAGATGAAATAATTAAATTTCTATACCTTAGTAAATCTCCAATATTCACTCTTTCTCCACCATAGAACCTAACATCTTTTACATTTTTGAAAGAATGACTTGCAATATTTTGGCTTTCGTTGTGCAGAACAAGAGTTTTCCCTTTTATTCCATTTTTTTCCAAAAGAGAAATAGCATTTTTTATTGAAATCTTTTTCCATTTTGGAATTTCGACAAATTTAACTTCTCCATCAGAAAATTTCTTACTTAAGGCAGACATTAAGGCTTTTTTACTCGCTTTTTTGTTTATCTTCAATGAAGGATTCCTTGGTTGAGGGCCATGTATTGCTCCTCCGCCAACCCTTTGTCCAGCAGTTATTGCACCAGCTCTTGCATTACCGGTTCCTTTTTGCCTATAAATCTTTTTTGTGGAAGCCCTTACAGCAGATCTGTTTTTTGAAGATCCTGCCAAGTCTTTTCCATTGTTAACCTGAACACGATAGGCCAAACTAACAAGAGAAGGTTTCCAATCATTGCCAAAAATACCCTTAACAAGAGTGAGTTTTTTTAACTCTTTTCCGGCCTTGTCATAAAGTACAGACTTAATTGGCATCTTTCTTCCCCTCAGCACTTTCTGCCTTCACCTCTTCCTTGGGTTCTTCAACTGCCTTCACCTCTTCCTTGGGTTCTTCAACTGCCTTCACCTCTTCCTTGGGTTCTTCAACTTTCAAAGTGGGATCCTCTATATCTGAAGGAAGCTCGTTCTGAGGATATATCCTCACTAAAGAACCACGTCCTCCAGGTATAGGGCCTTTTACAGCAACTATCCCATTTTCAATATCCCAGTCGATAATTTCAGAATTTCTTTGCACGTTAACAAAATTCCCATACCTTCCAGGCATTTTCTGACCTGGAAAAATTCTCGCAGGACCCATTGCTCCTGCTGACAAAGGTCTTCTTGAAACACCTCTAGCACCATGAGAACTTGCTCCACCTTTGAAATTATGCCTTTTCATTACCCCTGTAAAACCTTTTCCCTTAGATCTTCCGATGACTGTAACCATCTCTCCTACGTGTAAATAATTTGAAATGTCCTGACCTAGATCAAATTCTGAAGAATCACTAACCCTTACTTCAGTTAAATTTTTATAGCCTTCTTTGGAATCACTTATAGCTTCTTTCTGATGTCCCAAAGCAGGCCTATTCAGCTTTTCAACTGATGAAATTTCATATCCAACTTGAACAGCCTCGTAACCATCATTGCCAATTGTTTTCTTGCAAATAACTTTTGAGGGAACCATCTCTAATAAAGTTACACCATGTCTAGATCCGGAGTCACCATTGATAGTTGTCATGCCCATTTTTTTTGCAGCAATAAACAATCTTGATGTTTTCATCTTTTCACACTCACATGTATTCCTTCAGGAAAACGCATATTAACTATTTCCGATAAATCATCTTGAACATAATCACTGAATATAACAAGTCTCTTATGTACTCTTAATTCGAATTGCTCTCTTGAGTCTTTGTCAACGTGAACACTTCTGCAAATGGTGAATATCTTCTTTCTTGTTGGAAATGGGACAGGACCACTGACTGTTATGTTTTTTGTTTTAGCCATTCTTGTCAATTCTCCAGCCCAATGATCTAAAAGCCTATAGTCATAAGACCTTAAAACTAACTTCAATGAATTTTCTCCTTTAACAACCATAACAATTAAGCAAAATGAGCAAATGTCCTATTTGCTTCAGCCATCCTCAAGACATCAGTCTTCTTTTTATATGCTCCTCCCCTTTCATGATATGCATCAATAATTTCCTGAGCTAACCTATTCGCAAAACCTCTTTCCCTTCTGGATCTAGCATAAGTCACTAGCCATCTAATGGCTAGCGACTTTTGTCTTTTTGGGCGTACCTCTACAGGGACTTGCAAATTCGCACCCCCTATCCTTTTACTTTTAACCTCAACTACAGGAGTTATATTCTTTATAGCTTTATCCAAAACGCTCATGGGATCTTGTTCAGTCGTTTTTTTTACCTTGTCAATAGCTGTGTACACAAGTCTTTCAGCAACAGACATTTTTCCACCCTTCATCACTTTTCTAATAATCCTTGAAATATCCTTGCTTTGGTAAACAGTGTCTAAAGGGACTTCTCTTGGGACAGCTCTATTCTTTCTCATTAAGTTTTCTTAGTCCCGTATAAGCTTCTACTGCTTTTTCTCTTAGCAACACCTTCAGTGTCTCTCGTACCTCTAACTACCTTGTATCTAACCCCTGGTAAATCCTTTGGCCTTCCGCCCCTTACCAGAACAATATGGTGCTCTTGTAGATTGTGTCCTTCTCCAGGGATATAAGCTGTCAATTCAGCTCCATTCGAGAGCCTGACCCTACAAACTTTCCTCAAAGCAGAGTTTGGTTTTTTTGGAGTAACTGTCATGACACGTAAAACAACACCTCTTTTAAAAGGATTCCCCCCAAGTAAAGGAGCTCCGGAACGTCTCTTTAGTCTCTTTCTGTCTTTTCTAACTAATTGACTTATAGTTGGCATCTCTTACCCTCCTAAAAAATGTGTACACAATCCCCGATTATATTACAGGTTTTAAGGAAGTAAGGATGAAAATGTATTTTTATATATTAAATAGCATCAATACAGCGTTTACAAATTTCTTCATCATCATTTTCTTTCACAAAGAGCCAACATCTAGAGCATTTAGTAAAGTTTGACTTTGATACAGAAATGACGATTTTCTCTTGCTTGCTTGAAAAAGGATGAATTTCATCCCTGTACTCATCCAATAACCCAATATCAACCCCACTTACATTGAATATTGCAGCAAGGTGCCTTTTGCTTTCCTCAAGAGTTTCTTTTTCTTCTTCTTCAACGTAGCAAGTAACCCAAGACTCTAAAGGTTGTCCGACTACTCCTTGATCTTTTGCTCCTTCCAACGACTTTTGGACCTCTTTGTTGATTTCAAAAGCAATATTAGAAATATATTCTTCAGGCTTTGAGCTTGCAAGGTTTTTGTGAGCAGGGTTCAAATCAAGCAAATGTACAGAAGATGCAGATGAAATTTTAGTCTTCCAAGAATGCCAAGCTTCCTCAGTTGTAAAGGGGAGGATTGGGGCAACCCACAACAACATCCTTTCAAGAATTACAGAGCTTGTCTTTAACGCAGCATTTCTTGAATTGCTATTTTTCTTTTCAGCATAGACCCTATCCTTTATTGCGTTTAAATAACCTGAAGAGAGCTCTCCTACAAATAAACCGATATCTTCAGACAGTCCATGCAGGTCGTAATTATCAATAAAACCAGACCACCTTTCTTCACGTTTGAAAAAAGTTGCCAAAGCCCATTTGTCGTAATTGTTTAAAATAATGTCTTTAGGGTGTTCAAAATCACTCAATATTCCAAGTAAAAACCTAATAGTGTTTCTTATCTTTCTATACCTACCGCTCACTTTTACCAAAACATCTTTTCCAGCCTTGACAGGAGAAGAAAAATCAGCACTAACGGACCAAAGCCTCAATATATCAGCACCTAAATCACTGCAAACAGCCAAGGGGTCGACAACATTCCCAACACTCTTGCTCATCTTCAAACCTTTTTCATCGACCACAAAGGCATGAGTTAAACAACTTTTAAACGGCAGAGACCCTGTCCCTGAAACAGCAGGAATACATGAAAGTTGGAACCAGCCTCTATACTGATCGTCTCCTTCAAGGTAAAGGTCAGCTGGATAGCTAAGATTTCTACCCATAACAACAGATCTATGGCTTGAACCAGATTCAAACCATACATCAAATATATCCTTCAACTTTTTAAGTTTTCTTCCTTTGAACTCTTTAGGCCTTATTGAATCAGGCACCAGCTCTTCAGCACTATAGTCATCATCAAACCAAATCCCACTTCCTTTTTCTTCAACTAAGTCTCTTATATGAGAAACGGTTTCTGAAGTGCATAAAATCTTTCCTGTTTCAGGGTCTTCAAACGCAGGTATAGCTATGCCCCAATGCCTTTGCCTACTTATACACCAATCAGGCCTACCCTCAACCATGTTATTCATTCGAATTTGACCCCATTTTGGAACCCAGTTACCTTCAGAAACAAGAGATAAAACAGCTTCTCTCAATGTGTTTTTTTTGTCTAAAGAATTATCCATCTTGACGAACCATTGAGGTGTTGCTCTGTAGATAATTGGTTTTTTTGTTCTCCAGCAATGAGCAACGCTGTGAGTTATCGTTCCGGCCCATAGCAGTGTTTTCTTTGTTTTCAAAAAATTAAGTATTTTTTCTTGGGCCTTAAAGACATTCATTCCGCAAATTTCTAAAATTTCTTTATTCAGTTTCTTAAGGCCAAGCTCTTTTGAGAAAGCCTCCTCTTTGTAGTAATTACCTTTTGAGTCAACAGGGCAAATAACCTGTAGGCCATGCTTTGTTGCAGCTGAAAAATCATCAGGACCATGTCCCGGAGCAGTATGGACAAGGCCAGTACCATCTTCCATGCTTACATAATCAGTAGAAACCACGACCCCTTCAAGGTTCGCAAAAGGTACTTTGTACTTTAATTTCAGTAATTCTTTTCCCTTGAGGCTTAAGACCTTTTTTCCAAATTCAACCTTCTCTTTCCAGCTTTCTTCAAGTTTTGAACCTAGAACAATAAATCTTTTTCCATAAACATAAATTCCATAATCTTCCTTTTCATTTATCGCCACTGCAACATTGCTTGGCAAAGTCCAAGGAGTTGTAGTCCAAATGGCTAAACCCAAATCTCCAGAAACTTTTTCCTTTATCTTCTTTGGAATACTTGATTTTTTTACCTTGAAAAATACAGATATTGAAGGGTCTTCAATATCCTGATATTCAAGCTCAGCTTCAGCCAATGCCGATTCAGCAGCCCAGCTCCAGTGAACTGGTTTTGAAGCTCTTTCCACTAACCCTTTTTCTAACATCAGCCTGAAAGTCTCCAAAACTCCAGCTTCATATTTTGGATTTGTTGTAAGGTAGGGATCATCCCATTGAGCCAAAACTCCCAATCTTTGAAATTGCCCTTTTTGTCTTTCCATATACTTCATTGCAAGGTAATAGCATTTCATTCTGAATTTTGAAATAGTCATCTCTTCAGGAATCCTTCCACCTAGATTTTTTATAACCTTGTGTTCAACAGGCAAACCATGACAATCCCAACCAGGCACAAAAGGCACTGAATAACCTTCCAGCCATTTATACCTCATGACTATATCTTTCAAAATTTTATTCATTGCTGTGCCGACATGAATATCTCCATTTGCATATGGTGGACCATCATGAAGGATGAAGGATTTCGAATCTTTCCTAACCTCGCTTCTTCTCAAATAAAGGTCTATCCCATCCCAGAAGTTGAGCCATCCTGGCTCTTTTTGTGCAAGTCCTGCACGCATTGGGAAATCCGTTTCCGGCAGTATTAAAGTCTCTTTCCAGTTTTTCAAAGGATATCCTCTATAAGTCTAATTGAATCTTCTGACAACTCTGAATCCACAAAGGAGAGGTTCTCCTTAAGCTGCTTTAATTTTGTAGCTCCGACAATCGCACTACTCACTTCCTTCTTCCTCAACACCCAAGCCAAAGCCAATTGCGGCAACGTACAGCCAATATCTTTAGCAACCGATTCCAACTTTCTAACCTTTTTAAAAGTTTCCTCATTCATATATGGATCTAGGAACTCTGTAATCTCAGCTCTTGAACCTTTGGGAATTGTGTTTGTTTTGTACTTTCCTGTAAGCATCCCTCCCGCTAAAGGGCTCCAGACAGTCAGGCCCATTCCAAGATTTGAAGCAGTGACCATTTGGTCTTTCTCTATATCCCTTTCAAGCATGTTGTAATGGGGTTGTTCAACCTGGGGAGCATAACCGTTTATCTTTTTTGCTATTGACGTTGCTTCCTTAATTTGTTCAGAAGTCCAAACACTTGTTCCCCAATAATGAATCGTCCCATGGCTAACAAGATCACTCATAGCCCTAACCGTCTCTTCCAATGGGGTTTCTTCATCATAGCGATGACAAAAATAAATATCCAAATAATCTAAGTCCAGTCTTTCTAAAGATTTTTCACAAGACTCCATGATGTGCTTTCTACTCAAGCCTCTGTCATTAACATTTTCAGACATAGTTCCAAAAACCTTACTTGATATAACCAGGTCACTTCTTTTCATGTCCTTGATTGCCTTTCCTAAAACAATCTCTGAACGGCCTTGGGAATAAACATCAGCAGTATCAAAAAAATTTATTCCGCTTTCATGTGCAAAATGAACACAGTCAATTGCAACCTTCTCATGCACTGAACCGCCTTGTGTGAGCCAGCCACCCAAAGAAATCGAAGAGACCTTGAGCCCTGAGTTTCCTAATCTTCTATATTCCATAAGTTGGAATCATAACAATATATGATTATGATTTCTTTCAAAGAAAGAAAGAAAGAAGGGGAAAAAATATGCAAATATTCTTGCTGATAAGCTTATGGATTAGTCCCAACCTTAATGATTATTTCTCAAGAGAACCTGAAAAAGAGAAAAAAGTTTTAGTTATCGGAATTGATGGATTAAGGCCTGACTCGCTAATGAAGGCAAAAACCCCAAGCCTTGATTTCTTGATAGAAAATGGATCTGTAACATATCATTCCTATGCTGGCGGGGAGTTAGGAAAAGAAACCCAGCAAGTCACTTCAAGCGGTCCTGGATGGTCTTCAATACTGACAGGAGTTTGGACAAACAAGCATGGGGTAACAGACAATAGTTTCTCTAACCAAAATTATGACAAATATCCCCATTTTTTCAGAAGGCTAAAAGAATCTGACACATCTCTTTTCTTGTCCTCTTTTGTTCAATGGACCCCAATACACACTTATATCCTTTCTGATTCCGATGAATCTGGGAATGGGAGTGATGAATATGTATCTGAAATGGGAGCAAAAAGCATAAAGAAAGGAGAAGTTGATGTGTTGTTTTTACATTTTGATGATGTTGATCATGCTGGACATGCATACAGATATGGAAATGACTATCCTGAATATATTAATTCAATTGAGAAAACAGATAGATTGATAGGTTTTGTCCTTGAAGAAATAGACAAAAAAAATCATGAAAATTGGATGGTTATAGTGACAACAGATCATGGCGGTCTCAACTATGGGCATGGTGGGCAATCAAATGACGAAAGAACAATATTTTTCATTGCTTCAGGTGGAAAAACACCAGTAAGAATCCTTGAAAAAGGTCCTGGACATGTTGCTGTAGCACCAACTGTGTTTAATCATCTTGGAATAGAAGTCGATCCGGAATGGGGATGGGAAGAAGGCCCGTTCCCCTTTTCGTCGTTAGGAGAAAAAAATGAATAAGAAAATAATAGGCATCGTAGTGTTTCTTGTTGCCCTACTTTACGTTTTTAAAAATATTCAAAATACAAACTCGGTTCAAGGTGGAACCCTTGCCTCCTTGGAGAAGTCAGCAATGGCTTCAGAAAGACCAAGAGACCCTTGGGTATTTAGGTCAGTACTAGACAAAAAACCAAGAATGATAACGATTGCCCTGAATGAAAGGCTTTGGGTCGCATATGACACACAGTACGGAAGCATTTACAAGGCTTGGTATGGTGGAGTTGACTTCAATGGCGCAGTCTACACAACATCTCACGGACCTCAGCCAACAAGTCAGGGATCCTCTTACATCAATGGAATAGAAGATGGTGACGTTTGGTATGTTGATGGAATTGAGGCAGGGAAAAGATTTTCCTTTAAAGGCTATTCTTTTGAAGGAGAGGCCATTGTCTTGAAATATGAAATTAACAACCAAGACGACCCCTCTCTTTCAATCAGGATTTTTGAGAGACCTGAAATCGTTATTGCAAAATCAGGAGCTCTTGGGCTAAAAAGAGTTTTTGGGATTGAAAATGCTGGGGAGTCCAAGATAGAGCTGAAGACACCTGTACAGTCAACTACTGAAAAAAATGGCTTCAGCATAAATGCTGAACATGAAATAGAAAAATCATCAATTTCATCCTATGAATGGGGAGAGAAACAAGAATATGTTTCAACGATAACGCTGAACAAAAACAGAACAACAACAATGACAACCTTCTTTGACCTCAGGGTCGGAGAGGAAAGCGCATTGAAAAATGCAGAAACAGTGAAAAAGGTGCCAACAGAACCACAAGCTCATATTGAATTTGTTGCCAAAAGAATAAAGATAGATGGTCAGATAGATGAGGCATGGCAAGATTCTGAAAATTCTCCTTCAACATATTTGAAAATGGAAAATCTTATCTATGGAGAAGACAACATTAGTGGCAACTTCAAAATGCTTTGGGACAATGAGAATCTTTATATTATCCATGTCGTTGAAGACAAGAACGTAACAGAGTTAGATGGTGTTGACTTTTTCATCGATGCGAAAAGAGAGCGGCAAACTGAATATGACTCGAATGACTTTTACTACTCTTTAACCATGGAAGACTTTGCCAGGCTTGATGTGTCTGACATTGAGACAAATGCAAAAGTTGTTGTCAGGGAAAGAGATGCAGGCTATGTTGTTGAATCATCAATTCCATGGTCTGATCTTGAGGTTTTCCCTTTTGACGGGATGATGATGGGGTTTTCAACACACCTCAACAATGTGGGGGTAAATGAAAACTCGAAATATTCCTGGAAATCCGTTTCAAATGATCTTTTTGAAAACCCATCCTCATTTGCATCAATAAAGCTCGTAGACACAAAAAAGAAATCAATCGAGATAGACGAGAAAGGCTTTGCTGAAGGGATCCTGATGAATATCTACAAAGTGGGAATCTCACTTTCAAAGGTTCCTGAAATAATAGAAAACCAAAACCCAAATGTCTCAAAGATAATGCCAAACATCGATTACCTTAAGGAAAGGGGAGCCTTTCAAGAATTTGCCGACAGCTTTGTGATAAATGCTGAGGGCTTTATTGATATTACAGAAGAGGGAACATACACTTTCAGGATAACAAGCGATGATGGCTCAAAACTCTACATTAATGAAAGCCTTCTTATAGAGAATGATGACCTTCAAGGCGCAACCCCAATGGATGGAACCTTGGAACTTTCAAAGGGGCTTCACAAAGTATTTATTGAATATTTTGAAAACACCGGAGGAGAAGCTCTTTTGCTTGAATGGAAAAAACCGGGATCTGAAGATTTTGTCACAG
>CAYNKD010000022.1:0-14266 GCA_964397735.1 uncultured bacterium | reverse complement strand
AATTACATCTTTTGTTTTTGCTATTTGTATCTGCTGTTTCTTCTTGTGCCTCAGGAGATACTTTCGATCTTGTAACATGTGGTCCCTATTCTTCATACGGTAATGAAAGCTGGGATCCTGACTCTACAGACCCAGACGACAGGAACCCAATGGTTTACTATCAAGACTCAGGTCAAGTTTTAGAGGCTTTTGTAACAGAACCTTTAGCGATTGGATTTCATACTGATTGCATAGACGCTAACACTGATGGGTTTTTGCTTTTAAACAGCATAAAGCAACAATTTCCATCACACGTCAATGCAGTTTTTAATGCAGGTGATTACATCAGAGCAGCTGATTCAGTTGTGAATATTGCAGTTCCTGACATTGCCAACAGAACCGATATAGAGAATGCAATCATCTTCGCCCTGAATAAAGGTGTTGCTGTGAACATAGTCGTTGACAATTATTACTTTAATGCAAACTCAACCGTCTATTCTTCGCTTGAAACGGCAGGTGCTGTAATTGTCACTGACGGGAACGATTTAAACACTCTGATGAATTCAAAATATATGGTTATTGATGGAGATGAAGTGATAGTTTCTTCAGGAAACTTTTTATCTAACTCATTTTTTTCAATGTCAAACCTTTCATTAAGACTCAGCAATTCACTTTTAGCTACATGTTTCAACCAAGATTTTCATCAAATGTTTGAAAACAATCAGTTCCAAGGGCAAAAAGAAGAAACAGCTTCGAATTGTGAAAATGTAATCGTTGACAACAGATATGGTGTTGATGTTTACTTTGGCCCCCATAGCGGGCAGCTTAGAAATGAGATGATCAACCTCATCAACGATGTTGACTTTAGTCTTTATTGGGCTAATTCAAGAATTGATGACCAGATACTGGCAAATTCCCTGAAGGGAGCTGAGCAAAGCGTTCTTTCGATAGGGGTTTTGAATGGTTCTGACGAAAGTGGCGGACAACAATCATTAGGTTTTGATATTCAGTGTTTTACAAATGAGGAATGTACTCACCTTTTTGCAGGTTCTTCAATTGCTTTTGATTTTTTGGCAGGAAGCGGAGGAGCTCTTGGTAATGTTCCAGTTAGAGGGCAAAATCTGAGATATTTTATTGGTGATCCTGGATCATCAACCCTTGGTTCATTTTTAGCTTTAACATCAGCAAACCTTACAAACAATGGTTTAGCTGCTAATGATGAATTCATGATAGTTTTAAGAGATAGAGAATTAAGTGAATTTGCAGAAAGTATTCATGCAAGAGCATTGACAGCTACAGATTTATTTAATTCTGATGGGGAGTATGAAGAGCCAGCGCTTGTGAAGGTTACTGGAACTGTTGAAATCAAGAATCCAAATGCTCCAATTGGAGACAACATGCCTGAGTCTGCAACTGTTAGGGTTATTGCGCAAGGCTTGACTGACTTCAATGAGGAAGAGGAGTGTTCTGAAATCTCTTATACAAGTGGTTTAGATGCTTATTGTGCTTTCACGTTTTTTGTTCCAGTCGGAGGTTTTGTAACGATTCAAGTTGAATCAACCGGATGGAGAGCTCAGGATGACCGAATTGTTGTTATGTCTCCGGGGACATGGGATGTCGGAAATTTCAGACTTTATCCAACCAATGGTTTTGCTTCTGCTGAAGGGGGAGGAGGATAAACATGTTTAAATGGCTTAAACATAAACTTGCAATCATATTTTTGGTTACTCTTTCTTTTTGTTTTTCTTCTTGTCAGAATTCAAGTCCTGTGGATTTGATTGCAGACCCTCCTGGAGGAGGATTCCCAGGAGATACACTCCCTGGTGACGCTGGAGGTTCTTCTATTGGATCTGGTGTTGCTTATGGCGAGTTGAATGATTGTGTCAATCCTTTTTACGGATCTCTTACTCCTTTTAGGAACCCATTGACAAATCCATTTATTTCTGCTGATAGCAGTGGCTTAGGTGATTTCCCTGGATTAACAGGAATTACCAATGCATATTTTCCCGAAATAGGGGATGTAATCCTTGCTTCAACAACAGAAGGAGTTCTTGTTTTTGACAGTATAGGTCGTGCAATAGCAAGGCCTTTAAATTTTGATAACGACTGTTTCTTCCAAAGTGGAAACTTTATCTGGCCTCCAGAAAACGATGGCACATATCTAGATTTGGCAAATGACCCTCATGGTATTCTCAATGGGGCTGGTTATTTTGCTGCAAGTGTTTATGGAGGCATTGGCGGATATCGTCTTACAAGCAGAAGCGCAATCCCTGGAGGAGATGCAGCTGATGAATATGAATTTGATTGTGAGCTAGAAGAAGGAGATTCCGGTATCATTGGACCGAGAGATTTTTGGCTCATGGGAAACGAGAGAGTTGAATTTTCAGGCGATACCCTTTACGACAACCAGGGAACCCCTTTTCAGGTAAATGGGCTTTCTGGAGGTCCAGGACAGCTAGGGGTTGAGTGGGATGCTTACGGAAATCTATGGCAAAGAACTGTTGGACAGGCTATTTGGCCAAATTTCGAAGAAGCTGAATGTCAGGATCCTACTGATGACAACCCAGACACAAGAGGGTCAGATCCTGTCCCATTGCTGATTGGTTGGGCTCGTGGAGAAGGCTTAGAAGGGCAAGGTGCAGGATATTCTCCTGGAGATGCTCAGACATGCCCTTATGAAGCTAATGCTGGAGAGGGATTCTCAACAAACCCTGGCGATTGCAGAATGCACGTTTTCATGAACCCAGGTGGTTCACCTGCATCATGGGGACTTCCAACAAACTTCAATATTGGAGCTATGGTTGACTTTGATTTCACTTCTGACAACAGGATGGTCTATACAGGAAATGTTGGTTTGGGGAAGGGAATTTGTATAACTCAACCAATCCCTGATATTTTAGATCCTCACCAAACGTCACCTTACTTCCCTCCTCAAGCACCCCAACAGCAATTCTGTGTAGGTGGTTTTGGTTCAAACACAGCTGGGGACAATGTCCATTTCTTGCAGCCTTGGGGCATAAGTATTGATAAACAAGTTTTCCCAAATGAAATTTATGTTTCTGATTTTGGTAATGGGAGAGTCACTGTTCTTGATACAAACCTTAATTTCTTAAGAACAATCAATGAAGCACACTCCCCACAAGCAAATATCCAAGGCCCAATGGATGTTTCTTTTGATTTTTTCTGCAGGATATTTGTTCTCGATAAAAGAGTCGGGGGAGATCCAGAACTCTTAGTTTTATTTAGAGAAAACTGCCCTGTTCCAGGTAATGGTTCTGCTGAATTGACAGTAAGGGATTCTGCAACAGGTGTTGCAATAGAGTCAGCATCTGTTGTTTTGGGAATGTTTGCTGGAACGGTTACCGGAGTTACAGATTCAGAGGGAAGATTAACTTTCCCAACAATCCCTCCTGGAATTAGATCTATCACAATTAGTGCTTCCGGGTATCATTCTTCAGCTGTTGAATTCACAGTATCCTCGGGAGATACAACCATTATTGAAGATGCTTTTGGTTCTGGGTTTGTCGGGGTTAGCAAGATAGGGGATGCAACAACGGGGGCTATTACTGGTATTGTCAGAGACTCCGTTACAAATCTCCCAATCCCAAATGCTGTTGTTCTTGTTAGGAGCAGTGGACAAATAGACGTTACAGACAATATAGGTTTGTTCAGGATTGATGATATTTTGCCAGGATTTAAAGAAATTGATATTTCTGCTAGCGGTTACATGGGAACGACAAAAACCATAATTGTTGAAGCTGGAAGAACAATAGATATGGGTGATATTTCACTTGACCCTAATCCATCTACATAACTTTTAAGTATGTCTTTTGATGTTGTTATACCCACTTTGGGTAAAAGTCCTTGTTTGGACAATCTGATTGCTTGGTTGGCCAGGGAGAATCCGTGTAATATTTTTCTTGTAGGGAAAATAGAAAAAACATATAAAAATGTTACATTCATAAAAAGCAGAAAAGGATATTCCAACTCTGTAAACAAGGCCGTTTCACTTTGTTCATCCAAATATGTTCTTATCGTCAATGATGATATACGGGTTACAAAAGGATCAATCCAATCATTGATTAAGGAAATTGAATCTGACAATGCTATTTTTTCTGTTACCCCAAAGATAAAAACTCAAAAAAGGAATAAAACGATCAATGAATCTTTGATTGGTTTGAAGTTAAAAAATGGGAGACCTTGGCCAACTTATAAAATAAACCCCCCAGAGTATCCAAATGGGGCTATTTTCTTAGTTAGAAATGATTACTGGAAAGCATTAAAGGGTTTTTTTGAAGGGTTTTATCCTGCTTATTGGGAAGATGCTGATATTGGTTTTCGTGCAGTGAAAAAGGGGTTCTTGTTGAAATACACAAGTTCATTGGAGGTTGAGCATCTTAGGGGTGCTACTACGAATAGTTTTTCTCCTGAATATCTAGACGGTATCTTCTTGCGGGGTCAAAGGATTTTCACATCTAGACATTATGAGAGTTTAAATTTAAAAAAAACATGGTGGTTTTTTGAAATATTAAGCCAAATGAAAGATCTTTTCACATTGCGTTGGAAAAGGCTATTATTTAGGTGGGGGGTAAATGAAGATAGCATTTGACATACAAACCTCAATTGGTGGGAGGAACACTGGTGTTGGGGTTTACACAAACCTGATGAGAGAAGGTTTTAAGAGAGATAAAACCGTAGATGTTTTTGAGCTAAGGAGACTTTCAGACAATCCAATTGCAGGTGCGTTTTCAAGAGCTTGGTGGGAGCAAATTCAAATGCCGTCCTATGCATCCTTAACGAATGCGGACATCTTGTTTAGTCCAGGTTTTAGCTCACAAGCTGTAAAAAGAATGAAGTTGGCCGTTACTGTTCATGATTTAATACCATTACAAAATCCTTCTGAGATGGGGAGATTCAATCATTGGTATTGGCAAAAAATGGTTCCTGCAACGTGGGAGAAAGCAGATTTGAGAATTTGTGTTAGCCATGAAACAAAACGAATGTTGAAAAAAATCTTTCCAAAATCTGGGAAAACAGTTGTTGTTCAACATGGATTAAATCAAAAATTTTCAAAATCCCACAACAAAAAAGGCGATTATTTGCTTATGGTGGGAGCATGGCCAAGGAGAAAGAATTTTTTGTCAGTTATACATGCGATATTTTCTGTTAAAGAATCTCCAAAGCTGAAGGTTGTTGGCTCTCTGCCAGCGAAACTTCAAAAAAGTGCTGAGGATCTTCTTGGAGACAAGGTTCAATTTGAAGGTTATAGAAAAACAGAAGAAATTATTGATTTTTACAGTGGGGCGATAGGGGTTATATGCCCTAGCCTTTCTGAAGGTTTTGGGTTTGTCCCAATGGAAGCTGCTGCTTGTGGAGCTCCTGTTTTAATGTCTGATATCCCTTCTCACAGGGAGGCTTTGCCTGTTGTTGAACCTTACGGTAAACCAACAGACAAAGATGCTTTGCCTGCAGCAATAAAAGAGCTTATTTCAAACCCTTCCAGGTTTAAACCACCTCATAATTGGACTCCAAAGAAGTCAGAACAAGCCGTACAAGAAACTTTAAGGGCCCTGAAAGAACTATGACAACTTTAATTATCCCTATCTTCAATGGTGAAAAAATCATTACCAAGGAATTTGTCTCGTCTGTAAAAAAATATTCCTCTTTCCTGGACGAGGTTATTGTTATTGACGATGGTTCAAGTGATAGATCTGCCGATATTTTTAAAGGAATTAAATGCAGGGTTGTAAAAAATAATAAAAATTTAGGATTTGCAACTTCTGTAAATATTGGCTTAAGGAGAGTCAAATCAAAATATGTTTGTGTTCTGAATCAAGACTGTTTAATCCCTGATGACTGGATTTCAAATGCAGAGATTTTTTTGAATAAAAACAAAAATGTTGCAGCTGTTTCTGGTTTAATTCTGGATTCTTCCGGAAAGGTTGACACTGCAGGTCATCTCCTTTGGAGTGATTGGGTTTGTACAGAAAGGTTTTCTGGGATGAAGATTTCAAAAATAAAAAAACCTCAAGAGGTTTTTGGTCTTTCTGCAACTGCGACTATATACAGAACTGCAGCATTGCATGAGGCTGCTGTTAGGCAACAGGTCTTTGACGAGTCTTTTGGGACCTATCTTGAGGATGTAGATTTAAATATCAGATTAAGACATCTAAATTGGGAAAGTTGGATTATCCCAGGGAAAGAGGCGATACACCAACGTGGTTCCAGCAATGCCAGGAAAGTTCTCAAGGTTAGGAGGAATGGGACAAGCAGTTATTTAAAAATCATTTTTAAAAACCTTTCTGAAAAAGAGAGAATGTCCGCATCTTTCTTTTGTGCATTCGGTTTTCTTTGGGGGATGCTCAAAGATCCTTTAGCTACAACATTCAACGCAGGAGACAACTCAAGATTAGAAGAATGGAGACGGGTTATTGCAGGTCGAAGAAAATGCTCAGAACAAGATATTTCAAAATGGATTTGTGGTTTTCGATTAAACCCCTGGAGGATTAAGGGATGAAACTATCTGTAGTAATTGTTTCTTACAAATCACATTCATTACTTCAAAAGCTTTTAAAAAGCTTGGCCAGTCAAACATTTCAGCCAGATGAAGTGATTATTGTTGACAATGATCCAGAATATATCCCATTGGATTCTTTGCCTATTGAGGTTAAACATTCTCGTGAAGATAAGAATCTTGGGTATGGAGGGGGGTGCAATAAGGGTTTTTCAGAAACAAAAGGAGAGTTTGTACTGTTTTTAAATCCTGATCTTATTTTGGAAGAAAATGTTCTTGAGGTTCTTTTTGCGGAAATTTCAAAAGATAGAAACCTTGGTGCTTTAAGTTGTCTTATTAGGAATGAGAACGAAAAAGAAGAAAAAATGGGGGGTGCATTAAACCCGTTTCTAACAACGATTCCAAATTGGTTTAAAAATTCAAGTAAGACCTTTTATCCTTCTGGAGCAATTTTTATAACAAGGAGGGACGCATGGGAATCTGTTAAGGGGATGGATGCAGATTTTTTCCTCTATGGAGAAGATGTTAATTTTGGCTGGAAATTACGGCTAGCTGGATGGAATGTTAAAAAAACCCACCTATGTAAGGTTTATCATGAAGGTCAAGGTTCGGTCAAGAAACATTTAAGCTCTTTTAGGAAATATTTTTATCAAGAAAGGAATAGGCTGTTAAATTGGCATTGTTTAAACACAGAGAATACACGTTTTTCTTATGCTCCATGGTATAGCTTAAATGAAATTGGGAGACTTGTCTCTTCATGCCTTAACATTCCAAGATTTCTCTCTCTTATTTATGCATGGTTGCATATTGTTTTTTCATTTAGGTATATTTATAAAAAAAACCAATATATTAATAGCATCAGAAAGGAAGAGGATTGCAAAATCCACAAGTGGTTTGCTCCACAGTGGACAAAGAAAAAAAGTCTTTTTGATGGTTTTTTGAGATGGGGTCAAGATCGAATCATTAAGCCTTTGTCTGGATTGGAAAGATATTCATGGCTCATATTTGTTTTTTGGGTTTTTGGTGCTTCACATTTGTCAAAATTAAAACAAGGAGGTTGGCCAGATGAAATTTTTACCTATTCTGCAACTTCTGGGAGTTTTGGTAATGTTTTTCAACTTTTGGCTAATGATGTTCATCCACCAGCGTATTTTGTTACCCAGTGGTTTTTTTCATCTTTCCTAGATTCTTATGCTTATGTACTGCCTGTATTTTTTGCGTGGGCTTCTGGAAGGGTTTTGATCAGGTCTTCAAGAAGGGAGTTGAGGGTTTCAGCTTGGGTTTTATGGATGCTTCCCTTTACCTTTTTCCTAGGGACTCAATTTCGTTATTACTCAATGGTGGTTTTTCTTGTTGCCTGGATTATCAGATTGGGAGATCATGAAAATTCTTGCAATATAAGGAAATTAGTAGGGTCAATTCTGACATATACAACCCACTTGGGGATATTCGTTCTTTGGGGGACAACATTGCTTGCCCCAAAAAGATCAATAAAAAACTCTCAAAGAGACGCTTTATTTTCATCCATTTTTTGGATTCCGGGACTTTTTACATTATTTAATCAAGCCCAAGGGCGCTTGGGGAATAGTGAGTCTATTTTCAATATGCTCTTAGAGTCTTTTGTAAAGGTTTTATATTCACAAGTTTCATTTATCTTTGGGCATTATTACGCCATTAATCCAATTTTTCTATTTGCCCTCCTTCTGATTCCTTTTTGTTTTGTTTTGATTAAAAATCGACTTAAGGGACATACCTTTAAATTGCTTATTGGATATTTATGCGTAGTGTTTTTCTTCTGTTCAATGTTGACTTTTATTGTAAATATAGGAATGTCTTTTACACCAACGAGAATTTCTTTTCTTGTTGTTCCGCTAGCAATAATTTTTTCAAAATATTTTATTAGCCTAGAAAAGAAATATAAAAAAATCCTGTTGATAAGTTTTTCAACTACATGTTTATTTGGATACATTGCAACAATTCTTAATTACGGGCCATTCCATTGTGGATATGAGACTCCATTGGCTAGAGTGTCAAGTGAAGGCATAGATATTGATCACACTTTTATCATTTCTGAAAGAGATTATTTTAAAAAAGATTCTTTGAAAGGATATACGATATCCAATCTTGCGGATCTTGTTTTTACACTTCAGGCAATGTCTGACTCAAATCCTCAAAAGTATCTATTGATTAGAGAGACGAATAAAGAAGATTTAAGCTCCACATGGGAAGAGATTCAGTTTTTAATTGAAGAAGATTCTAATTTTTCAAAAAAGGAAGGCTTACTCTATGAAAGGCCTGTTTCTCATAGGTTTATTTTGGACAATATTGACAGGATAACAAAACAGGATCCAGAAAAATCCTGTTGGACATATTCCTTTTATGAGGTGAAAAAATAATGTCACTTTTTATAGATATTTCTTCATGTGTGGCAAAGGGTGGAATAGGCCGTTATGTTCGTGAGATAATCAAAAGAAGCCCTGCAAAAACAACTTTTGTTTCCCGGAAGGCCCTCCATAAGGACATTAAAAATCTTTTTAAACATTCCCAACGTTTGATTTCTTTTGATAATGTTTCACGTCCATATTGGGAACTTTTCAAGCTACCAGACATCTTGAAAGAGGAAAGATCTTCAATGTCTGCATTTTGGGGACCTGATTGGACATTGCCAAAATTTAATTTTAACTGCCCTGTTTTCCTGACAGTCCATGACCCTGTTCCATGGTTGTTCCCAAGTGATTTGAGCTGGAAAGCTAGATTGTGGTTTAGGTTTAGGACCCCTCAATCTATATTTAGGTCGGATTTGGTTTTTTCTGATTCAGAATGGGCTTGTGCAGAGTTGAAAAAAATATTTCCCAAACAGGACTTTTCTACAATTTACCCAATTGCCGATATGAAAAAGTCTTGGAATAGCCCGGAGAGGAAAGAAAATTTCAAAACCTCCCCGCCAAAACTATTGTATGTAGGGGCAATTTCTCCAAGAAAAAGGTTGGGAGTATTGTTGGATGCATTTTTAATCTTAAAAAAAAGAGGTTATTCGATGCAGTGGATTGGATATAGGGGTAAAGGAGCTTCAGCAATTTTGGAAAAGGCTAAGGCTTTAGGTGTTGAGTGGTTGGAGGATTGCCCAGAAAAAATTTTAAAAAAGAATATGTTGGATGCGTATTGCCTTATTTACCCTTCAATCATTGAAGGATTCGGACTCCCAATCATTGAAGGATTGCTTGCAGGAATTCCTGTTTGTGCGCTTGACACTGAGGTGTCAAGAGAGGTTGGTGGAGATGCAGTTGAATATTTTTCAGAGAATGCAGATAGTCTAGTGACCTCGATAGAAAAATCAATTGAGCCCAATAGAAAAGAAACTAAAAATCAATTATGGAAATTGTCAGGTAAAGATATTGATAAAGCATTTTCTCAGATATCAGACAGGGTGATGTTATGAGGATTGTTCATCTTGTTGGAACTATTAAACATGGGAAGTGTGGTGTTGGTGATTTTGTAAAATCTTTAGATAAGAAAATGGGGAAAAATTCAAGGATTTGGCATCCCCAAAGCAAAAAGGACCTTATTCTTGCGGATGATGAGATTGTTCATCTACACACCCCAAGTAAAGGGTGGGAGAGCGAATTTCAACAAATTCAAATTTATAGCAAGTTCCCAAAAAGAAAAAGATATTTAACATTACATGAATGGAGCCTTGCTTCATTTTTAAGAAAATTACAATATTTATTTTTGTGCTTCATGTCGAGAAGAATTGGTTTTTCTGATAGTTTTGAATTAGAAAATTTTCCTTATTTCAATCAATCAAAAACTTACTTGCCAATCGGGTCTCCTTTTGAAAGCGTTGTATATAAAAAAATTACTCCAAAAAAATTCAGATTAGTTTTTTTTGGATTTTTTTCAAAAAGCAAAGATATTAAAAATTTAGCTGAATGGTTTAATCATTCTATTGATTTAGGCTGGGATCAGCCTGTTGTTTTCACAAGCAATAAAAATAACGCCCTCTTAAGGGATTTTTTGGCAAGGTGTCAAGATGTTGAGTTAAGAGAAAATTGTTCATTTGAAGAAATCTCTCAACAAGTTCAATGGGGGGATGTGGGGGTTTTGCCTTTTGTTGATGGGACATCTTCAAGAAGAACAACGCTATTATCTCTTTTAAAAATGGGAATTCCAGTCATGTCCCCTCCTCCTTACAAAAACCCCTTCAAGAGTCAAGATTTTCCTCAATGGAATATTCTTGAATCCCTAAGGGATATGAGGAAGAGGTATGTGTATTGGACAAAAAAGCAAAATAAAATAATTAAAATTTTTAATTGGGAAAATGTAGTTAAAGAGCATTTAAGTTTTTATGAAAAGTAATATTTCTATATCTCATCCATGGCTTGGAGATCATGCAGGAAGTGAAAGAGTGCTTTTAGAGTTTCTAAAAATTTTTCCAAAAGCTGATTTATATTACTTGTGGGCAAATGAAAAAAAATGGGGAAAAACCCTGGAAGACAGAAATTTTTTCTATAGTTATTTGAACGGTTTTCCAAACATACAACAATATTACAAAAAAATAATCCCGCTACTTGGGCCAAGCGCTATTAGAAGCTTGCCAACCGTTAGGTCAAATGTACATATTTCTAATTGTCATGGCTTTATCAAAGGAATCAATGTCTCTGAAGAAACTTACCATTATTGCTATTGTTACAGTTCTATAAGGTGGATTAGTGATCAGGAAGAAATATACAGGAATTCACTTAGTCGTTTTGAAAAAGTTTTTTTTGATTTTTTGAAACCAAGAATTAGAGCATGGGAGGAAAAAGCATCTGAGAATGTAGATGAGTTTTTGTCAATTTCTAATTTTGTTTCTGCAAGAATCAAACAAACACTCAAGAGAGATTCAAAAGTGATATATCCCCCCGTTAATACAAATTTTTTCACACCGAAAAAAAATATGGAAAAAACAGATTACCTATTAGTTAGCAGATTTGTCCCATACAAGAGGATCAATACAGCAATCGAGGCTTTTGTAAGGAGTGGTAAAAAAATCACAATTGTTGGTTCGGGAACAATTGATTATCCAGATTTAGGAAAACATCAAAATATAAATTTTTTATCTGGGCTTTCAGACAAAGAGTTGAGAAATATGTACAGGAGCTCAAAAGCCCTTGTCTTTACCTCAGTTGAAGATTTTGGATTAGTTCCGGTTGAGGCTCTTTCATGTGGAACCCCCGTTGTTGCATTGGGTGAGGGGGGGGTCATTGAAACTGTTCAAGATGGTATTAATGGTATTTTTTACAATAAAGATTGCCCCGATTCACTTAACAGCGCAATCCAAAAACTTGAAGACTCAAAGATTTCTTCAGATGATTGCAGGCAAAGGGCTTTAGATTTTTCTACAAATAAGTTTATTAAAAATATAAAATCAACAATTGGAAAAAGGGCCAAGTAGATGAAAAGAGAAATTTTAAAAATATTCCATGCATTGCTTGATTATTTTTTACTTGTATGGCTTTGGGATTTATTTGTTATTAATCAGTTTAACCCTTTCGACAATGTAACCCATGTACATTTTGGGGAGACCCCATTAAGCGGTTTTTTTGTATCCCTAGTGTGTGTTGTTTGGAAATCTTACAAAAAAGCTTATTTCCCAATCAAAAAACACTTAAGGCCTTTTTCCTCTTGGGGCCTAGGGGTTTCTTCCCTGACCATATCTTTGTGTACGCTATTTTTTTTAAGAGGTTTATTTGTTTTTTCTTTTCCCGATAATGTCGCCGAGGATTTACTCCAAGGGGTTTTCCTTCTCCCCTTTGCCCCAGCAGAAAGATTTTTTTCCTGGTGGGCTTTTGGCATGGTTGCCCTTCAGCTAAATCATGATTTTTTGTCTTTTTTTTACAGGAAAGCTCTTTTGGCACGAGGGATAAAGACAGAGGTTTGGTGGTTTGGAGGGACAGGAGAAGGGAATCTTATAAAAAATATTTTTGACATTAGATACATTCAAACTGAAGTTGTTAGCCTTTCCTTAAGCCAGGTCAAAGAAATTGAAAAACTAGCCGAGGGAAAGCTTGTTTATTTAGTGATTGTTGAAGAAACCACCAACTGGGAAACCTTAAGGTTGATTAAGTATGCGGGGTATCGTTGGGGGATTCCGGTAAAAACCCTGCCAAGGTTAGAAGGTTATGGTTTTGTCTCTGTTGACGAAGCCGGACTTCCGCTGATAGGAGATCATTTTTCGCTTGTCGGCCTGCCAGCAAGAATCACTAAAAGGATTTTTGATTTAGTTTTTGGACTGATTCTCTTCAGCATCTTTTTCATCCCAATGATCCTGATTGCCTGTCTGATTTTCCTCAAAGACGGAGGCAACCCGTTTTTTATGCATCAAAGACTTGGTCGATCTGGAAGGAAATTTGGTCTTTTCAAATTTCGAACAATGCAGAATTTCACAATTGAAGAAATTTTGAAAAAATATCCCGGACTAAAGAAAGAATTTCAAGAAAATCACAAAATAGAAAATGATCCACGTGTAACGAATTTGGGAAAATTTTTGAGAAAAACTAGCATAGATGAACTTCCGCAACTTTTAAATGTCATTCTTGGAGATATGAGCCTTGTTGGGCCAAGACCAGTTGTCAATGAAGAGCTTCAAAGGTATGGGGATTGGCAAGATCTTCTCTTGTCTGCAAAGCCTGGGATTACTGGATTGTGGCAAGTTTCAGGACGTAGTAATCTTTCTTATGACGCAAGAGTAAGACTGGATACATGGTATGTCCAAAACTGGTCCCCATGGGAAGATTTCAGAATTTTAATGCTTACAATTCCCGCAGTTATAAATAAAAAAGGAGCTGTCTGAACGATAAAATTGAACCTATGTCAAACCAAAAGAAAATAAAGTCATTATTAGAAAAATTAAATAAAGTTATTTTTGGCAAAAAAAATGAAATAGAACTTATTACAACAGTTTTGCTTGCAGAAGGGCATGTTTTAATTGAGGATGTTCCAGGTACAGGAAAAACTGTTTTAGCAAAAGCTGTATCGACTGCTTTGGGGTTGGATTTTAAAAGAATACAAATGACTCCCGACCTGCTTCCAAGTGACTTGACGGGATCTACAGTGATGAAACTTGATCGGTCTGGTTTTGATTTTTCGGAAGGCCCTCTTTTTTCCAGCGTAGTTTTGGCGGATGAAATCAATAGAGCATCTCCGAAAACATTGTCCGCAATGCTTGAGGCAATGGAGGAAAAACAAATTACCGTTGATGGTACAACGAGAATTTTGCCAGACCCTTTTTTAGTTATAGCTACACAGAATCCTGTTGAGCATGAAGGTGTTTTTCAGCTTCCATGTGCTCAGTTAGATAGGTTTGCTGCTCGTGTGACTTTGGGGTATGTTAGCAGAGATATAGAAGTTGATATTTTAAATTCACAAAACACTACCCATCCTCTAGAGAATTTGAAGCCACAGATTGATTCAAAGAGGGTCAAAGAGTGTATAAAAGAGGCAAGAGAGGTTCATATTAGTGAGGTCATTCAAAAGTACATAGTTGAAATAGTAAGAGAAACAAGAAAACAAAATACATTTATCGGAGCAAGCACAAGAGGTGCTATAGTTTTGTCAAGGGTTGCTAGATCCAAAGCATGGGTGGAAGGTAGAGATTATGTTCTTCCAGATGATGTAAAGAGTTTAGCGATTCCTGTCCTGGCTCACAGGATGATTGATGAGTCAGGTTCTTTTGACCGTAGTGAGGATGAGATAAAAGAAATACTTTCTCGAATTCCAGCACCTATAGCCTGA
>CAYNKD010000021.1:0-14324 GCA_964397735.1 uncultured bacterium | reverse complement strand
CAAGAACAGATATCAAGAGGCTTTCTGAAAGGAATTGGACCTGTATGTCTTTTTTCCTTGCCCCCAATGCTCTCCTTATCCCTATCTCTTTAGTTCTTTGGATTACTGTTGCAAGGGATATGTTCATTATCCCAATTCCTCCAACAATCAAGCTTATGCCTGCAATAAGGCCCATGACAACTGAAAATATTTTTTGTAGTTGCTGTTGTTGCGCAAGAAGCTCTTCGGGAACGACAACCTCAAAAGCTCCTGCAGGGTGGGCTATTGATACAATCTTTTCCACAATGGATCCCCATTGCACTGGATTTCCCCCACTTCGAAGCCTCAGTATTATTTCATTTAGCCCCACAGGGTATTCTGATGTTCCAATAGCCATGGTCGTGACTGGAATGTAGACATCTTTTCCTGTATCTCTAATTTGGACAAGGGTTACTCCAGACCAATCTTTTGGCGAAATGACACCAATGATCGTGTATGCGATATTGTCTATTCTTATTATGTTTCCTATTGCATTTTCAGTTCCAAAAACCAAACCTCTTGTTTTTGGCCCGATTACAGCTACTTTTTTTCTTTGATCCATGTCTACAGTGTCAAAAAATCTGCCTTCTTGGAGTATTAATCCTTGGATTTTCAGATAATCAGGGGTTGTTCCAACGATAGTAACCGATATGTCCCCAAAGCTTCCTGGAAGGGAAACCTCTTTTGTCCTTTCGCTTGCTGCCAGTTCAATTCCTTCTAGACTTTTTATGGCCTCAAGATCTTTCATATCTAAAGGTCTTGCTGGACCTCCGGTTCCTCCCATCATTGATCCTGAAAGCCCAGAGAAGCCCCAACCCCTGCCCATTTGCATGTACACTCCAGAAGTTCCTACCCCATCACTCATTGAATTAGATTGTGCTTCAGACTCTCTAACTCTTATGGTTCCTGCACCAAGAATTTCCAGTTGAGATACAGCTTCTCTTTTTGCTCCTTCAGATATTGCAAGTATTGCTATAACGGCTCCAACACCGAAAACAATACCCAAGGCCGTCAAGAATGACCTGAAAGGTTGTAATTTTATTTCAGCCCAAGCTTCAGCTAAGAGGTTAAGAAAATTCATACTATTTTTCCATCCAGTATGTTGACTATTCTTTGAGATTTTTTTGCAACCTCCATATCATGTGTGACCATTAGTATTGTTATTCCTTCAGAATGTAATGTTTCAAACAAAGCCAAGACATCTTGACCTATCTTGCTATCTAGGTTTCCGGTTGGTTCATCTGCGAGAATCAAGGAAGGTTTGTTTGAAAGTGCTCTGGCTATTGCTACCCTTTGCCTCTCCCCTCCACTTAGTTCATTTGGCCGATGATGTGCCCTATGCTTTAACCCAACCCTGTCCAATAATTCCAATGCCAATGCTTCTCTGTCAATTTTTTGTTTTGAATAATTTAAGGGCAAGGCTACATTTTGCCAGGCATTTAATTGTGGGAGTATGTTGAATGTTTGAAATACAAATCCAATATGGTTATTTCTCAAGTTTGACAAACTGTCATCATCCTTTCTTGAGACTTCCTGTTCATTTAACAGATAACTTCCTTTTGTAGGGGTGTCCAATAAACCAACTATATTCATCAAGGTTGTTTTTCCAGATCCTGAAGGACCCATCAAAGAGATCCATTCTCCTTTTTTCATCCTTAAGTCAACCCCCTTTAGCACAGGGACTTCCATTTCTCCAAGAATATAGGTTTTATAAACCTTTTCTAAATTTACAACATTTGTCATTTTCCGCCACGACCGCCACCTTTACCGCCACCCCAGCCACCTGTAGGCATGCTGCCTGAAAAACCAGAACCATCTTCTTTCTTGGTGCTTTCAATTGCTGTACTTATGGCGCTTTCTTCAGGGGCTACTATAAGGAATACTTCACCACTTTCAATTCCTGACTTAACTTGGGCTTCCTGAGGCGTTACGGCCCCAAGATCAACTATGACTTTTTCCCAGTCGTTATTGCTTGTCACTCTATAAACTACAGTTTGTCCTCCGTCTATAAAAATAGCAGATCTTGGAAGGATTATTGCATTTTCAATAATTTCTAAAATGATTCTTGTCAAAGAAGTCATTCCTGGTCTTAAGTTTGAAAAGTCATCATTTTCTTCATTGGCTTGAGAGGGTGTTTCTTTTTCACCCCAACGCATTTTTGGTTGAAAATCCTCTTGGCTCATGCCTCCTTCTTCAATTCTCTCTTTGACAAAATCAGGCATATCGGAGTTTTGAGATTTCCTTTCTTCTCTTATCTGCATGGAATCATTTATTTCTTTCTCCTCGGTTATCGGTGACTCAGGCCTAGAGAGAAGTATTTCAGCTGCAAAACCTTTTGATTCTCCTTGAGCTGAAAAGGTGATTGAGCTTGTTCCCATATCACTTGATGCTATATCAGCAATCTTGTTCAGTTTTCCTTCAAAAACTTTCCCGGGAACAGCATCAATTGTGATTAGTGCACTTTGTCCGACTTTTACTTTATAGAGGTCTCTTTCGTTTATTTTCACCCTCACAATAAAGTCGGTTATTGCAGGAAAATCCAATATGGGGCGATCTTTTCTTGTTTCGTCTCCTTCTTGGTATTTCCTCACCTGTCCAAACCATCCTTCGTTATGGATCATCAACCCATCTTTATGTGCATACATTGTGCCATTTGCCAAGTCTTCAGTCTTCTCTTCAACTTTTTCTCTTCTGTAATCTATTGTTTTTTGTCTATCTATAAGATCCAGCTCCCATTGATTTTCTTTTGTTTTGAGGCTCAATGTAGATTCTTCCAAGGTTTGTTGAGCTTGCAAGAGACTGATTTCTGATTGAGCCAAATCTATAGCAGGCCTTATCCCTTCCTCAATTTCTGTTTTTCTTCTTTGATAATTTGTTTCTGCATTCTCTAGGTTTTTTGTTGCCATTTCCAGATTGTTGTTCGACTGAACTCTTTGTAGCTCAATGGATTCTTTTAAATTTTCCAATGAGTAAATGGCACTTTCAAGCTGTTCTTGGCTTTGTTTAAGTTCATCCTCAATGCCTTTTGTTTCAAATGTCAAAACTACTTCTCCCTTCTTGACAAAGCCCTCGGGCCTTAGGTAAGCAATTCTCCCTCCCCATATTTTTGGATAAACATAATCATGATTGAGACTTTGAAGCTCTCCTATGAGGTCTAAAGAAACCTCCATTTTTTCCTGCCTTGACTGAACAGAGGGAAATGTATCTGTAATTTTGACTTGAGAATTGTTAGATTTTGTAATTAATACAAATATTCCCAAGGCAAGTATTACAAAATGCAATATTTTAAATTTTTTAAATGTTTTTATTATTCCTGTCATTTTCTATTCCTCCAGAAAAATTTTTCCTAGGTCCTCATCTGTGAGCTTCCACCATTGAATCCATGCATTCCTGAGGCTTTCTTGAGCATTTGTTACTCCCAGCTGTGCATTAACCAGAGATGATTCTGCGGTTAGGTAGTCTTGCAGTGAGTTGAGGCCTCCTTGGTAACCCCTTAAGGTCGTGTTGTACGTTTCTGTTGCTAGCTGAAAGGCTGATTCTTGTAATTCAAGCTCCCTGATTCTTTTTTCAATTAACCTATGATTTGACGTTAAGTCAAGTGTGAAATTTTTTATTTTTTCATCATATGAAATTTTTGCAGATGCGTAATTGTTTTCTGCATTTTTTAAGTTGATTCTTTCCGACCTTTTGTCAAGAGGGATGTCGATGAGTATTGTTGCTGTATGAGTATTGTTGTGATCAGTCATGTATCCAAAAGAACTACCTTCTCCATCTCCTGAGGCTCGATTTGTTAATGATATATCCCATTTCATATTGTCTTTAGCCTCTTTGAGGCTGAGATTGCTTCTGTCGAGACTAATTTCTGCAAGTCTGGCAGTTGAGTATTTGTGAAGATTCTTTAAAGGTTCTTGCAGGTTCGGTACTTTTCTTGGCGCTGGGGGGAGGCTTGCGTTCAGATTTCCCCTTGTGCTAGTTTCAAATCCAAGGTGTATGTTCAAATTTTCCCAAGAAGACTCAACGCTTTCTTCAGCACTTAAGAGAGATAGGGATGATTGATCTCTTTGGTAAGCTGATTGCGTTAATGCTGATTTTGCTATTAGTTCTAAATTCAGTTTAACTGTTTGTTGCCTTAGGAACTCCTCACTATTTTCAAGATTCTGTTTTCTTATCTCTAACTGTTGAAGAGAGTTTCTTAAACCAAGCCACAATTGAACGGCTGAGGATATTGTGTTTTGTTTGTTTTTAAAAAGGTTAATTTCTGATTCCTCAAAACTCCAATCACTTCTTTTGAGAGAGCTAGTCCTCATGTCTAGACCAGAGCCTTTCCTGAGAGGTATTGTCCACGTGAAGCTCCCTGAGTTAGCATAATTTTGAGAATCTTGACAGGTTCCTAAATTCCAGACATTGCAATGATTCAGGTTGTAAGAAATTGAAAAATCTCCCAAATACACGGTATCTAAAGTTAAAGAAGTGTTGAGAGACTCACTTCTGTCAGATCCCTCAGAGTCTATTGAAGAAAGAGACATGTTGGGTTTGATTGTGAATTCATTTCTTGATTTTTTCCAGTCATTAAAACTGTTTTGGTAACTTAGTAGATTTTGGAGATATCCCGGACTTTTTTCTAGAGAGATTTGTATAGCGTTTTTGTAACTCAAGTCTTCATGATCTTGGGTTTCTTCCAGTAGGAAGGATATCAATATTAGGAAAAATGACATAGGAGTTCTATCATAAGCTTTTATTGTTTTTAAATCTTTAATTTTCCGATGTTTTTAACATCTTCAATTGTGTTTACTCCCACCGGAGCAGACTTAATTATTTCAACCCCTATCTTCAAGCCTATCTTTAAGGCTGTTAGCTGTTCAAGCTTTTCCTCTCTCTCCCTTTCGGCCATTCGTGATTTGGTCCATTTCAGCAATGCTTCTGAACGATATCCATAAATTCCAATATGCTCCCAGCATTTATCCCACTTATGGTTTTTTAGAAACAATTTTCCTGATGGAGAAGTGCCATCAGAAAAGGGAAATGCATTTTTTCTTGAAAAATCAATAGCTTGCATAGTGTTGTTTATGTTTACCTTTACCCTGTTTTGATTTTCTAAATCTCCTTTATAGGGTGCTGCAAGAGTAACTACATCGTGGTGGTCAAGAAGGCTGAAAAGCTTTTTTGCAGCAGAAGGTTCCACTAAAGGTTCATCTCCTTGCCAATTTATTATCTTTCCATTAAATTTAAGTTTTTTGACCACGTATGAAACTCTTTCTGTCCCGGATTTTATATCTGTAGGAGTCATCAGATATTCAATCTTGTTTCCCATTGCTCTTTCTGCTATCTCATGATCATCGGTTGCAATTAAAATTCTTGAATTTTCAACCCTTCTTGCCGCAAGCATTGTCCAATCAATTAGAGGTTTACCTTGTATTTTATGAAGCATTTTTTTTGGAAATCTGGTACTGCCTATTCTTGCAGGAATTACGATTAGATTTTTTGACATTTATTCTTTTGCAATTTTTGAAAAAGCTCCATTTTTTCCTATTAGCTCTTTTGGTAATCCGGACTCAATGATTTCTCCACCATCCATCAAAATAACATAATCTGAATTAAGAAGTTTTTCTTTATTGTGTGTAATTTCTATCACAGTCTTGTTTTTGCTCAGCTCCCTGATAACTGTTTCTATTTTCTGAACATTTTCAATATCCAGATGAGAAGAGGGTTCATCCAGCAAAAGTATAGGTGTGTTGAGAAGGTATGCTCTTGCTAAAGCTATTCGTTGCCTTTGCCCTCCACTCAACGTTGAGCCAGCAGTTCCAACCACCGTTCCATAGCCTTTTTCCAACTCTTCGATAAACTTATGAGCATTTGCACTTTTGCTTGCTTTGACAATCTCTTCTTCAGAAAATTTTTGTGATCCAATCGATATATTTTCTTTTATTGTTGTTGAGAAAAGATAAGGCTCTTGTGGAACGTACCCAATTATCTTTCGCAATGAATTCATCTTGATATCTTGAATATTGTTTCCATCTATTTGAATCTCGCCTTTGTCGATTTCTCTAAGTCTAATCAATAGTGAAAATAGAGTTGATTTTCCCGCTCCCGAAGGTCCTGTAATACATATTTTTTGACCAGGGGATATTGAAAGATTTATATCCTTAACCCCCTTGTCATTTCCGTCATATTTGAAGTTGAGGTTTTTAATCAGTATCTCTCCTTTGCAGTCATTTTTTGAAACTTCGATTTTTCCATCATCTTTTATTTCATCTAATTCTTCAATTTCCAGCAATCTTGATGCTGAAATTTGAACTTCCGCAACATGTGAAAGAATCGGGCCTAGCATTTTTGAAGGACCTAAAACCCCTGTTACCAATATTGCAAAATAAACAGTTATTCCACCTATTGATCCGACATTGAAGCTCAGATATTCTGACAAGTATTCTGACTCAATGGAAATTGCCAAGAATCCTCCATTCTGCATTTCCAAAGAGGCTAACCAAAGAATCAGCCCGAAAATCAAGCCATTAGCTAGATGCACTGTTGGAATAAGCCAAACTCTTGAACCAAAGCTTTTTAGGTGAGCTTTAAACAATTCACTTGCCTTTAATTCAAATCTTTTTCCCAAGCTATCTTGAACACGAAACAAATGGACAAGTTTAATCCCCTCTATCGCCTCTCTAGTCATCTCTGTTAATTCACTGAGCCTGAATTGCATTTGCCCTGCATGATAATTTATTTTTCCAATTCCAACTTTGAAGACTTTTGCCAATATTGGAACAGTTATCAGCAATGTAGCAGTTAGTTTTGGGGCTACGAGAAAAAGAACTATTGTTGAAAGCAGTATTCTCATAGGGATAATCAAAAGGTCAGAAATCTTTAGCGTGAAAAAGTCTGAAACTTTGTTTATGTCAGCTGACATCCTGGTAAGCATGTCTCCATGGCGACCTTTGGTTTGAAACCAGTAATCAGGGATTTTTAGCAATTTTTTAAAAATCGTGATTCTTAATTTTTTTGAAACATTTCCTCCAAACCAGGCTGACATATATTTTGCAAAATAAAGAACAAAACCGTAGATTATCCATAGACGAACTATTACCGGGGTAAGGGTTTTTATTTTGTCTGGATCTGCTTTCCCCAAGCCTTCATCAAGAAGCTCCTGGAGGAATGTAAGACTGTAAATGTTTAATGCTGTTGCAACTTGCGCAATTAGAAAAACCAAGATAAAACCAAGTAAAAATGCTTTTAAATTTTTAAATAAGTAGGCATTTGCCTTTTTTTGATTTAATTTACTAGTGTTTTTCATTAGTTTCGATTCTAGAAAGAAGGATAATATTCTTTAAGATTTTACTTGTGAATAGACAGATGTTGATACTCGCACCAGATCCTTCAGGGGATTTCATTGCTTCTAAGCTTTCCAGGTCCTGGATTAAAAACACCCAAGGGACAGTTAAGGCACTTGGAGGAAAATTTTTAAAATCATCTGGAGCAGGTGTTTTTATTGACCAATCTCCTTTTTCCACAATTGGGTTTGTTGATGCTTTTTCAAATCTCGGAAGAACGCTCAAAGAATATAAAGTAATTGAAAAAGAGATTTCAAATTCTTCGGTACTGGTGATTGTCGATGCAAGATATTTGTTGGAGAGGTTTTCCCCAGTCGCTAGAGGATTGGATATCCCGGTTGTCTGGATTGCTCCAAGTCCTGATTGGAAACAGAAGGGTTCAACTGCAAGGACCAAAAAGCTTCAAACTTTGGCTGACTTGTTGCTAGTTACGGATCAAATGTCTTGGGTTGCATACAAGGAAACTGGGAAAGCTATGCGTGTAAAGAATCCTCATTTGGATTTATCCAAAAATAAAAATGAAGATTTGTTAGGGTTTTTTCCTGGAAGTAGAAAAAAAGAAGTTGAGAGATTATTGCCTGTTTTTTCAACCCTGTGTAAGGATTTAAGTTCAAAAAAAATTATTATCTCCGATGCTTTTGGACATGTTGGAGACAGATTCAAAAAATTTCGAAATGTCAAAATCCACAAAGGGGATTCGAAGGATATTATTCCCTTGTGCAGAGTTGCTGTTGCATGCAGTGGGACCCTTGTTCAACAATGTGTTGTTTCTGAAACTCCGGTCATATCTGTTTACAAGACAAGCTCTTTGATGTGGAAATTTTTAAGTATTTCAAAATTTATGGGAAAAACTCCACGGTTTTGGAGCCATCCCAACATTTTTGCAGATTGTGAAGTTGTTCCTGAAAGAATACAAGATTCTTGCAATGTGAAGATTCTGAAAAAAGATATCGAGAAACTTTGGAAAGATGGGAAATCTGCTGTTGGAAAATTTAAAGAAGTTGGTTCAAAGTATATTTCAGGAAAGGATATTGAAAGTTGTTGGAGTGAGATTCATGAACTTATTGAAAAATAAAAAATTAATTCTTTTTGATCGAATTTTAAAAGAGGCTCCATGGCGTGCTGTTGGTTGGAAAGATGATGATAGAAGATGGGAACTTGGAGTCCTGGATTCCTATTACTCTTTAGCTAATTTAGATTTAAATCTTCATGAAGAGAAAAAATGGCTTGATGTAGGTTCGGGAAACGGACTGAATGCGATTCCATTAGCAATGATGTTCCCAAAATGGAAAGGTCTTTTTGTAGAGAAAAATGAAAAAAAAGCTTGTTGGCTTGCTGAAACCTTAAAGGAATTAGCTATGGAGTATGAAGTTTTGAATTCCGGTGTTGAAAAACTGATTCGAAAATCTAAGGATTACGACATAGTCACCGCAAGAGCATTGTTTCCACCTCAAAAATCTTTCGACACCCTTAAGAGACTATTGAAAAAAGGCGGTTCTCTAATTTTGTTTTGTGGGAAGGATGCAAGTGTCAACTCTAATAAAAAATTTAAAATTTACATGCATGAATATCAAATTGAATCTTTTCGTGAGGATAGGAAATTAATTATTGCCACTAGGCTTTAATAAAAATTAGAATTTTAATGATGATTTTTGGCTTTAAGAACAATCCTAAAAAAAGAATACTCTATTTCTTCAGAAAGAATAAAGAGAAAGAGGCTGTAGAACTTTTCATCTCTTCTTGGGGGGAAATCAAATCAGGTGACAAATTCGAACTATTAGCCTTGTGGGCAGATCATCTAAATGAAAAATCTGATAAAAAAATATGGATTTCCTATGTTGAAAAACATGCTAAAGAAGGAGGGCCCCTTGAGGGTTTTGAAGATGTTTTAAAGAAGAATGTCGATCATGAATACATCTTTGACTATGACCTTTGGGCAAATCTTTATAAGGTTGAAAAAAAAGATTTTTGGCTTGTTTTAGCATCTGGAAACGATGTTTTTCCTGTAGAGAAATATTCCTTATTCCTCAAGAAAAAAACTAACCCTTTGGTTTTTTCTTTTTTAAGAAGAAGGCTTGGCAACAAAAAAGAAATAATCCCAGAATTTTTACCTTTCCTGAAGGGTTTGGTGAAAGGGGATAAAGGTGATTTTGTTAAATTCCTATATGTTGAATATCTTTTTAAGAAAAAAATATGGGAAACAAAAAACCTTTCTTTGTTTTATGCTTATCTTTCTAAAAAACCTCTCAGTTCTGAAATTTCCGATTGGGTTTGTTCAAAATTAAAATCACCGCTTACAGACAAATGGTTTGATCTTGTGAAAACAATAACTAAAGAAAATCCATGTGAACCCAATAAGAAACTTCTAGCAAGATGTTGTGTCGACAAAGGTATTTATTTGGATTTTGTAGAGGATGAGATTGCTGAGCTTGGCTTGAGGGGAAAAAGAAACAGATTCAATATTTCTAAAATTCTTCTTTCTTCCAAAAAGCCCAAAAGTTCAACTCTAAAGCTTTTTTGTCTGGCAGCATCAGAGGGGGCTGATGACGAAGATTTGTACGCCTTCATCATCAGGTTTCTAGATGATGAATCTTTACTGAATTCTCTCATTTCTGAAAAAAATCTAAATGATAAAGTAATTAAATTATTATTTTCCAGATGGGAGAAAGCTAAACCGACTCATTTTAATTTGGTCCTGAAAGTTATCAAAAAGATCATTGTTGCAAATGTTACTTTTTCAAAAAAAGACTTTAAAGAGCTTTTACTTATTGAAGATAAGGAAGTTGCTTACTGGTTGTCTTTTCTTGCGATTAATTCAGAAAATTACGAGTTTCTAGAGATGACAATCAAAAACCTCAATAAAAAATCTAAAGATTATTTTGATTACAAGTTGAATTTGCATTACCAAAATAAAAAATATGATTTTTTGGGTAAGTCTTTCAGTTCAGATTGGGGAAAGGTTGATTCAGCTTTATATTTGGAGAGTATTTCGAATATTGATTCAGCTCAAAAAATTTATAAAAAAATATCTGATAAAAAAACTTATGCGGGAATTTTTTCAAAGATAAAGAGAGCTTTGGAGGGCGAGTTCTCTATTCCTGATTCTGACTTTAAAAAATTGGAAAAAATTACAAACGAATCTTTGGGAGAATTGTTCTTTTTAAATGGAGTTTTTCACTCCATTAAAGGAGATTGGAAAAAGTGTGAAAGTTTTTTCAAGAAAGGCTATCAAGAAACAAATGATTCTAGGTTTTTGACTAGCTTGATTGAGGTCTATTTCAGATGGTCATCTAAACTCCTTCTAGATAGCAAGTTCACTGAAGCAGAGAAGGTTGTGGAAAAGTCTTTGATGCTTCAGGATGATCCAAGGATACTAAAAAACTGGATTTTAACAATCCCAAAAGCATCTTCGTGGAATAAGCTCAAGAACTTAGATGTTGACAAATTAGAGGAGCAGTTTTTTTCAGAATATTTTTGGCTTGCATGGCGTGCTGGAGATTATGAAAAGAGTAATTCGATTTTGAAAAAATGTCTTAATTCTGGCAATTCAGAGCTTTTTACAAAAAGGATAGCAAGATATTATTTAGAGATGCCAATGCCTGAAGATAAAGGTTTAAAAAATAAAATTTGGCAAAAGCTTCACAGTTTAAATAGACCTTGGTTAACTACGGCAATAGCGATATCTCAAGACGAAGAAGCTCCTTTCCCAAGGGACATACCAAAAGGAATAGAAAAACTTTTAACAGGATGGAGTCTTTTGAAAAATCGTCAGTTTGAAACTGCACAATTTCATTTTTTAAATTTGCTCAATGGCCCAACAAGGAATTTAGGAACAGGGATTAAGAGGGGAAGGGCTCATGTGGTTTTGGGGTATTGTCTATTGTGCTGTGGTGATTTTAAAAGTGCCGAAGAGGCGTGGCAAAGAAGCACTCATTTTGGAATTAGTAATTCCCTAATCAACACATTGAAATTTGTTCTTGAGCTTGAGAAAGGTGTTAATAAGTCTAGGAGTAAAAGAAATCCTTTAAAGAACTACGTAAAGGCTCTAAACCATCCCTTAACAAAGGATTCTTCTCAAAAAAATCTTGCAATCCATTTTACTTTTGAAGGAGATTTTGTTAATGCTGGAAAATACTGGGATAGCCTTTTGGAAAATTTTTCTGGAAAAAAGAACAGAAAAGAAAAAGTGTGGCTTGATATCAGCACGCAAATGTCAAATTATTGTCATAAAGCCAAAAAGGGAGGTGATTTGAATTTGATTGAATTGGCAGCTCTTGAGGATGAAGTTGAAAACATAAAGAAACAATTGAAAAGCTATAGAGATTTAGGGGTCAGTCCAGGAGTTTCTGAAGAAGAGTTGGAAACTGCTTACTTTAGGAGAATTAAAAATTTCACTCCAGAAAAAAATCCACAAGAATTTAGAAGAATTGAGGAAGCTAGAGCATTTATCTCAGATCCAGATTTAAGGCTTAGGACCGAGCTTTTTACACAATCAGGCTTGGATAGAGAGAAGTTATCAAAATTTCTTTCCTTTTACGAATGCAATCCCCTTGATTTTTTTGTTGATTTACCAAAAGGTATTGATTGTGAATTAAGTTCTGATTTTTTTAACAAGTCAACAAAGAAATTCCCAAGCCACAAAAAGATGTTGGTAGGAAAAATTTTAAAGGAATGCAGAAGATATGAGCCTTTTGAGGTTGAGGATAATTTAATTTAACACTTAAGTCAATGCCAAAAAACTTTTCTTCATGGACATTTTGTTTGATTTCTGAAGATTATCCAAAATCAACCATCCCAATAGTTGCTTCTTGCTTGATAGCTTTTTTTGTAGGTTTATGGGGATTTGGAATTGCTGGAGCTTTTTTCTGGACTTTTATCATGCTGCTTTCTATGGTTAATTGCTTTTTGAAATTTGATTATTCTATTGAAGAGAATTATCTCAAGATAGGTTATTTAAAAAATGTCGTTAAAAAAGACCTAACTTCATTCAAGGCTGTACATGTTCATCCAAAAGGTCTTTATCTGTCTCCAACTGAGAAAAGAAGTTTTTATGGGAGTATGAAAGGTATTTGGATATATTTGCCATCTTCAAAAGAAGATAGGAAAGTTGCGATAAGGCTAATTTCTGAAAAATTAAATTAGGATTGTGTTTACATAATTATGCTCAGGAAGATTTTTTCTAGTAAAAGTTGGAAGGGAGACAGCGATGAGGACTTTGCTGCCAACCTTGTTGATAACGGGCTGGGGGTCCCGTCTGTATTTTTGCTAGAGGCTGTAAAGCCATTAAATACGGTTACATCCTCTGCATTTACGGTACTTTCTCCTTTTGGGCATCTGCTTTTCAATCCAGAAAAATATGACTTAATACCAGATTTTTTTAGTGATAGAGGAAGGATTGAAGAGATGATTAGCTCAATTGAAAAAGAGTTGGCGAGCCATGAAGCATAAAAGTTTTATTGCTACAGATTGTGGTTCGACCACAACTAAGGCTATCTACATAGAGAAAAAGAAGGATGGTTATAGGTTGGAAAAAAGAGGAGAAGCTCCAACAACGGTTGAAGCTCCTTTTGAAGACGTTACAGCAGGGGTTGTAAATTCCGTTGAAGAATTGGAAGAATTGTCAAAAAAAACATTTTTACTTAAGGATGGAAAGGGTGTCATTAGGCCCAATAAAGAAGGAAAAGGGGTAGACGCTTACGTTTCTACATCTTCTGCAGGTGGAGGTTTACAAATGCTGGTTGCAGGAGTTGTCAAGGAGATGACGGCCGAAAGTGCTAATAGGGCAGCATTGGGAGCAGGATCCATTGTTATGGATGCTCTCGCTATCAATGATGGTAGAAAAACATGGGAAAGAATTGAATTGATTAGAAATCTGAGACCTGACATGATTTTATTATCTGGAGGTACGGACGGAGGAGATGTTAATCACGTTGTTGAAATGGCTGAAGTTATCAAAGAAGCTAAACCAACATCCAGATTGGGTTCTGCAAAGTTGCCAGTAATTTATGCTGGAAACATTGATGCAAGGAAAACGGTAAAAGAGATACTTGGAGACGTTTGTGATTTGTTCATAGTTGATAATTTGAGACCTAGTCTGGAGTCAGAAAATTTAGGCCCTGCTAGAGAAAAAATTCATGAACTTTTCATGGAGCATGTTATGCAACAGGCACCCGGTTATCCAAAGTTAATATCATGGACTGATGCTCCAATAATGCCAACTCCTGGAGCTGTTGGATCCCTTATTGAAAGGATAGCGGAGAAAGAGGAGATTCAGGTCGTAGGTGTTGACATAGGCGGTGCAACAACAGATATTTTTAGTGTTTTCTCAGAAATTTTCAATAGGACCGTTTCTGCAAACTTGGGGATGTCTTATTCAATTTCTCAGGTTATGGCTGAGGCAGGATGGGAAAATGTTATGCGTTGGGTCCCATTTGAAATGGATGAACAGGATTTAAGAAACAGAATAAAGAACAAAATGATCCGTCCCACAACAATCCCACAAACTTTGGAAGAATTGATTGTTGAACAGGCTTTAGCAAGAGAGGCTCTTTCTTTATCTTTTGAGCATCATAAATCTTTAGCTGTTGGGTTGAAGGGAGTTCAACAGCAAAGGACAATCGCGGATGCCTTTTCACAAAAGTCAGGAGGAGAATCCCTAATAAAGATGTCTGATTTAGATCTTCTTATAGGTTCTGGAGGGGTTTTATCCCATGCACCTAGGAGAGTTCAGTCAATGTCTATGCTTGTTGATTCTTTTCAGCCGGAAGGTATAACTGAATTGGCAGTTGACAGTATTTTCATGATGCCACACCTTGGAGTTCTTTCAACTATCAATTCCGATGCAGCTGTAGAGGTTTTTGATAAGGATTGCTTAGTTAAACTCGGAACATGTGTTGCTCCAAAAGGAGATGTTAAAAAAGGAGAAGTTGTTTTGAAGGTTGAGTTGTCTAACAATGATTCTTTTGAAATGAAATTTGGTGA
>CAYNKD010000020.1:0-14756 GCA_964397735.1 uncultured bacterium | reverse complement strand
CATGTGTTGAAGGGTGTTGTGGACCCATATTGAGCCAAAATCTATCTTCTGACTCTTGCTCTAAAAGAGTGCCTGTCTTTGTTGTTAAAAAATCTTTAGCTTTACTCATCTTCTTTGATAACCCTTAGCTTCTTCTTTTTTTCTTGTGGCTTCATTATTGAAGAATCTATAAGATCCCTTTCTGGTAAGTTTTGCAAATCCTCTGCTTCTTCATAAGCCCAAATAGGTTTTATGTCTTTAAACCCTCCAAGTGGATACTCTTTGTTCAAAGGAAATCCTTCCCAGTCATCAGGAAGCAATATCCTTCTTAGGTCAGGGTGATCATTAAACTTTAAACCAAACATATCAAAAGCCTCTCTTTCATGCCAGTCTGCAGCAGAGAAGAGTGGTGTTACGGAAGGTGCAATCAAAGACTCAGAAGGAATTAAAGATTTTATAGTAATCCAATATGAATTCTTAACGCTGTGCATTTGATAAACAAGCTCTAAGCCTTTCTTTTTTTGGTTACAAGTTAAATCATGCAACATGTCAAAATCTAAATCTTTATCATTTTTCAGCAATGATAAACATTCAAGAATTTTTGACCTATCGATAATTAAAATCAACTGTCCTCTAAGTTCTGCATGTTCGTCAAAAAAGCCTTCCAGCTTTTTTAGAAATAATTTTTTATCATGCAACACGATCTGATATGAGTTTCTCCTTTTCTATTTTTTCTTGCAATTTTGTTATTGCATATATCAGAGCCTCTGGGCGAGGAGGGCATCCAGGAACATAAACATCAACTGGAACCACCTGATCAACACCGTTAACAACAGAATAAGCATCTTTGTAAATCCCTCCAGAGTTCGCACAAGAACCCATTGATATAACATACTTGGGCTCAGGCATTTGATCATAAAGACGCTTCAACAAAGGAGCCATTTTGTAAGTTACAGTTCCAGAAACAATCATCACGTCAGATTGTCTCGGGCTCGCTCTAAAAACAACCCCCAATCTATCAACGTCATACTTAGTATCACCAATCGACATCATTTCAATAGCACAGCAAGCAAGACCGAAAGTCATCGGCCATAAACTATTTTTTCTACACCATCCAAGCAAGTCGTCCAATTTAGCTAACATATAAGGTTCACTCATAATTTACACTCCTAAGTTCTGTCCCATTCCAATCCACCCTTCTTCCAAACATAAACAAATGCTATTACCAGTACAGTAAAGAAAGTTACCATCTCAAAAAAAGCTGGCCAGCCTGTCGTAAAAAGTAAGTTTCTAAAACTCACAGCCCAAGGCAAGAAAAAAACTAATTCAATCTCAAAGAGAAGAAAAATTACAGCAATGACGGCAAACCTAAAATTAAAAGGGATATCAGCATCTAGGTGAGGATCATTTCCACACTCATAAGTGCTCAATTTAGAGGGTGAAGGAAATCTTCCTCCGGTAATCTGATTCATAAAAAGGGAAATAACACCAAAGCCTACAGCTCCAAAGAAAAACAACAAAACACCTGAGAATTGTATGGTTGCCTGAAAATTATCAGCCATCAATTTTTAACCCCCAAATTTTCTTTAAATAGCATCAAAGAATTCTAATCACTTTTTTTGTTTTTTTGTCTTACTTGAAACCTTTAAACCCTTCATAAGCTTCTCGAAATCCTCTCTGTCTATTGATTCTTTTTCTAATAATATATTTGCAAGACTGTCCAAAGCATCTTTATGCTTTAAAAGCATCTTTTCAGCTTTGTCTTGAGAGTAATTAATTAGAGAAAGAACCTGTCGATCTATTTCCTCTTCGGTTGCATCTGAATGATTTTTCTGCATTGAAAGACCCCTTCCCAAGAAGGGTGCTTGGTCATATTCGTAATCAACTGGACCTATCTTTTCACTCATTCCCCAATTTCGGACCATAGACCTCGCAATGCTAGTAACTCTTTTTATATCAGAGCTAGCACCATTTGTAATTTCTTTAAAAGTGATCTTTTCAGCAGCTCTTCCTGCCAAACAAATGGCCATCTGGTCTAAAAGTTCTTCCTTTGTCTGTAGGGCTTTGTCTGTATCTTCTTCAGAATCAGTATTCCAAACATAGCCGAGAGCTTCGGATCTTGGGATAATAGTAATCTTGTGAACTGTTGAACCAAAAAGATAAGAAACAATCGCATGTCCAGACTCATGCCACGCAACAGTCTTTTTCTCTTTTTCTGAAATAATTAAAGATTTACGCTGAGGGCCCATTGCGACCCTCTCCACAGCTTCCGCTAAATGTTCTTGTTTTATTTTTTTAGCTTTGACCCTTGCAGCCAATAAGGCAGATTCATTTAAAAGATTCTCTAAATCTGCACCAGAGAAGCCAGGGGTTCTTTGCGCTATGTGCTTAAGGCTTATGCTTTTTTCCAGAGGTTTTCCCACAGAATGAACTTTCAATATGTCCTCTCTTGATTTCACAGTTGGTAAATTTACCTTTATCTTCCTGTCAAAACGTCCAGACCTTATCAAAGCAGGGTCTAAAATATCTGGCCTATTTGTTGCTGCTATAACAACTATATTATTATGCGATTCAAATCCATCCATCTCTATTAAGATTTGATTCAAAGTCTGTTCTCTCTCATCATGACCACCACCCATCCCAGCACCTCTTTGCCTTCCAACAGCATCTATTTCATCAAGGAAAATAAGAGCACTTCCAGCTGCTTTTGCTTTTTCAAATAAACTCCTAACCCTTGATGCCCCTACTCCAACAAAAAGCTCTACAAATTCACTACCACTCGAAAGGAAAAAAGGAACTTTAGCTTCCCCTGCAACAGCTTTTGCTAATAATGTTTTTCCGCATCCTGGAGGGCCTGTTAGCAAAACGCCTTTTGTTGGTTTTGCCCCTAGCTTTTTGAAAGGGGCTGGGTTTTTTAAGAAAGCAACAATTTCCTGCAATTCATTTTTTGGTTCTTCCAATCCAGCAACATCACTAAATTTTGTTTTTGTTTTTTCACTAGTGATTGACTTTGCTTTTGACTGCCCAAAAGATGTTGGATCTCCCCCTCCTCCCATTTTTCGAATTAGAAGAATGAAAATCAATACTGTTATTCCTATCGAAAGCGCAAACCACACAAAAGGGTTAACACTTTCCCCCCAGCTCTTAGGTTTAATTTTGACTTCAGATACATTTGAATTAATTTTTTCCAATAGAGAGTCAGTCAATATGGTCCTTGAAAAGTAATCTTTTTCATCATTAAAAATCTTAAAGCTAACAGAGTTTGAGCTTGTATCGATAGAAACATTTTCCACAGAGCCCTCTTCGAGGTAGGTTAAAAATTGACTTTGAGTTGCTTCTTCTGATGTTTTGAAAAGACTGAAAAAAAGCATTGTTCCAAAAAAGACAAATGCCAATATCAAAAGTGACCTTGGAGAAGGCTGATTAGTATTCTTTTTTTTTCTTTTCATAAAACAAGAAAATATATTCTAAACAAAAAATCACTCTCCAACATAAACAATATTGTCATTTGTAATTTCAACCTTGAACCATGAAGGACCTTCAATAAAAGTTTCTCTTTTAGCTTTTCCTTCCCTCAAGACTCTCTCCAAGGCTCCCCTGGGGGGAGTAACTCCAATTGAATACAGCCAATTCTTTATAACTCTCAAAGAAATTGCTGGTGGCAGATTGAAAACCTCCCTATTTAACCCTTTCTCGTTTAAGTAAATTCTTAACAAGTCGCTTGACAGAACATTCAGAGATTCATTTTCCTCAGCAAGAATTGCTAAACTTTTTTCAGGACCTGTTGGCCAATATCTACCCCAATTTTTTTTTAAAGCCGGAATGACTTCTTTCCTCAAGGAAGACCTAATCAAATTATTTTCATTTGAAGGGTCCTTGTAGGATTCGTGATTATTTTTTTCCAAATAATTTGTCAAATCTTCTTTTGTTACATTCAAGAGAGGTCTTATAAAACGATCTCTCCTGAGAGGAATTCCCTTGATTCCCTCCAGGCCAAAGCCTCTTCCTACCCTAATTAGCAAGGTCTCCAAATTATCATCAAGGGTATGTCCTGTAGCAACTTTATCGAACTTGTTTTTTTGAATAATTTTTTCAACTGCAGAATACCTCTCTTTCCTCCATGTGTCTTCAGGGCCTTTTCCAATAGTTTTTTTTACTGATTTTGAAATGTGGAGTTTGATGAAATGCTTTTGAGAAAAAAGATCGACAAAAGCTTCTTCCTGAGCAGAGTCTTTTCTTGAATTATGGTTAAAGTAAAAAGCCTCAAGGTGAAAGTCCAAATCATCTCGCAAACTCTTCAGAAGTAAGAGGAGGGCTGTGGAGTCAGGGCCTCCAGACCATGCAACTAAAACCTTTTCACCATTGTTTATTAGTTTTTTTTCAACAATGTTGTCTCTAATTTTTTTTAACAACTTATCCATACTCTTTAGGTAATATAGCAGCGCTCGGACTTGAACCGAGGACCTCCCGGGTATGAGCCGGACGCTCTAACCAGCTGAGCTACGCTGCCAAAACCTGGGTGCGGGGGCAGGATTCGAACCTGCGACCTTCGGGTTATGAGCCCGACAAGCTACCACTGCTCCACCCCGCGTCAGAATAAAAGCAATTCTATCCTATAAGAGCCTTAGAACCTATAAAATTATTAAGAAGTGAAAAAAAATATTGAGTATAAATATGATTTTCTTAGAATGGTTTTAAGGAAATATCTAGTCAAGTTTACAAGCAATCCCCCACAAGAGTTTGTGGATTTGTTTCCTGAAAATTCAATTGAATCCATCAGGCAGCTTCTAGGGGATTTTATTTTTGGCGTTTTCTCATCTTTTGACAAAGCTCTTCCCTCGATGAAAAACAATCAAGTAACAGTGTTGATTAGAAAAAACTTTGACTATTGGATTGAAAAAGATATAGATCCTTCAAATATTGATAAAGCATTTTGGAGATGTATAAAAACCTTCAAAAAGCTCTTATCTCAAGAGGAAAAAAAACTTTTTGACCTTTATCTAAAAAAAGAGAAGCTTGAAATCGTATTTAATGAAACCTTGAAAAGATACCACTCTGTTTTCAGAGAACATTTTGAAAGACAGGTTGCTGAACTCTCTTTGCTTAAGAATATTTCAGAAATGACAAACTCGCCAGAAGACTTAGCTGAAATATTCGTAGAAAAACTATACGAAGCACTAGATGCCGATTATGCAGTAATGTTTTATTCAAAAGAAAACAAAGAAATAAAATTAGAAAAAAATCCAGATCATTTTCTTAGATTTTCAAAAAAAACAGCTGAGACATTAATATCTCAATCAAATACACATGATCCAGAATTGCTGAATGCTCTTTTAAGCATATTCAAAGAAAAAAAGAATCGCAATTCCCTAAGTCCATTCAATTGGGAAGACGTAAGAAGAATTTCAAAAACAGGCTTTCCGGAAGGTTTATTTCAATTCCCAAAGGAGCCAAAAGCAATTGTTGAAGACATTAGACCAAAAAGCATGATCATCACACACCTTTACGAAAGAGGTTCAAGAGTCGGTTTTTTGGCCTTGATGAAATCAACCTCATCATCATTCAACAATCGAGATAATACCTTTTTTGAAGTTGCAGCAAAAGACTTTTCAAGAATATTAGAAAATAAAAATTTGCAAGAAGAATTAAGGCTTTTAGCACAAACAGACAGCTTGACAAACCTCCTAAATAGAAGAAGATTTTTTGAATTAGGAAACATTGAACTTGAAAGAGCAAAAAGATACAAAGGAACTTTTAGCATAATGATGCTTGATGTTGATAACTTCAAACAGGTAAATGATACTTACGGGCATCAGGTTGGTGATGAAGTTTTAAAAAACCTTGCTCAATACATCCAAAAAAGGTCAAGAGCAGGAGATTTAGCGGGCAGGTACGGTGGAGAAGAGTTTATGTTGCTTTTACTTGAGTCTGATATTAAAAATACACAAAAAGCAGCTGAAAAATTATTGAAAGAAATTCAAAATATCTCCATCCCTATAGATGATGTTGAGAAAATCAACTTTACAGTTTCAATTGGGGTTGCAACATATCCTGAAAATGGAAATAGCTTAAATGAAATAATATCTATTGCTGATGAATGTTTATATCTTGCAAAATCTGAAGGGAAAAATTGTGTAAGGATCAAAGGATGAAAAGATTTAACATACTTTCACAATTAATAAAATGTCTTTCAAAGATATTAGATGAAATTGAAGGCCACACAAGCTCCCATGCACAAGGAGTTGCAAATTTCTCAATTAGTTTTTCAGATGAATTTGGACTTACATTAAAGACACAAAGAAATTTATACTATGCTGCTCTTTTGCACGATATTGGAGAAACAACATTACCTCATTCAATACTTTATAAAAAAGGACCATTGCTTCCCTTGGAAAGAAAAAAAATTGAAAGCCATTCAGTAGTTGGATACAAAATAGTAAAGGATATCCCTTCAATGAAAGAAGTCGCAAATTTGATTAGACACCATCATGAAAGCTGGAATGGAACTGGATATCCTGACCAGTTAATGCTTGGCGAATTCACGACAGCCAAACAAATCTTATCCATTTCTGATTTAAATGACACCTTAAGCAGGGAAAGGCCCTATAGGCCAAAAAGAACAAAAAATGAGATTAATAAAATTTTGAATGAATCAAAAGAAACAAGATTCCAAACACAACTAGTTGATAAATTCATAACCTTTAAAGAAAAGAAAAACATACAAGATTTTGCAAATGAAAAAATAAATGAAATCAAAGATTCAGGACAAGAGTTGTCAGAATTCGAAGCCCAAGCATACCTCCTAGCGATATCAGTTGTTTTTTCCAATTTAATAGGAGAGAAAATACCATTCTTGGCAACTCACCCTAGCAAGGTTGCCCTCCTTTCTGTAAAACTTGGAGAAGCAATTGGAATGAGCCAAGAAGAGTTATTTGAAATGAAAATATCTGCATTTCTTTCCGACATTGGAATCCTTGCGCAAGATGAAAAGATTTATATGAAAAAAGAAAACCTTTCAAGCGAAGAGGAAGAAGTAATCAGGAACCATACTTTGATAGGGGAAAGAGCAACAAAGGAGATTAAAAGTCTACCAGGTGTCTCCAAAATAATCAGAAACACTCATGAAGCCTGGGATGGTTCAGGCTATCCAGACGGACTGAAAGGAAGCAATATCCCCCTCGCAAGCAGGATACTTAGAATCGCTGACACTTATGTGGCTTTACAGCATGACAGGCCATATAGAGGAAGGAAAGGGACAATCGAAATAAACGAATCAATCAATACATATTTAAAAAATATAGCTGACCCTTCTTTGATAAATATACTATTGGAGATAATGAAAAACTAAAATGAACCTTTTTGGATCTGACATAATTGAAACTTTTCGCAGAAAAAGAATAAGAAGGCTTGCGGTATGTGGAGATCCTTTTTGTAGGATTTTTTCTGAATTTAGAGAATCTGATATTAATCTTTTTTCTGCAAATAAAGACAAGATGAACTACGCTCTCCACACTTTTTTCCTGACAGCAAAAAAGCCGATAAACTTCAATGGTAAAACGATTACTGAGGTGTCTCTCGAAAAGCCAATTCTCGAAAATGGATCCTACAAAAACATTGAAAAGATTTTAGAAAATTTTGAAGACGGGACAATCTCAAAGGGACTCTTGCTGAATTCTCTTCTTCTTTCTATAAGTCATTGGGAAAGAACCGATGGAGACTGGAGAGATATTTATGAAAAAATTGCAAACTGGAACTTGCAAAAATACCAGATGCTTTCGGAAAATTACAAGAGCTTCATCCTGAATGAGAATATTTCAAAAATAGCTGAGTCATTTACCTTTGATGGAATTTTCATCAACCTATACAGAACTCCAAAAGAAATAAAATTATCCCTAGTTGCAAAAAAACTTGGCTACAAGAGAGACAATCATGATGAAGAATTCCTGTCTGAATTATCAGAATTCTGGGAAAATGAAGGATCATTATTGCCAAACCTCTACATACTTTGTCCAAAAGACAAAGAGATGGTTGTAGAAAAGAATTTCAAGTCAGCATCAGGGCTGAGAAAAAAAAATATCGTCTTCGAGGGAGAAGAAATACTATGGATGAAAACCTAAAAATTGCCATTTCATGTGACCATGCCGGCAAAGAACTTTCTTTATACATTATTAAAAATCTGAGTAAGAGCTTTTCGTTTATAGACTTAACGCCTAGTGCTGAAGGGTCTGTCGACTACCCAGATTTTGCACATGATCTTTGCAAAAGTATCAAAAAGGGAGATGCACAATATGGAATACTGGTTTGCGGAAGTGGGATAGGAATGTCAATGGCTGCAAACAGGCATCAAAAAATAAGAGCTGCGCGAGTTCACGATAAAGAATCTGTAATAATGACAAGAAAACATAATGATGCAAATGTCTTATGCCTAGGAGAAAGAATGATAGATAGGGATGATGCACTAAACCTAGTTCAATTATTCCTTTCAACTAACTTCGAGGGAAGCAGACATCAAAAAAGAATCGATAAAATTGAAATAGACTAAGGCTTATGAAAAATTTATTTGAAAATTTTTTAAATATTCTCAAGAAACCTGAGAAAAAAAATGAAACAAAAGTTTCACCTGTCTCAAAAAAGATAAAAAATGAATACAAAAATACACTTCTTGCTTTTAGAAATTCAGGCAATATAGTATGTACTGAACAAAAGGTAATCACATTAATACAAAAAAAAATACAAAAAAATACAGATCTTGAAAAAAGCAAGGAAATCATAGAAATTCTTTCAAGAGATGGATGCCTGCAAAGATTTTCAATAAAAGGGAATCCCTTCATATACATAAAGTTCTAAAAAAAAATATGAAAAATATTGATAAAAATTGGTTTTACGCTGCTTTCGTTGGTTTGGCTTCTGGGTTATGTTTTTCTCTAGTGATTTGGGGAATCATAAAGCTATCTTCAATTTTTAAAAGCTAATAAGCTATAATAGACGCTTGTAATATGTCAATTAAACAAAAAAAGGTTGCTCTTTCTAGAAAGCTAGGAATGAATGTTGTTGGGACTCATCGTGACCCACTTGCTAGAAAGAAACATCCTCCAGGGCAACATGGGACAAACATGAGGAGGAGAAAATCAAGCGATTACAAAATAAGGCTTCTTGAGAAACAAAGACTTAGAGCTATCTACAATCTGAAAGAAAGAAAATTTGCTAGCTATGTTAGAGAGTCGAAAAACAAGAAAGGATCCTCTGAAGAAATGTTAATGAGATTGCTTGAATCAAGGCTTGATACTCTTGCATTGAAAAGTGGCTTCGCAAGAACTCAAAGAGAGGCTAGACAGCTTGTAGTTCATGGTCATTTCTACATCAATGGAAGAAAAGCGGACAAACCCTCTTACGCCTGCAGGCCTGGCGATGTTATATCTTTAAAGCCTGGATCCATGAAAAAAACTTTCTTTAAGGAGAAGGTTTCAGAAGTAATTGGCAGGGGTGCTCCAAGATGGCTTGTTGTTAATCAGGACAAATGGACCTCTAAATATGAAAGATATCCAGAAATTTCAGAGATTCCAGTAGCTGAAGAATTAAATCTTGGTTACATTATGGAATACTACGCTTAAAAAAGTTCAAAAAAACCAGTTAAAGTTTTTTTTGCCGGCCCTTTACAAACAACAAAATCCTCACCAAAGGTTACCTCTAAAATACCTCCTTCTGATTTTGTCTTTACATGCTCTATACCCTTGTCTATTTGCTTATTTGCACATACAGAACAGGCAAGAGATCCGGAACCACAGGATAAAGTTTCTCCTACTCCCCTTTCATATGTTTGAACTAGATAGTCACCTAGCTGGTTTACTCTTTTTAAAAAATGAACGTTTGCCCCAAATGGAAAATTTTCATTCATAGAAACCTTTTCAAATATTTCTAAATAATCAGATTCATTCAATTTGTATTCTTCATCTAGAGAAATAACAAAATGAGGATTTCCAACCCCTACAACAGACCAGCCAGCTATCTTGTTAATTTGTATCTTTTCACATTCAAAGTCATCACAAAGTTCCTTTTTCAAACTAACAAAAAAACAATCTTCTTTAGAGGATATATTATCTATTTCCCACTTCTCACTTATCTGGGATGAAATCCACTTATCTAAGCTTAAAGAACTCCATTTCCATCCGAGTCTTTCCCGATTTGAATAGCAGTATGCAGAAGCTATCCTGAACCCATTTAAAGAAATCTCTCCAATACTAGAGTCCCTGTTGTAGACGTCACATCTAATCGAATTATTATCAAGAACACTAACAAAAAGAACTCCATCTGCATCAATGTAATTTTTTGAATCGATAATTTTTTTTACAAATCTGGATCGTTTCTCAATGCTCAAAGAATCCCCATCAACAACAACAAAAGAGTTACCCGCTGCAACCCATTTCTCAAAATCTACTCCTTGTCTATTAGCCAATTAGAAAAACCCCCCAGGACCGAATCCTGTAAATTCATCTCTTCCAACAAGGACTTCTGTTTTTCGATATGAAAATTCATTTTTTTCTTCAAAATCTTTTTTTCATCAATACTTTTGACATCAAAATAATCATCTCTATATTGAAAATAAAGTCCAAAATTTAAAGAAAAAGATTTTAATTTCATAAACATAGTATCTTTTGTCTTTAAGCCTAAATCCCTACAAGCAACTTGTGATATTTGCATAAAAAAATCTGCTGTTTTGGATTTATTAATCTGCTCTAAATTCAAATGCTTGTTTTCTGTATCTAAATCAAGAAATTGCCCGCCAATCAAACTATCTGGCATCAACATCTCTATAAGTGCAGTTGGATTGCTGCCGGCAACCTTGAAAGACATTCCCAACAAAACGTCACTTGCAAGCAAAGCGGTAGATTCACCAAACTTTTTCCACAATGAAGGCATTCCCCTTCTTGCCTCATCGTTATCCATACATGGCAAATCATCCTGAACCAGAGTGAAATTATGAAAAAGTTCAAAAGATATTGACTTCTGAATTATGGATTCAACATTCTCTTCTTTTTCTATTGATTTAAAGCATTCAAGCACTGCTAAAAAAAACAAAGGCCGAACTCTTTTTCCTCCATTGAAAAGTGCATAAGAAACTGCTTCCTTTAAAATACCTACTCCTTCAATTCTATCAACTTCCTTCTCGAGGTAAAAATCAATCTCAGGTTTCCAGCGACTGATAAAATCTTCTGTTTTTTTATTTGGCATTTTACGAATGGTTTTCTACTCTAACCCATAATGATCTAGTCTTTGATACATGAAAAGATTTGTAAGAATTTTTCTTGCATATATTCTTGGCTCCGAAAGAGGTATCGTCAATATTCTTAAAGGGTCTGTTGGGCTTTCATAGCTGCTTTCCCCAATACGCTTAAGCCAGGAATCGACCCTCGAAGATCCTGCGTTATAGGCAAAAAGAGCAGAAACAAGATCATCATCATATCTTTCAAGCATCCTGTTGAGGTAAGTTGTCCCAACCATAAGATTAAAATCAGGCATCTTTAAAAGATTTCCAACTTCACCAATTGCAACATCCATATGCATACTTCTGAGAACATCCAGCGCTGTAGAAGGCATGACCTGTGTCAATCCAACAGCTCCCGCTGAAGATATGGCATTTGGCTGAAATGCACTTTCTCTATGAGCCAAAGAATACATAAGTAACTTTTGCTCCCTAGTCCCTAGATTAAAATTATCAAATCCTTCTTCATATGGGGTTGGCCAAAAGTTAAAAAGTGTTCTTGTGATAGCCTTTTCTGACATCGTCCCTTCAGTTATTGCTTTCAACAAAAACCCAGCATAAAGCCTTGCCTCAATACCCCTTTCCAGGCTCGTAAGTAAAGACGATATCCTCAAAATATTACTATAGCTTCTTTCACCATGTAAATAATTGAACTTTGCTTCCTTTAGAATAATTTCAGGAATCAAATCTTCATAATCACTAAGAAGGTCTTTTCTGAATTCAAAATCTCCAGAATTCCTAAAAACCAACTTCCACCATTCCTGTTCAGAGAAGCCTTCTTTTTCAAAAACATATAAACTAAAAAAAGAAAAAGGATATCTTTCTAAAAGAATCTTTAATTTTTCATCAGAAGATCCAAGTCTGTATTCCCAATAAAGTTTATTCGGCTGAAGGTCGGGGTCATCAATATCTGAAATATAAGAAAGAGCTATATTTGGATCTTTCACGACATTGAGCCTAAATAAATGATACCTACATAAATCTGCCCTTGGCCCATCAGGGTACCTACTTAAATATCTTTTGTATTCATTTTCAGCTTCATCAAAGCTATTCAGGTAGAAAAGATAACCGGCTTTTCTGTATATTCCGTCTTCCCCACCCCCATTAACAGCCATTTTTTCAAGAGACTCAAGAGCCTCCTGGGATTCGCCCATGGAAGAAGAAACCTTTGAATTTAGACTGTGATAATCCAAAAAGTGGTAATTCGCTATACCCTCCTTCTCCCAATCTTTCAAAATGCCTTTTGCTTCTTTGGGTTTTGAAGATTTGTAATTCCCCCAAGATAATATAAATTTTTTCAAATCAGAATGTGGAGAAATCTTTCCAAGTTTTTCATAATCAAAGCTAATATTCCAAACTCTAATAAAATTAAAAACATCTTCAACATCTGCCCTTTTCCGCTCTAGGCCCTCTTCAAGTAAAAAAATCATCAAACTGGCCCAACCCTCTTTTACCCTCTTAGGAGACGCGGAGTTTAATTTTTGGTAATAAGGTTCTATTTCCTTTATTGAAAATTCCTCTTTAGAAATTCTTTTCTGAAAAAAGAAATCAAACATAACGCCAGACTTTTCGTCATAAGTTAAATTAGAAGAAACACTGTCAAGGTATATCTTTGATTTGTCAAAGTCATTAATATTGAGCTTTAAAAAATCAATAACCAGATTTGAGAAATCAAGGCAAGAAGACTTACATGACTTGTACCAAAGGAGAAAATGTCTTTTTGCCTCCTCATGATCTCCCCTTTCAAGCATCTCCTTAATGTAAAAAGCAGAAAGGTCATCATTCAAGGCAGAAGGGAAATTACCTTTTTCACCTGGCTCTAATTCGGAAAAATAAATAAGGTTTTTCTGGAGCCAAGAATCCTGAAGGCTTTCTTGCGTAAAGATACTAAAAGATAAAGATAAAAATAAAAATACCAATAAAGCTAACTTCTTCAGAGCGGTATGTTCCCATGCTTCCTAGAAGGAAGGCTTTCTTTTTTAGATTTATAGAACCTCAAACCTTCAATCAGTTTAGGTCTTGTGTCTATTGGGTCAATAACCTCATCAACATAGCCTCTTTCAGCAGCTATGTAGGGTGTTGCTATATTTGTTTCATAATTAGTAACCAACTCTTCCCTCTTCTTTTCTTTGTCTTTTGCTTCTTTTATGTCTTTTCTAAAAATTATGTTTATTGCGCCTTCAGCACCCATGACAGCAAACTCCGCCGATGGCCAAGCTAAATTCAAATCAGCACCCAGCTGCTTTGGGGCCATTACACAATAGGCACCTCCATATGCTTTTCTTGTAACTACTGTCAGAAGAGGCACAGTTGCTTCAGAATAAGCATGCAATAATTTTGCTCCATGCCTGATAATGCCCCTATGCTCTTGATCTTTCCCAGGCAAAAAGCCAGGAACATCAACAAAGGAGACTATTGGAATATTGAAAGCATCACAGAACCTAATGAATCTAGCTGCTTTATTGCAAGAGTCTGAGTCTAAACAACCTGCTAACACGTTAGGCTGATTAGCAATAATCCCTACAGCATTACCGTCAAGCCTGCCAAAACCAATAACTATATTTTTGGCCCAAGAAGATTGAACTTCAAAAAATGAATTGCTATCTAAAACCAAATCAAGAACCTCTTTCATGTCGTAGGGCTTATCCGAACTATCAGGAATTATTTCCCTTAATTTCCCCTCTCTTCTTTGGACATTGCGAGAGTTTGATTCTTTCTTCCGTTGAAAAACTTTATTATTAGCGGGAATGTAGTCTAGCAATTCTCTTATTGATTTCAAACATTCAACTTCATTTTCTGAAACAAAATGAGAGACCCCGCTTTTTTGGGTATGTACAGAAGCACCTCCCAAATCTTCAAAAGTTACATCTTCATGCAATACTGTTTTTATTACATCTGGTCCAGTTAAAAACATGTGGCTAGTACCTTTTGTCATGAAGACAAAATCCATAAGACCTGGAGAATAAACTGCTCCTCCAGCACATGGTCCCAAGATACAAGCTATCTGAGGAATAACACCACTTGAGAGAGTGTTTTCTCTGAAAATACTTGCATAACCAGCTAAAGAAACAACACCTTCCTGTATTCTTGCCCCTCCAGAATCTTGTATTGCAATAACAGGAACTCCAACTTTCCTTCCTGTCTGAATAATCTTGACTATTTTTTCAGCATGCCTTTCACCCAGGGAGCCTCCCATTACAGTGAAATCCTGACTATAAACAAGTACTCTTCTGCCATTTATTTTTCCAAATCCAGACACTAACCCATCCCCAAGAAATTCTTTTTTTTCGCCTATTGGCAAAGGGGAAGATTTTATAAAAATACCTAGTTCCCTGAAAGATCCGTCATCAAGCAACACTTCAAGCCTTTCTCTAGCAGTGAGCTTTCCTTTTTGATGCTGTTTCTCAACTGCATCTTTTCCTCCACCAAGCTTTGCTTTTGCAATGAGCCCTCTTAAGTTTTCAATTCTTTTTTTCATTTTATTATTTCCATCAATATTCCCATTGTAAATTTAGGG
>CAYNKD010000019.1:0-14784 GCA_964397735.1 uncultured bacterium | reverse complement strand
TGCTTGAGCAGTTCCTGAAACTTTCTTAAATGCCTCTCCATTTGAAGCCAATATATCACTAATCCTTCCGGTAGAACTCTTTAAGCCATTTTCTTTTAGAAATCTTTGTATTATGAGGGAAAGCCACTCGAAAGACTTCTTTGGGTCAAGAGGCAAGTTCCATTTTTTCCTATCAAGAGCTATTGCTATGTTCAGGTTACCAAGATCATGAAAAACAGCACCACCACCGCTAAATCTTCTATAAACTCCAATCTTGTCTTTAATGCACTGTTTGATATTGCAAACTTCTTCAATGTCTTGGGATTTGCCTAATATCACAGAATCTGTACCCCTCCAGAATCTCAACCAAATATTATTTGGATTTGACTTGACATCCTCAAGAAGATATTCTTCAATATTTAAATCAATTTTTGGATCTTCTGCCGAATAGTCTAAACACTTAATCTTCAATGTCAAAACTCTCTATTGGAGGACAGGTGCAGATAAAGTTTCTATCGCCAAAAGTTTCATCAATTCTTGAAACAGAGGGGTAAAATTTTCTTTCCCTAACCCATTCAAGAGGATAAAAAGCCTTTTTTCTGTCATAGGAATATTTCCAATCTACACTTGCAATCATTTGTGCTGTATGTGGGGCATTTTTAAGGACATTGTCATCCTTTGGGTAATCCCCATTTTCAATCTCATCAATCTCGTTTTTTATTGAAATCAAAGCTTCTGCAAATCTGTCTAGTTCCTCCTTGTCTTCACTTTCGGTAGGCTCAATCATCATCGTCCCTGAAACAGGGAAAGAAACTGTAGGAGCATGAAATCCATAATCCATTAATCTTTTTGCAATGTCAGCAACGTTTATCCCTGTCCTGACCTCAATTTCTCTCAAGTCTAGAATAAATTCATGGGCAACGGTTCCAGTTACATCTTTATAAAGAACCTGATAATTGTCTTCAAGACTATTCATTAGGTAGTTTGCATTCAATATCGCAATTTCAGTGGCTTTCTTTAAGCCATCAAAACCCATCATCCTTATGTACAAATAAGGAATACACAAAATAGATGCACTTCCCCAAGGGGCTGAAGAAACCTGCTTTCCACAAGATCCTGTATCTACAATTGAATGACTGGGCAAATATTCCTTGAGATGCTCTGCAACACATATTGGACCAATTCCAGGACCCCCTCCCCCATGTGGAATACAAAAAGTTTTGTGAAGGTTCAGGTGACAGACATCCATACCATAGTCTCCTGGCCTACATAAACCTACTTGTGCATTCATGTTTGCACCATCCATGTAAATTTGGCCTCCTACGCTATGAACCAAATCTGCAATCTCTTTAATCTTGTCTTCAAAAACACCATGAGTCGAAGGGTATGTAATCATTAATGCTCCAATTTGGCTTGAATATTCTTTGCATTTCTTTTTCAGGTCTTTGAAATTTACATTTCCATGCTTGTCACAATCAACAACCTTGACCTTGAATCCAGCCATAACAGCACTTGCAGGATTTGTTCCATGAGCAGAACTTGGAATTAAACAAATATTTCTATGACCTTCCCCTCTCTTTAAATGATAATCCCTTATGCATAAAAGCCCTGCATATTCCCCTTGAGATCCAGCATTTGGCTGCAAAGAACATCCTTTAAACCCAGTTATTTCACACAAGAAGTCCTCAAGAGAAGATATAAGCTCTTGGTAGCCTTTTGTCTGGCTTGGAGGCGAGAAGGGATGAATTCCTCCATTTTTAGGCCACGAAACAGGATACATACATGTTGAAGGATTCAGCTTCATGGTGCAAGACCCCAAAGGAATCATTGCTGAAGTTAAGCTTAAATCCTTATTCTCAAGTCTTTTTAGATATCTCAGCATTTTGTGCTCGCTATGAAAATTGTTAAAAATTGGATTAGTTAAAAATAAAGTTGACCTCTTCTTGAAAGAATTATTTTTTGAATTTGATACATGGCCAATGTCAAAAATCTTCAAGAGTTTCACTACATCCTCTTCACTTGTAAGCTCATCAAAAGAAACCCCTACAGAAGATTTGTTAAACTTCCTGATGTTTATTTTCTTTTCTAAAGCTTTTTTATAGACCTTATTAGCATCACATGGAATTTTTATCGTATCGAAAAAAGTAGAATTTTCAGGATTTATTCCAGAAGAAACAAGAGAGGAGTAAAAACTATTCATCAAGCTATTAATTTTTGTTGAAATTTTCTTTAAGCCTTCTGGGCCATGGTACATTGAATAAGCAGCAGAAATAATGGCAAGAAGAACTTGACTTGTGCAAATATTGCTAGTAGCCCTCTCTCTCCTTATGTGCTGTTCTCTACTTTGAAGTGAGAGTCGATAAGCTGGATTGCCTTGACTATCAACAGAAAGACCAACAACCCTTCCAGGGATTTTTCTTTTATATTTTTCTTTAGTTGCAAAAAATGCAGCATGTGGTCCGCCAAAGCCCAAAGGAACTCCGAACCTTTGAGCATTACCAACAACAATATCTGCTCCAAAATGGCCAGGAGATTCAATAAGGGTCAATGCCATAAGGTCTGTAGCAACTGTAACAATGATATTTTTTTCTTGAGCGTTTTTTGCAAACAAAGAATAATCATCTAGGATTTTTCCATCAGTGTCGGGGGTCTGTAAAATCAAACCAAAAACATCATCAGAAAAGAGGCCTTCTGAAGATGGGAGGTCAAACACCTCAATAGATATACCTAAAGGCTCTGCTCTTGTCTTTAAAACTTCTAGAGTTTGTGGATGGCATTTTGAATAAACTAAATACTTGTTCTTGCTTTTCTTTCTTTGAAGATTAAAGCTCATTGTCATCGCCTCTGCTGCAGCAGTTGATTCGTCAAGCAACGAAGAATTTGAAATATCAAGTCCAGTTAGATCGGAAATCATTGTTTGAAAATTGAAAAGCATTTCTAGCCTTCCTTGAGATATTTCTGCCTGATAAGGCGTGTATTGGGTGTACCAGCCAGGATTTTCTAATATATTCCTTTTAATGACGTTAGGTAATATTGTTGAAGAGTAGCCCATGCCGATAAAAGATTTAAAAAGTTTATTTTTATCCAATATTTTCTTAATCAAAACCTCAGCATCATGCTCATTCAAAGCTTTGTCAAGACTTAGTTCTCCATTGAAGAATATTGAACTAGGGATAATTTTTTTTGACAAAGATTCACTAGAGTCAAGTCCAAGCTTTCTAAGCATTGAATCTTCCTGAGATTCCGTTATGCCAATATGCCTTTTAAAAAAAGTCATCTAATGCTCTTCTTTCTTATGCTCCTCATAGCCAGAAGCATCCATTAGGCCCTCCACAGCGTCACAGTTTGAAAAAGAAACAAGCCATCCTTCGCCTTCTGCAGAAGAGTTAACGATAGAAGGATCTTCTTCAAGAGAGTCATTAATCTTGGAAACTGTTCCCGAAATTGGAGAATATACAACCTCACTAGTCTTAACACTGTCTATTTCTGCAATCTCATCGCCAATAGAAACCTCATCTCCTTCTTCAACCAAGATTTCAATATAGGTTAAATCTCCTAAAGATTTTTGAGCATAATCCGTTATACCAATTTTTTTCAAATCCGGTTCGAACCATTCGTGTGTTTTTGAATACAGCATAAATTATCTCCTATAAAAAGGCTTTTTGCACAACTTAGCAATCTTAAACCTTTTTCCCTTTCTGATTACAAGGTCTTTGTTTTTTTTATCAACATTCTCTAATAAAGCCAATGCTATAGGTCGATCTAAAGTTGGAGAGAAAAGACCGCTTGTTACTCTTCCAACTAAAGAGTCATTCAGGTAAACCTCAGAACCCTCTCTAACTGGAACTTCTGGGAAGAGAGCCCTTATCTCTCTTTTTTTACTTTTTTGACCATAGGAAAGTAAGCTATCTCTGCCTATAAATTCACCTTTTTCAAACTTTACAGCCCAACCTAGCCCGGCTTCAAGAGGGTTGATGTCTGGTCCAATTTCATGACCATGGAGAGGATAGCAAGCTTCAAGCCTAAGAACATCTCTTCCACCCAACCCAATGGGACTAACCCCCATATCAATAAATTGCTCATACAAAACTGAAGCTTCCATAGGCCTAACAAATATCTCAAACCCATCCTCACCTGTATATCCGGTCCTTGCAATCTCAACCTTGATTTCATTGATTTCACTTTTTTTCAATTCAAATCTTTTCAATTCAGAAATGTCACAACAAAGCTTTTCTAAAAGTTTTTCACTTTCTGGACCTTGAATTGCAATCAATCCCCAATCGTCACTCTCGTCTCTGAAAAATACATCTGAAGTCAAATTTTTGCAAATCCAATCCTTGCCTGCCTTGACATTTGAAGCATTAACAACAAGCCTCCACTCATCAAGGCCAAGCCTATAAACAATCAAATCATCTATAACTCCCCCTGAAGAATTAAGCATTAGGTTGTATTGGGCCTTATTCACTTTTACTTTTGAAAGATCATTCGTTAAAAGGTTTTGTAAAAAATCTAAAGATTTTTTCCCGGAGATTAAAAATTCTCCCATATGGCTAACATCAAAAATGCCTGCCTTTCTTCTAACCGCCATCACTTCTTTCTTTATCCCTTCTGGAAACCATAACGGCATTTCCCATTCTCCAAAAGGACCAAATTTCCCACCTAGCTTTGATTGAACATTAAACAAAGGGGTTCTTTTTAACATAGATTAATTCTAAAACATCTACCCTAGGATAAAGGTATGGAAAAAGTGAAATGCGCTTTGATTCATGGGTCTGGAATGAGTGAAACCACATGGAAACCACTAATTCAGTATTTCCCAAAAAACTGGACCATCTTAACACCAACTCTTCCAGGTCATGGCAAAAAAAGCCCAAGACCAAATAATCTCCATGGCCTCACACTTTGGTTGAAGGAATACCTAAAGAAAGAAAAGCCCGATATTGTTGCTGGATGGTCAATGGGCTCTTTTCTTCTCCAAAATGTAATAAATGAATATGGTGAGATGGGAATAAAAGTTGCTTCATTTATAAATGGATCTCCTCCAGAAAACCCTTCATCAACCCCAAAAGAAATCCTTGAAAAAAGAATAGAAAATTATTTCAAAAACCCTGTAAGGCACATAATGCCTACCTTGAAGGAGATGGAAATATCCTGGACGAAAGAAGAAATTGATTCAATCATTCAAACATGTAAAAATTCAGATAAGGAGCTTTTAACAAACCTTAGATGGGATATGTTCGATATGAAGTTCGGAGAAAAGATACAAAATTTCCCAATCCCGATCCTTTTAATGCATGGAATTTACGACAAAATCAATCCAATCAATCAGGCAAAATGGGTCAGGAAAAACTCTAAAAAAAGTCACTTGTTTGAATTTAAGTCAAGACATGCTCCTTTTACCAAAGATCCAAAAGACTTTGTGCAGAAGCTAGTAAAAGGCTATATTGTCTTATCTTGAGTCTTTTTCAATTAAAAAAAATGACTCTATTATCCAAGCAGAAAGATCTACCTCTCCCTTCTTTTTTGACGTTCTGTGATTTCCAGGATCCCAATGATGGTTGTTATGAAGCCCGAAAGAGAAAAATGTTAGAAGGTGAACAAGCCAATTATTTTTAGAATGACAATTTTTTCCAGTTTTGTAATTTTCATAACCATAAACATGACAAATGACATTCACAAAAGCCATTTGCATATCAACAATCGCTGAAGGAATAAGCATTCCGAAAAGAACCCATTGCACTCCAAAGAATTTCCAAATCAAGAAAACATAAATAAAAACAATTGGAAAGTAATATGCATGTGTAATCTGGTAAGTCTTATCTGAAATCAAGCCTCTAAAATACTTTTTATTCTCCGAAGGTACAAATTCATATGCGGGATGCAAATAAAACCAAACCTTCCACCAAGGGATATTATGTGGAGAATGAGGGTCTTCCTCACCATCACACTCTGCATGATGTTTTCTATGGACAACAGCCCAGTGAAGAGGACTTCCGCTCATACATGGTATTGAAAAGAAAAGAAGAAAAAGCCTTTTTAGGTAAGATGTCTTGAAGGACCTGTGAGCATCGTACCTATGCAAACCTATATCAGTTCCAAAAACAATCATAAAAAAACAAACCAATAAAGAAACAAGCCAAAAAGGAACTGAATTTTGAGGCTCTTTGAGTGAGTAAAAAATCCCAATAAAAATAAATAAAGGCTTAATTATGATTAGGAATCTCATTAAGGATGGGTATAAGCCTTCCAAATAGTCGCTATAAAAAGATTTTACTTTTTGAGACATTTTTTATTTTTTAATAGAAAGCTTTAAACCACTCTTGTGAGAGGTGTTTTTGAAAAATTTCAAGAAAAACTTACTAAAATCCCTGATTGCATCTTTCTCAAAAGCAATAAAGGTTCTAATATACATATCCCTTATGTGTGGATACTTGTTTCCCCACTTCAAGAACATGTCAACAAGTTTTGGCTCATAGTAAAGTTGAGCCCATCCCTGGATGTGGAAAAGGACATCTTGAAATTCTTCTTTGTATTTTTCATGATATTCTTTTTCTAAATATTCACGAGAAAGATCTCCTTTCTCCAAACCCTTCATAACTGCATCAGCAAGAATCACTCCAGATCCATGAACAACATGAAGCCCTGCAGAGAAAACTGGATCAACAAACCCTAATGTATCTCCAATCAAAACCCAGCCATCTCCAACAGCTTTTGAAGACTTAGCATGAAAGTTAGAAAGCAAAGCAGAATCTTTTGAAGCTTGATTTATTTTATTTTTCACAGCTTCAAACCCAGTTATCCTTTTAGCGTTAGCTACTCTTTTTTTTACAAAGGGGTGATTAGAAACCCATTTCTCATAAAAGGCTTCTGGGTCTTTTGAATACTCGTCCCAATGAACATTCTTATCAGCAACAATTCCTATTGAAGCTTTTGGAGCTTTTAAAGGAGCCCACCAATACCATAAATTGTTTTCAGTAAACAAAAGCCTCACATCTCCAGCATGTATACCTTTATCTCTCTCACAACCCTCCCAATGGGCAAAACATGAAAAAGAATGGAGTTCTTCGATTTCCATTCTTAAGTTCAGTTTCTTGGGGATGAAATTAGCCCTTCCGCTGGCATCGACAACTAGCTTGCACTTAACATTAAAGTTTTTTCCATGTCTGGAAAAAGAAACACCATTCATTTTTCCATCTTCATCATAAAGAAGCTCTTGAACTCTTGCTTCCTCAAGAGCAACTGCTCCATTCTTTCTAGAATGATCCAATAGAAATTCATCATACACAGCTCTATCTAACTGATAAACATGAGCATGGCATCTGTGATCATCAGGATGAACATCTTGGTCAAAATTAAACTGAGTTCCGTTAGGTGTTATCCATCCAGCTCCCCATTTTTTGACAAATAGAGGATCAAGCATTTCCTTTGTAACCCCTAAACGATGCCAAGTTCTCCATATTGCGGTAGGTGCAATTATCTCCCCAACGGAGAATCTTGGAAATTTAGATCCTTCAAGAACAAGAACCTTATGTCCTTTTTCTGCAACAAGGGAAGAAAAAACTGCTCCTGCAGGACCTCCACCTATGACTATAAAATCGTAATAATCATCTGGTATAAAATTTTTATCCAAATCCATAGTTTTGTAATTCTAAAACCTATATTTATTTTTTAAAACCTTTGCCTAGTGCAGGATGTTCTGACTCAAAAAACTGCCCCAGATAACTACCAGAAACATAACCATCAAAAGATTCCGGAGTAGAGAAAACCTCTCCCGCTGGTGTAGGGAAGTTGATTTCTGTTTTTTCACCATGAGAAGCTAACCCTTGAATAATCTCATTTCCGCCCTTGTCTCTTACGGAAAAAACAAAATCATCACCTTTCTTCTCCAAAAGAACCTTGTCTCCTAAAAAACTTGCATAGACTTCAGTTTTTCCTTTTTCTGCCCATCTGAAAATCCCCTCAAATCCACCCCGAGAAGGCATCATGCCTATTTCAAAAGATGAATTTGGGAATTGAGGAATGATGTTCGCATGAAGCCATGTCCAAGATTCAGGAAAATCTGGACCATGGTTTTTAGCTTGATAAATAATTGCATTTTCAAGATTTATTTTTTCTTTTGGGGTTTTTATATACCCATTCCCATAGCCTTTCATTGTGGGAACCCTATGTATAAAAGGCAGACTTCTCAAATGCAATTTTTCCCTAACATTAAAAGCTCTTGAATCTTTCCCTTTTCCAGTTCCATCTGTACAAATGGGATCAATAGAAAAATTCCACTCATAATCTTTTTCAGATATTTTTATTTTCCTTGAAGAAAACAAATTGTCCTTCCACCTTATCTCTGCATTTTTTTTACTAGCATGTAGCTCTTCTGAAATTTCAGACATACTTATTTCCGAATCAAAAGAAGAATGATAAAAAAAACTTTTCTTTTTTGAATCTTCTGAAATTATGTGAGGCATGATAAAAAACCATTTTTTTTGATCAGGGATAACGACTCTACAATTCCAAAAGTCAAACCAGGCACCCTTTTCAGGATACCTGTAAGCATTTCTATAATCAATCTCCATTCAGGGCCTCGGTGGCCATGAGGAGATGTAGGGCGACACCTAAATGCAAAGCATCTTCATCAACCTTGAATTTTGGGTGATGGACACTTGTAGTACTCTGCTTCTCTTCATTGCCTATTCCCAAGGCAACAAAACAACCTGGACATACTTGAGTATAGTAAGAAAAGTCTTCACCACCCATAACAGGATCAAGCTCAAAAATATTTTCTGAAAAAATATCTTTTCCTTTCTCCTTGACCATATCCCAATGCAGCTCATCATTGACTGTAGGTGGATAGATGTGCCCAGGGAAAGAAACTTCAGCTTGGCATTGATGTGCAAGTGCGATATTTTTCGCAACCTCTTCTAGTCTTTTTTGAATCCTCTCTTGCCCTTCGAGCGTTAAGGACCTTATTGTCCCCCCAATACTTACAGATTCTGGAATTACGTTATGAGCCTTGCCTCCATTGATATAAGTGACACTTAAAACAGCTGGCTCTAAAGGGTCCATCTCCCTACTTACAATATTCTGTAAAGAATTGACCATTTGAGAAGTTGCTGTTATAGGGTCTATTGAAAAATTAGGCATAGCAGCATGCCCCCCCTTCCCCTTTATGAGAATTTTAAAAAAGCCTGCAGAAGCTAAAAAAGTTCCGGATCTTGCGCCTATAGACCCTGTTGGCAAAATTGGCCAAACATGCAATCCAAAAATACTTTCTACCTTTGGGTTTTCCAAAACTCCTTCTTCTCTCATTTTTAAGCCACCTGCACCACCCTCTTCTGCTGGCTGGAATAAGAACTTGATTGTTCCGTTTATCTCTTTCTCATATTTTTTAAAAATCCTTACAGCACCTAAAAGCATTGCAACATGACAGTCATGACCGCAAGCGTGCATTTTTCCCTCAATAACGCTTTTGAATTCAAAATCATTCTCTTCCTGGATTGGAAGCGCATCCATATCAGCCCTAAGTGCAACACATGGGGAGTCTCCTGTTCCAATCTGAGCCAAAATTCCTGTTTTGGCTACAGGGTATCTATACTCAACACCTAATTCATCAAGCTTCTCTCTAATCAGCTTACTTGTTTTCACTTCCTCGTACATGGTTTCTGGATACTTGTGAATCTCTCTTCGAATGTCAATAACCCATTCCTCTATTTTTTTAGCTTCTAAAATAAATTTTTTATTCATTTGTCCTCCAAGGGTCTATTCTTTTTAGGTTTTTTGTAGATAGGTATGGGATTCATCTTATGACTATTTTGCAAATTTAAATTCAAATAATTTTCAACAATCTCTATTTCTTTCTTGCTTAAAGTCATCAGCTCTTCTCTGTACATGTTCAAACCTTTCTTCATAACCCATTCAAGTTGCTGATAACTCATACCAATTTGATCTTCATCAGTTCTTCCATCATCCCAAAGTCCGTCAGTTGGAGATGCATGAATGATTTCCTTTTGGATGTTTAATGATCTTGCAAGTTCCCACACTTCTGTTTTATAGAGATCCCCAATAGGGGAAATATCAACTCCCCCATCTCCGTATTTGGTATAAAAACCTATTCCATAATCTTCAACCTTGTTACCAGTTCCAACAACAATTCCACTCTTCACAGATGCAATCTGATACAAAGATAACATCCTTAGCCTAGATCTTGTGTTTGCTTCTGCATGCTTGCTTGAAAAAGCATTGTCAAGCTGAACATTTATATCTTTAATAAAATTTTCAAAGATTGATGTTAGGTCAAAATGCAGAGGTTTAACGTTGTTGTAGTTCTTGACAAGCCATTCAATATGCCCTTCGGCCAAATCCAACTGTGTAGATTTTTGTTTTATTGGCATAGATAAAACGTAAGTTGAAATTCCTGTAGAAGCAGCCAAGGTTGAAACAACTGCAGAGTCAACCCCTCCTGAAATACCGACAACCAAACATTTTGTATTGTTTTTATCCGCATAAGCCTTAATCCATTTGCTTATGTCTATTGCTAAATCTTTGTAATCCATATGACTGAAGTCCTTTTAACCTGATTCTAAAACTACCTTTGCCCTAAGATTTTTGTTTTAACCCTCCAAGCAAAACTATCTATATGGATTCTGGTTTTTTTGAGCTTAAGAAGCAAATCTTTTGCTTTCTCAATTGAAGGCTCTTGGAATAAAATATTTTTTTTCATTTCTTGATGCTGAATCTCTTTAAGAAGAGCCTTTGAAGCTCTTCCTCTTTTTTTAACTTCAGCTAAATCTAATCCTTCTATCAAAGAGGCTAGATGATTATGGTTTTCATGCTCAACAAACCATCCACCACCATTCTCGACTATGAAATCACCTAATGCCTCCCCTTTTGTGACCAATACAGGTCTTCCTGTATACACTGCATCCAACAAACGAGTTCTGTATGCGACAGGTGCCTCTATGCTTCCTGAAGGATGAAGGCATATCCATAATAGCGAATTATTAACGTAGTCTAAATACCTCTCTTGATGTGTAAAAGAGTTAATATCAATTTTTGTTGAATTTAAATTTTTCATTTTTTTATTTTTAAAAATGGAACCATCATACCTGTCCGCAAAAATAACACCTTTGTATTCTGTTTCTGCGATGTTCATTGCCTTGACAAAGGTCCCTGGATCAAGCCAATCCCAACCTCCTCCGCCCCAAACTATGTATTTTGAACTTTCCTCCCTGAAAGAAAAATCTGGAAATTCTGGGGGAATTAAAGCAAAGCTCTTGTTTGAAAAATTTTTAAATATATCCTTGTTTCTTGTTTTTTTTGATTCAAATTGACCCTCATGTGCAAATATGTAAAACCCACCCATGAGCAAGGCTATCTTCTCTAAAAGCAAACTGCTTTCATTAATATGATAGTTATTGTTAAATCTATAAAAATTTTCCTCATATGTAGGGGTTAAAAAATCGACAATCCAAGGTTTTCCATCCCATATTTCCGAATTAGAAAGTAGCATTTCAGGAGGACCAATGATATAAGAGTCATCTTGCTTTAAACCAGCCAGCTGTAAGCTTCTTCGTTTTGGTCCAATTAAAACCATAATTCATATGCCTGCTTCAGCAAGTCTTGAGAAATCATTCTTGGAAATGCTGGATTCAAAGGATCCCTCAAAAGGTCTCTGGTTTTTTTAAAAGATTTTTTATCTGGGTTTGTTAAAAGTCTCATTTTTTCAACTTCTCTAATGCCATGAATAAAGTTTCTCCTTGAGTAAGAGCATCCATTTTCTATTAATGGGTTTTTTATTCTTACAGACTCAGATTCCCTTATTTTTGAAAATTCCCAAGCTAAACTTAGGTATCTGCTTAAAATTTCAGAAGGAAGATTTGTCAAAATGGAAAGGAAACTGTTCCTTTCCATCATTCTTTCCCTAAAACCAGTCTCTCTGCTACTTGTATGTTGTCCTACATGACGAACAAAAGCATCTCTAATGAATAAAGTTTTGTAACCAAGCCTATTTGCCCTCCAGCCAAACTCGACATCTTCAAAATAGCAAAAAAAGACTGTTGAAAATCCTCCAATTTTTTCATAATGGCTTTTGCTAAAAAGAGAACAAGCTCCACAAGAAAATAGAACTTCCTCATTTTTTTGCTTAAAAACTCTTTTTCCACAATTTAAAGAAAGGCCATATCCAAAAACATTCATCCCTCCACCATCAAACTCAATTCTCTTTCCATTTTTACTCAAAACCCTAAACCCCAAAAAAGGCTCTGAGGATTTATGCTCATGAACAGAAGAATAAAAATTTCTTGATAAAGTTAAATCGTCATTTAACAAAAGAACATGTTTTGAATTACTGTTCCTCACCCCAAAGTCACAAGCTCCTGAAAAACCTAATCTTCTTTTTGTTTTAACAATTTTTACATCTGAAGAAATATCCTCCCAAGAAGGGTCTAGACCATCCCTTATAACGAAGATTTTTTTTCTATCAAAACCTTGTCCTATCAGATCAGAAACCAAAACGTCAAGGTTTTTACCACCCAACATGCTCGGAATAACAACATCAATCATTCTTCAACAACCACAAAAGCAATGGAACACCCTGAAGTATGAGAAAGTGAAAGGTGAGCTCTTTTGTCTAAAAGCTTTGATTTTATATTTTCAGAAAATTCAAAATCAGGCTTTCCTTTTTCATCATTAAAAACACCAACCTCATTTGCTTTGAATGAAATGTTTGATGCCTTGTAGAAAGCTTCCTTGGCTGCAATTCTTGCAGCAAATTGAGAAGCAGTCCATTTTAAAGATTTCATTTCTTTAAACTCTCTTGAGGATAAGGTTTTCTTTAACCTTTCATCACTCCATTTAAGCCATTTCTGAATTTCTTCTTCATAGACTATATCTACGCCTATACCAAAAATTCTTGACATACTGTTAGTTTCTATTTAAGGTCACATAGCCTGGACTTATTGTTTTTGTGGCAAGGCCAGAAGGCAAGGCAACAATAACCTCCCTCTCGCAAAAATCAACATTATTACAGGCACTTACTTCCACATGTATCAAATCTAGTAGATCAGATTCTTTTCCTAGCCATTTTGAAATTTGATTCACCGGACCCCTTATAACAAGATTTATACTTGATGGATTTGTCGTATATCCGCCTCCTATAACTTTGATTGGAATTAATGATGAAATTTCTAAATCGCTGATTATCTGAGAAACCTCAACTGCGACATTTACTTTTTTTGGACTAGAGGTTGTTTCAGAAGGGGAAAAAACGTCTATCATTAGTTCAAATGTTTCACTTTTTCCAGTTAATGAAATTGGATTTGTTGTAACAAAATTCAAATTTCTAATAACCTTTACAGGCCCTTCAATAATTATTGTTGCTGGATCTATAGCAATTGAACTGATGAAAAAGCCACTTTCAAGCTCTCCTATAAGGTCAGGACTTATAGAAACAATTCTTCTATCCCTGACTGTCTGAGCAACAACCTCCACTCTAATTTCTTCTGGAAAAAATACTAAACCTCGTATAAGTCTTCCATTTCCATCTCTTGCAACAGGTTTTAAATTTTTGTTTTCAGACTCAATAATTGTTCCCAAATTTAACTCAACTTCAACCGTCTTTAGGCTATCCATAAGTTTTACAGGACCACTTACCTTAACGCTACTTGGATCAAGTTCCCAGTCAACTATCTGAACTCCGCTCGGAGCCTCTCCCCTTTTATAAACTTCAACAGATACATCATTCTCTTGCCATTTGTCTACATATATGCTTACCTTCTTGGATCCTCCAATATGCTTTATCCCCTGTCCTTTTGGAGGTCTTACTAGTAATGTGGCTTGAGCTAATCCGCTTCCTTCAGGGTAAGTATCGAATCTAGCTTCAACATCAACAGTGTCAAGAAGAAGGTTATTTAATCTTGTCCTGCCTCCAGAGAGTTCAATTTCAAAATACAAATCGTCTGAACTTACTTTATATTCAGAAGGAAGATTCACAGGAACAGCTTCCAAAACAAAAACCTCTCTTGCATTTGGGTTACCTGTAACTACCTGAACCTCAAGAAGGATAGCTAAGATAAAACATAGTATAAAAAGAGACCATTCATTTGGGTCTTTTGGAAGCCATTTAGGTTTACTTACTTTCATATTGTATTTTTTATGAATTTAATCAATTCTTCCTCAACTCTTTCGAAACTCAAATTCTGCTTCAATTGCCCTCCTTCAGAAATTGAAATTGATTGATTTTCTTCAGATACAACAATTGCTAAAGCTCCAGTCCCTCCAGTTGAACTCTGTGCTGCTCTATGCCTTGTTCCATAGCCTTTGTATTCAGCACCTCCAGGAGGCAAGGGAATAATAACCTGAGCCCTTCTGACTCTTCCAGCCCTGATAACAACTGCACCGTCATGTAAAGGGCTTTGAGTTTGAAATATTGACTTTAAAAGACCAACAGTTACTTTTGAATCAAGTTCAACTCCGCCTAGTTCTCCTAAAATATTCTCAAGTCTGTCGCTTCCTTCAAAAATTAACAATGCACCAAGTCTGCTTCTTTTGAACTCTCTCAAGGAGCCCATCATTGTTGAAACTAAAATTCCAGCATCTTCTGAATTGCTTAACACAGACCCCTTAAACCAACCCTTAACCGATATCCCTTCCAAGCTTCTCCTTATCTCTGTTTGAAACAACACGACAAAAAGAATTGGAAGAAGGACTCCGGCTCTTTCAATTATCCATGAAACTGCTAAAAACCCCCAAGCTTCTAGTAATTTTGCGAGTAAAACAACTGCAATGATAGACCAAGCAATTCTTAAAAACTTT
>CAYNKD010000018.1:6636-15035 GCA_964397735.1 uncultured bacterium | reverse complement strand
TGAGTAAATTAAGAACTGATGAGATTGCATCTGCATTAAAAAAATCTTTGGATAACCACAAAGATCAATTAAAGCTTGAAAGTGTTGGTACTGTTATACAGGTTAGAGATGGTATTGCAGAGGTTTATGGCCTAGACAAGGTCCAGGCTGGAGAAATGGTTGAATTTGAACCTGGAGGAGAGAGAGGTTTAGCTTTAAGCTTGAATGAAGGTTCTGTTGGAGTAATCATTCTTGATGACTACAAAGGAATCAAAGAGGGAAATACGGTTAAAAGATCTCAAAGACAGCTAGACATCCCCACGGGAGAATCTCTTTTGGGCAGGGTTGTTGATGCCTTAGGGAGACCAATAGACGGAAAGGGTGAAATTATTGGAGCTTCTAAAAGGCCAATGGAGATTATTGCGCCAAGGGTTCTGGAGAGGAAGGCTGTTCATGAACCTCTTCAAACAGGTGTGAAAGCTATAGATTCGATGGTGCCAATTGGAAGAGGTCAAAGAGAGCTGGTCATTGGAGATAGGCAAATTGGAAAAACAGCAATTCTTGTTGACACGATTATCAACCAAAAAAACACTGATGTTTATTGTATTTATGTTGCTGTAGGACAGAAAGCTTCTGCCGTTAAGGAAGTTGTTGAAGCTTTAGAAAAAGTTGGTGCTATGGAATATACGACAGTTGTAAGTTCACCAGCAAGTTCACCAGCAGCATTGCAGTTTTTAGCTCCATATGCTGCTGCTGCAATGGGGGAGCATTTCATGTTTGATGGAAAGCATTCCTTATTGCTTATTGATGATTTATCCAAACAAGCAAACGCTTATAGAGAAATTTCATTGCTTCTCAGAAGGCCTCCAGGTAGAGAGGCATATCCTGGAGACGTTTTTTATCTTCATAGTAGACTGCTTGAAAGGGCAGCTAAACTAAGTGACAAACTTGGAGCAGGGTCAATGACATGTTTGCCTGTTATTGAAACTTTGGAAGGGAATGAGACAGCTTACATTCCAACAAATGTTATTTCAATTACCGATGGTCAGATTTTTTTATATCCTGATTTGTTTAATGCTGGCGTCAGGCCTTCAATCAATGTAGGACTTTCTGTTAGTCGTGTAGGCGGGGCTGCCCAGACAAACATAATTAAAAAATTGGGTGGAAGTTTAAGACTTGAATTAGCTCAATATAGGGAAATTGAAGCTTTTGCAAAATTTGGGAGTGATTTAGATGAAAGGACTCAGGCAAGGTTGAACAGGGGTCAAAGAATGGTTGAAATCCTTAAGCAACCACAATATAGTCCTATGTCTGTTGGAGAAATGGCTTTAGTTTTATATGCGGGAACAAAAGGTTATTTAGATGAAATTAAAGTAAGCGATATTGCAAAATACGAAAATGAAATATTAAGTTTTGTAAATCATGAAGATCCTGACCTAATAAGCAAAATAGATGAAGAAGCTAAATTAACTGAAGAAGTTGATAAGAGACTTAAGTCTGTTTGTGAAAAGTTTGGAAAGGTGTTTAAAAAAGGAGAGTAATGGCTGGGTTACGTGAAATTCAAGGACAGATTCGTTCTGTAAAAAATACTGCTAAATTAACGAACGCCATGAAAATGGTTGCTTCTGTTAAGTTAGGCAAACTAGAACAAAAAACAAAAGAGGGATCCCAGTACCATGATGCTTTTGAAGGTCTTTTTAAAAGGATAATGAATATAGTTGGAGAGATTGACCATCCTCTTTCAAAAGATCCAAAAGGTGGAAAGCATTTGTTTGTTCTAATTACAGGAGATAAGGGTTTTTGTGGAGCCTATAACTCAAATATTCTTAAACTTTTGGCAAGCAGAATAAGTGATTTGAAACTTGAAAAAGATGATTATTCAGTTTATTCAATTGGAAAGAAGGGAAGATCTTTGGCTCTCTTTAGAGGATTGTCTTTACTGGAAGACTACACGGAGAATTTGTCCGCAGAGCTTCCAGATGAAGATATGAAGGAGATTTTAGGAAAGCTTTCTGATGGTTATGTTTCGGGAGAATGGAGAGAGGTTGAAATACTTTATACAAAATACGTTAATCAATCTAAATACATAGCCAGCAGTTCAACGCTTCTTCCTTTCAAGGTTGAAGAAAGTGGTGAAAAGGAAGATATTGAATCTTGGATTTTTGAACCATCACCAGAAATTATTGCAAAAATGTTAGTTCCTGTTGCGATAAGGGGAATGGTTTTCAGATCATTGCAAGAGTCTATGACTTGTGAACAGGCTGCAAGAATGATTGCTATGACTCAGGCAACTGACAATGCAAAGGATATAGAGAAACAAAAACAAAAATTATTTAATAAGTTAAGGCAAGAGGCGATTACAAGTGAATTGTTGGATATTATTGGAGGAGCTGAAGCTATAAATTAAGGAGAGATTTATGAGTAAAAATACAAAAGCTAAAGTTGCACAAGTGCAAGGTGTTGTTATTGATGTGGCTATCGAATCAGGAAATTTGCCAGCATTGCTGGACGCAATTGTTTTGAAAGGCGATGAGTTAGTTGGATCGGATGGAGAATTGATCTTAGAGGTCATGCAGCATCTTGGAGATGATAAGGTCAGGTGTGTTGCCATGGGTTCTGCCGATGGTGTCTGGAGAGGTATGGATGCAGAGCTTACCGGGGCACCTATAAGGGTTCCTGTTGGAAAACAGACACTAGGAAGAATGATAGATGTTTTGGGTAATCCTATGGATGGAGGGAAAGAGCTTGATTTGAAAAAAGAGGCAACGAGGGCAATCCATCAATCAGCTCCAGAATACGAAAATCAATCTACAGTTAGTGAAATTTTTGAAACAGGAATTAAGGTTATTGATCTTCTTGTCCCCTATGCAAAAGGAGGAAAAATAGGTCTTTTCGGAGGGGCTGGTGTTGGTAAAACAGTTTTGCTAACCGAACTAATTAACAATGTAGGTAAAAAGCATGGAGGGTATTCTGTTTTTGCTGGTGTTGGAGAAAGGTCAAGAGAAGGAAACGATCTTTGGCATGAGTTGGGAGAGGCTGGAGTTAGAGATAAGGTTGCTTTGATATTTGGGCAAATGAATGAACCTCCAGGAGTTAGGTTTAGAGCAGGTTTAACTGGAGTTACCTTGGCTGAAGGGTTTAGAGATTTAGACGGAGGGCAGGATATATTGTTTTTCGTAGATAATATATTTAGATTCTTGCAAGCAGGATCAGAAGTTTCAAGTCTTTTAGGAAGGATGCCTTCTGCTGTTGGTTACCAGCCAACACTTGCAACAGACATGGGAGCTCTACAGGAAAGGATTACTTCAACAAAAAATGGTTCTATTACCTCGGTTCAAGCGGTATATGTTCCAGCTGATGACTATACAGATCCCGCCCCAGCAACAACCTTTGCGCATTTAGATGCAACAACTTCATTGGATAGAGCCTTGGCTGAATTAGGTATATATCCAGCTGTTAACCCTCTTATTTCAAGTAGCAGAATGTTGGATCCGAGATTTGTAGGAGAGCATCATTACGGTGTTGCAAGAAATGTTCTCTCTCTTTTACAGAAATATAAAGAATTGCAAGACATTATTGCTATTTTGGGAATGGAAGAACTTTCTGAAGAGGACAAGCTTGCAGTAAACAGAGCAAGAAAAGTTCAAAGATTCTTAAGTCAGCCATTTTTCACAGCTGAGGTGTTTACTGGAAATCCTGGTATATATGTTGAAAAACAAAAGTCTGTTGAGTCTTTTGAAAAGATAGTAAATGGAGAAGGTGACCATTTGCCAGAAGATGCTTTTTATATGGTCGGTGATTTTGATAGTGCTGTCAAAAAGGCGGAAAATCTTTGAAATTGACAATCCTTTCACCTAGAGGAAAAATTTTAGATTCTGAAACTGATTCTTTGATCATGCCTTTTGAAAGGGGTTATATCGGAGTTAAGGATCATCATCAGTCAATGACTGGTTTGATTGTCCCGGGAACATTATGGTTAAAAAGCAATCAGAAAGAAGAGATTCGATTTGTTTCCAATGGGTTTGCTGAGATAAAAGATAACAAAGTTCTTTTATTAACGGATGCTTCTGAAACAAAAAGTGAAATAGATAAGGGCAGGGCCGAAGATTCTTTAAAGAGGGCAAAGGAAAGGATTTTAGAAAAAAATACAAACAAGGGCAGGGCCGAAGATTCTTTAAAGAGGGCAAAAGCGAGACTCAATGTTGTTCAAGGAGATTTTTTAAACGTCAGTAAGTAAAACAGAAATCAAAGGTGGGAAACCCTTAAAGGGGGATTTTTACGTACAGCCTTCAAAGAATGCTGTTTTGCCAATTCTTGCATCAACAATTATTGCAAACGGCAAGTGTCGACTTTATCCAGTTGTCAAAATATCTGATGTAGATGTAGCTGTAGAAATTTTAGAAAAATTAGGAGCTAAATGCATCTGGAAGGATGGAGGGATTGATGTTGATACAAGAAGCATCACAAGCAATTCAATTGATCTGAATTTAAGCAAAAAAATGAGAGCAAGTGTTTTGTTTTTAGGAGCACTGTTGGCTAGGTTTGGAAAAGCAAAGGTTTTTTTGCCAGGTGGTTGCAAGATTGGGAAAAGGCCTATAGATTTTCATTTATCAGCTTTTGAATCCCTTGGTTGCAAATGTTCCTATAAGGAAAATGGATTGATTGAGGTTTTTTTCAACAAGAAAAAAATCCTAAAAGACAAAAGCTCAATAAGCTTGGTTGGTGTTAGTGTTGGAGCAACAGAGAATGCAATTATGGCATCTTTATTTTTAAATAAAGAAATCACTATAAACAATGCTGCAAGAGAGCCTGAGGTTATTGCTTTATGCAATGCTCTAAAAAAGTATGGCGTAAAGTTCAAGGGTGTCGGAAAATCTTCGATAACCTTAAGGGCATCTGAGATTTCTGGAGGAAGATTGAAGATTCCTGCAGACCGAATAGTTGCTGGAACTTTAGCATGTTGCTTCTTGGCATCTAAAGGATCTGGAAGAATATACAACTACCCTTTTGAAGATTTGAAATCTTTCACTTCTTTAATCTCTCTGATGGGAGCAAAAGTTGAAGAAAGAAAAGGATATGCTCTCATAAGCTCTCCTAAAAAAATACAAGCTGTTAGTTTTCAGACAGCCCCTCATCCAGCTTTCCCGACAGATTTACAACCATTGATAACTTCCGTTCTATGCAAGGCACAAGGTTCTAGCAGGGTTGTGGAAACTGTTTTTGAAAAAAGATTCCTACATTTGAGACAATTGGAAAAAATGGGTGCAAAAATAAAAATAAAAAACCAGGAATGTATTATTGAAGGTGTTAGAAAACTTCATGGAGCTGAATTAAAATCAAGTGACTTGAGATGTGCAGCAGCTTTAATTGTTGCAGCGTTATCAAGTCAAGAGAGTTCAATTTTGATTGATAGGGGATATTTGGAAAGAGGTTATTTTGACCTTATCGACCAGTTAAGAAATAATGGAGCAAATATAAAGTGAAGAATTTTTTCAAAAAACATTTAGCTTGGTTTTTCCCAGGAATGAATATAAAAAGATGGACTTGGTTATCTTTGTTTGGGCTTGTTGTTTTTAGCTTTGGAATACATGGTGTTTTAAATGCGAGTAAAGATATTTATTTTTTTTCCAGTTTGTCCGAATTCTTAGATCAGGAAATTATTTTGAGAAATTTTTTTCTAATTGGTGGTTTTTTTATTTTTTTGCTTGGCGTCTATAGGATGAACCAAATATTAATAAAATCAGTGAATAAGGACATAAAAAAAGGACAGCTTGTTGGGAAAGTTTTTGTAGACCAAGTTCTTTCGCACAGAATGTCTGTAACTGTTATTGGTGGAGGGCATGGGCTATCAACTTTACTGAGAGGTTTAAAGGTTTGGACAACAAATATTAAAGCTATTGTTACTGTTGCAGATTCAGGTGGTTCAAGTGGGATGCTCAGGGATGAGTTTGGATCAATACCTCAGGGAGATATAAGAAATTGCTTAGTGGCATTAGCTGAAGATGAATCTTTTATGGAAAGGTTTTTTCAGTATAGATTTGAAAAAGGAAAAATCAAAGGACATTCTTTGGGAAATTTAATTCTTTTTGCACTTTCTGAACAAGAAAAAGATTTAGCAAAAGGGATAGGGGATATAGGAAAAGTCTTCAACCTCATGGGTTCTGTTATCCCTGCAGCAAACATACCTTTGACTTTAATTGGAGAAAAAGAGGATGGCTCTATTATTGAAGGAGAGGCAAAAATACCTGAAAAAGAGGGTCGTATTGTCAAATTGTCCCTTAAGGAAAAAGATGTAAAAGCTACAAAAGAAGCAATAGAAGCCGTTAAAAAATCAGATTTGATAATTTTCGGCCCAGGAAGTTTATTCACTTCTGTTCTTGCCAATCTCCTCATCGAAGATTTGTCAACAGAGATAAAGAATTCAAAAGCTTGTAAGATTTATATTTCAAACATGATGACTCAGAATGGAGAAACAAACAATATGTCTGTAGAGGATCATATGTTTGAAATAGTTTCAAAAATTGGAAATCTTGATTACATAATCCTAAATAAAGAGGTTTCAGAAAAACAAAAAAAGAGATATGCGGAGAGAGGGGTTGCCCCCTTAGAATATGATTTAATAAATTTATTAGCATCAGGGGTCAAACCTGTTGTGAAAAAATTTACAAGTGAAAAGAAGTTTGCCCATCATGATTCTGAAAAATTGGGTCAATGTGTATATGAGATTGCTAAAAAATGGAGGAAAAAGAAATGAAAACAAAAATTGCAATTAACGGATTTGGAAGAATAGGAAGGCTTGTCTTTCGTTCTGCATTTAACAGAGAAGATATTGAAATTGTTGGTATTAATGACTTAATGCCTGTAGATACTTTGGCTCATTTGCTTAAATATGATTCAGTTTATGGAAAGTTCCCTTTCGAGGTGTCTTCAGGTGATTCAAAATTATGTATTGGTGATTCTGAAGTTCCTGTCTTCAGTTCTCGTAATCCTGCTGATTTGCCATGGGGAGAAATAGGTGTTGACTATGTTGTTGAATCAACAGGTATTTTCAGGACAAAAGAAGCTGCCTCTTCACACATAAAAGCAGGTGCTAGAAGGGTTATCATCTCTGCTCCTGGGGCAGGAGAAATAGATGGAACATTTGTTATGGGTGTTAATCATGAAAAGTTTGACCCAAAGAAAGATTTCATTGTAAGCAATGCTTCCTGTACAACAAATTGTCTTGCTCCAATTGCAAAAGTTTTGAATGATAATTACGGAATCAAAGAAGGCCTAATGACAACAATACATGCCTATACAGCGGGACAAAATCTAATAGATGGGCCTAATAAAGATTTGAGAAGAGCAAGATCTGCTGCTTTAAATATTGTTCCAACAACAACAGGAGCGGCCAAAGCTATAGGCGTTGTTTTGCCAGAACTTAAAGGCAAGCTAAATGGAATGTCTATCAGGGTTCCAACACCAACAGTTTCACTTGTGGACTTGACTGTGAAGGTTGAAAATCTTCCGAAAGATACAAATGAGGTTAATGCAAAGTTCGAATACGCAAGTAGGAATGAGCTTAGTGGAATTTTAGGATATGAAGAAATTCCTTTAGTTTCAAAAGACTTTGAAGGAGATCCAAGATCTTCAATTTTGGATTCTGCTTCTACCTATGTTATGGGTTCATTGATCAAGGTTCTTTCTTGGTACGATAATGAAACAGGATATGCAACAAGGGTTGTAGATCTTGCTGAATACATGGCGGAAAATGAGTGATTGATAAAAAATGGTTTAAAAAATTCAAATCAAAAACTATTCTTTTAAGACTTGATTTAAATGTACCAATTTTAAATTCTGAAATTCTCGACGAATCACGGATAACTGGATCTTTAGAAACTGTTCAGGGCTTATATGAAGCGGGTGCAAAGATTGTCATTGTTAGTCATTTGGGAAAACCAAAAGGGAAGAAGCAAGATGATTTAAGCCTGAGGCCAATTGTTGAAAAATTTGCTCAATGTTCAAAACTGCCTTGTTTTTTACATTCAGGGCCTTTGGAGAGAAAAGAAATAAAAAAACAACTCAGGCATTCGATTGTTTTTTTAGAAAACATTAGATTCAACAAAGGAGAAGAAGATTGTTCAGACTCTTTTTCAAAAGAATTGGCAGGACTTGGTAACCATTTCATTAATGATGCTTTTTCTGTCTCACATAGAAAACATGCTTCCGTTGCTGGTATTGCTAAATATCTACCATCATCTCCTGGACCTTCATTGATGGATGAAATAGAAAATTTAAAAACTTTGCTAAATGGACAAAAGCCATTTTGGGTTATTATGGGTGGAGCAAAGTTAAAAACAAAAATACCTTTAATTGACGCTTTGAAAGACAAAGTTGATGGATTTATTCTTGGAGGAGGTATTGCAACTACTTTTTCTAAA
>CAYNKD010000018.1:0-6626 GCA_964397735.1 uncultured bacterium | reverse complement strand
ATAAAGCTTTAGGTTGTGAGATAGGAAAAAGTCTTTATGATTCTGAAAATGTTTCCTGGGCTAAAGATTTTTTTGAAGATGTGAAAAAGAAAAAGTCACCCAACCTCCTTCTTCCACAAGAAGTTTTAGTAAAAATTGGAGAAGTTTTTGAGAAAAAAAAATATACTCAAGTTTTGAAAAATGAAAACATACTGGACACAACTGTAGATTCTGTATCAAGTTTATTCAAATCCTTAGATTCTGTTAAGACAATTTTTTGGAATGGGGCTTTTGGAGCTTTTGAAATAAAAGGAGCGGAAGAAGGAACTTTAGCACTAGCAAGGATTTTAGGAGACCATTCTGCAAAAGTTTATATTGGTGGCGGAGAAACTTTGGCTTCAGTGAAAATTGCAAATGTTCAAGGTTCTTTTCATTTTAAGTCAATGGCTGGTGGTGCTACTTTATACTATCTTTCAGGAAAAAAATTGCCTGGCTTGGAGGTTTTGAAATTATGACAATAATTGCTGGAAATTGGAAAATGAATCATGATCCTGAATCATCCATTTCTTTTTTGGAGGAATTTGAATCTTATGGAAGTGTTCCAGAAGATATTAAAACTGTTATTTTCCCAACTTTTTTATGCTTGGATTCTTTTTTAAAAAGATCATCAGTTGTTGATGCTGGAGCTCAAAATGCATATTGGAAAAAAAATGGAGCTTTTACGGGAGAAATTTCAATTTTTGACTTAAAGAAGATGGGGATAGGTTGGCTTTTAGTTGGTCATAGTGAAAGAAGGCATGTTTTTGGCGAAAATTCAGATTTTTTGAAAAAAAAGGTTGAAGCTTCTTTGAGATTGGGCATAAAAACGATTTATTGTATTGGGGAGACAATAAGTGAAAAAAAAGAAGGGAACACTGAAGAGGTTCTAAGAAATCAACTTGGCTCTATATGTGATTTTCTTCCTGATGAAAACCTAATGATAGCCTATGAGCCTGTTTGGGCAATAGGGAGTGGCATGCCTGCTGGTTCCGAAGACGCGAATAAGGCTTCTGATTTATGTAAGAATTTTTGCAATCGTGATATCCCAGTCTTGTATGGAGGCTCGGTTAATAGCGGAAATATATCAAAGTATTTAAAATCAGGTTTAGTGAACGGGTTTTTGGTCGGTGGAGCAAGCTTGGAGGCAAGAAGTTATAGAGATCTAATTGATGCTGTAGTAAGTCAATGCTGAAAAAGTTAAATATTCCAAATTTTTTATATCCTGTATTTATTCTTGCTTTTTTTGGAATTTTTATGCAAATCTACTTGAGTGATTGGTCAAGTGGAGACTGGAGAAAGATAATTGGTTTAGCGATCCTTTCTTGCCTAGCTGGGTATTTTTTTTCAAGACAGAAGGTAAATGTTGCATGGAATTTTTCCATAATCATCGCGGTTATCTCCTTTTTACTGCTTATCGTTGTTTTGTTTTTACCTGAAATTCGAAATATTAGATCATGGATACAGATAGGTTCATTCACTTTTCAACCTTCTGAATTATCAAAAATAGGTTTAATTGTCGCTAATTCGATAATTCTTGGAGGAAAGAATGGAAGGGGTTTGGGCCCCCTTAAGGGTTTTTTGTTTTGTGCTATTGTAAATTTGTTGGTTTTTTACCTTTTGAGTTTACAGCCTGAGATGGGAACTGTAATAGTCATGATTGGGATAACCTGGCTTCAAGTTTTATGCTCCAGGGTGAGTAAGTTTTTCACCGTCTTGTTGCCTATTTTAGCAATAGGAACTTTTTTCCTAGGAGGGCAAAAGCTAATTCCTGTATATGAAAAAGTTTTGAATTCTTACCAGGTTAAAAGGATTGAAACATATTTTCTAGGAGAAGAAAGCTCTAGTGATGATCGATATCAAATAGAGGCAGCTCATTTACAGATGGCAAAAGGAGGATTTTGGGGATCTGGATTTTCTGAATCTGTAAAAGAAGAACTTCACTATCTCCCTGAACGCCAAAATGACTTGGTAATTGCTGTTTTTTCGAGGACAGGAGGTTTTTTCCTTGTTCTCGTTATTATTGGTTTGTATTTGTGGTCATCCGTTGGAGCTTTGAATTTTTCTCAGAAGATTCCAAGCCAGACAGCCAAGCAGCTGCTCATTGGTTTTTCTGGATATATGGCTTTTCACTGTTTGTTCAATATCGGAGTTTCACTGGAACTTATTCCAACAACAGGTTTTCCATTAATTCCACTTTCTCAAGGTGGTTCAGGCTGGATATCGCTCGGATGCTTAGTAGGATTGCTTTTAAGTGTTTTATCTGGCTATGGGAACCTTTATAATTCAAAGGTTGTTGGAGGGAGATGATTATGAAAAAAATATTATTTTTGTTATTTAGCTTGATTTTTACTGGAAATCTTTTTGCTTTGCCAAGTCATTATTCAGGCAATACAGGTTCTTCAGGTTATTTTTTAACACCTGTTGCAGAGACGCCTGATAAAAATGAAATAAGGATTGGGTTTTCTCAGATTTCTGAGCCTGAGGCAGACTTTTTCTATTTATCCAGATGGGGTGAATCGAATATGTCTGATGCAAATTCTGATGTTTTGCACCTTGGAGGTGTTTCTTGGTACATGGGTGATCAAATGGAAGGTGGTTGGAGCACATCTAATGTTCATGGATATGATTGGCATCAATTCACTATTAAAAAGTTATTGAAAAATGATTCTGATTCATTTTTTGGAAGGATTGCTATGGGAGGTACTTTTGGATGGACTGCTTCTCATGGAAACTTTGAAGAATGGGGAGGGTACATTGTTGCTCAATCGCCTTATTCAAGAGGTGATTTTAACTTAGGAGTAAATATTGGACCAAACAATGAGAAGGATACTGAAGCTTCGGTATTTGGAAATTTTAGCATTTGGTTTGCTCCAAGGCTGAGAATGCATTATGAGTTTACCTCTTCAGCCTTTGTAACCAAAGAACCAGGACAAAGTGTTTCTTTATGGTGGCAGACAAATCCTGACAATCCATTATGGGTAACTCTTGGTGCAACAACTCTTGATCTGTATGGTTGTACTGTGAATTTAAACGGTTGTTCAAATGATAGCCTTAGAACAAACGAAACCATGTTCACTTTCGGGTTTGCTTTGGGGGTAAATAGTCGTTTTGCTTACGAAGAGGAAGATGAACTCGTTGAACTCTTCGAAACTTTTGGTAAACCTTAAGAGTTTATCTTCTTCTAAGGTTTTATGAAGGGATTGGTCTTGTCTGGCGGTAGTGGCACCAGGTTGAGGCCTTTGACGCACACTAGAGCAAAGCAGTTATTGCCTATTGTTGGAAGCCCTATACTTCACCACATCTTAAATTCTCTACAAGATGCTGGAATTAAAGAAACAGTTATTCTGATTTCTCCTGAGACAGGAGACCTTGTGAGGGAATCCTGTGGAAGCTCTTGGAAAAATATGAAATTGGAATATGTAATACAAGACAAACCTTTAGGTCTTGCACACGCCGTATCAACAGCACAGCATCTTCTAGGAGATGAACCCTTCCTTCTTTTTTTAGGTGACAATGTTTTGAAGGGAGGGGTTAAGAAATATGTTGATCAATTTGAATCCAAGAAAATGGAATCAATGGTTCTTCTTGCGAAAGTTGAAAAGCCACAGCAATTTGGAGTGGCAATTTTTAAAAATGACAAATTGGTTGGGATGGTTGAGAAGCCAGAAATCCCTCCCTCTGACCTAGCTCTTGTTGGGATTTATTTTTTCAATAAAAAAATTCATAAAATAATTGAAAATTTAAAACCATCAAAAAGAGGAGAATATGAAATTACCGATGCTATACAAGGTTTGATCAACGATTCTGTCAAGGTTCAGCATATGAGGGTTGATGGATGGTGGAAAGATACAGGGCTTCCAAAAGATTTGATAGAGGCAAATAAGCTTCTTCTTGAGGATATAGAAACGAGAATTGATGGAAAAATGTCAGGAGGAAGACTTGCTGGAAAGGTGATAATAGAGAAAAATGCTATTGTTGAAAATTCATATATAGAGGGTCCTGTTTACATTGGAGAAGGTTCTGTTGTCAGGAACTCCAACATTAGCGCTGGAACAAGTGTAGGTAAAAACTGTCATTTGAATACTGTTGATATTGGTAATTCGATAATTATGGATAAATGTACTCTTTCTGCAGTTTCTTACCCTATGTCTCATTGCCTAATTGGAGAGGGATGTACGGTAAAAGGAAATGTTGATTCAAGATTGAATCTTGTTCTTGGGGATAGGTCAATATTAGAGGTTCCTGACTAATGTCAAGAAGGGTCTTGGTTACTGGAGGCGCTGGCTTTGTTGGAAGCAATGTTGCATTAGATCTTGAATCCAAAGGGTTTAATGTCAGTATTATTGACGGTTTTCTGGAAGGTTCTGGGTCAAATTCTTTTAATCTAGAAAATTTCAAGGGCGAAGTTCTAAAAGCTGATATTCGAGATCCAGAGAAATATGCATCTTTTTTAAAAAATAATGATGTTGTAATTCATTTAGCAGGGCATGTAAGCCATGTTGACTCAATGATTGATCCCGAAAATGATCTAAATCACAATGCATTAGGAACTTTGAGATTGCTTTATGCAATGAAGGAGAATTGCCCAAAGGGACTATTTGTTTATGGTGGAACTAGGGGTCAATATGGGAAAGTTTTAGACCCTCCAGCAACAAAAGACACTGCTTTAAATCCAACAGATATATATGGGGTTAATAAGGCAGCGGGAGAGCAATATGCTTTAGTCCTTTCGAGGACAAATAACCTAAATGCATGTTCTGTAAGGTTCACAAATGCTTATGGTCCAAGACACCAAATGAAGCATTCAAAGTGGGGAATATTAAATTGGTTTTTTAGGCTTGCGATGGATGGAAAAGATTTGACAATTTATGGTGAAGGAAAGCAATTAAGAGAATATGCATGGATTGGGGATATAGCAAATGCCTTTTCCAAAATTTGCTCCATTGGTCCAGAAAAAGTCAATGGGAAAATATTGAATCTTGGGGCTCCTGAAAGAATTTCTTTTGCAGCAATGGCTGAGAAAATAGTCAAGATTGTTGGCTTGAGCAAGGTTGTTAATGTTGAATGGCCAGAAGACAGGAAATCAATAGAGGTAGGTGATTTTATTTCTGACGATTCAGAGTCAAAGAAGCTTCTTGACTGGAATCCCTCTGTGGATATTAACAAGGGTTTAGAGTTGACATTTGATTTTTACAAAAAAAACAAAGATAGGTATTGGTGACTTGAATAAGGATAATCTTGAAACAGCTGTTTTTGGAGCAGGCTGTTTTTGGTGTGTTGAGGCCATTTTCTTGAGGATTGATGGTGTTGAAGGTGTTATTTCTGGTTACTGCGGTGGTTTTTCAGAAAATCCTGACTACAACTCTGTCTGCTCGGGCTCAACTGGTCATGCTGAGGTTTGCAAAATATCTTTTGATCCAGAGATTACGACATATAAAGATTTGTTGAAGGTTTTTTTTGAGACACATGATCCAACAACATTAAATTCTCAAGGCGCAGATGTTGGTACACAGTATAGATCTGCAATATTTTATTTAAACAAAGAGCAAAAAAGAATTTCTGAAAAAGTTATTGAAACTCTTAACAAGAAGAAAATTTTTAAAAATCCAATTGTCACCAAGCTAGAACCTTTGAATGATTTTTATAAAGCGGAAGCTTATCATCAGAATTATTATGAATTAAACAAAAATCAACCATATTGCCAGATTGTCATCAAAAAAAAACTAGATAGTTTTTTTTAAACCCATTGGCTCAAGTGTTTTTTATTTCGTTGAAATATTTTTTTCTTAGCCTGTTGCTGATTGAGTCAATTAGCATGACTCCAATAAACATAACCATCAGTATTGATAAAACTCTGTCGTAGATTCCAAGTTTGAGATATAGGTTTAGGTAATATCCAATACCACCAGCCCCAACAAGACCGATAATTGCTCCATGCCTGATGTTGTATTCAAGCATGAAAAGAAGTTGAGACATAAGGTTATTTGCTGATTCTGGGAAGACAACATGACGAACTATCTGCCATTTTTTCATACCCAATGCTCTTGCGCTCTCGATAGGGTGGTTGCTTATTCCCTCAAATGCCTCATATTGAAGTTTTCCAAGGAATCCAACAGTGTAGAGGGTCATTGCGAGAACTCCCGCAAGAGGACCCAGTCCAACAATTACTACAAAAAAGATTGCCCATACAAGACTTGGCAAAACACGTACAAAGGAAAGAATCGATCTTGATAAAAATTTCAATTTACCAAAATTTAAATTAGATGATGCAAAGACTGAAAATGGAATTGCAAGCAGGAAGCCCAAGATGGTTGATATATAAGCCATTTGAAATGTTTCTGAAAGTCCTGACCACGCAACACTGCAAAAAAATGGGATTTTTTTTTCACATGGAGGATAGGGTTGCGCATAGAAAATGCTTGTATCTAAAGGCAATGCCTCTTGAAGAAAGTCTTTTGAATTTTTTCCACCATCAATAATTGACCCAATGTCAAGATTTAGATTGTTTGAAAATACGAACAAGATGCAAATAATTGCCAAAAAGCTAAATGAGGTTTTTTTACTTGTTGTCATATTGAAATTTCAACATCTTGATCTTTTTTCTCAAG
>CAYNKD010000017.1:0-15236 GCA_964397735.1 uncultured bacterium | reverse complement strand
AATTTTTGGAATTGGATACAATAAAGCCTCTAGGATGATGATGATAATGGAACAACTTAATTGGGTTCATCAAGACCCAAACACATCGGCAGGTAAAAAAGGATGGATGGTCGACTTATGAGACAAAAAATAAAAATTCAATTATGAATCCTGAAGAGGAAAAGGAGTTCATCTAAATGAATCCAGAATTTTTTTCAATAGGAGACTTCTCCATTAGGTGGTATGGGATATGCATGGCTTCAACAGTTTTCATTACTTGGTGGTGGTCGGGAAGATGGATAGAGAATAACAAAAAGGCTGGACTTGATAAAAAAGAATTTGAAGATGGCCTTTTTTGGGCTGTTGTTTGGGGGATAATTGGAGCAAGACTTGTTTATGTTTTGACTAATTTATCAAAATACGACAACCTTCTAGATAGTTTTCAAATATGGAAAGGAGGCCTTTCTTTTCATGGGGCAATAGGCTTTGGGATTTTGTATTGGTGGTTCTGGACCAAGAAAAGAAATATAAAACTAACAAGAGTCTTGGACCTTTTGACATACCCTTCAGCAATTGGAATAATTTTTGGCAGGATTGGAAATTTCATGAATGGTGATGATGCAGCAGGGAGGTTAACAGAATTGCCTATAGGCTATACATGGCCAGAAAAAGCATATGGCTTTTCTAGCTTTTGTCCAAATGCTGAAGAAACAATCTTAAATTGTTCAGCAGAGCTTGTAAGAGGCCCTGTACACCTTTCTCAGGTTTATGGGATGCTTGTTGGGGCAATTCTTTTTTTGATACTTTGGATTGGTACAAGAAAACCAAAACACGAAGGCTGGCTAACTGGACAATGGCTAATATGGTATTCGTTACTAAGATCAGTTATTGAAGAGCCATTCAGAAACAATCCCATCTATTGGAAAATGGCAGAAAACTCTGAAATTGGTTTTTCTATATTGACTTTGACCCAAATAGTTTCAATATTAATAATCGCAATAGGCCTTTTGGTCCTAAAAATAACAGAAAAAAACGAAATCAGCCCATGGACTGGTTTTAATTATTTTAAAATCAAAGAGAGTACTAAATAAAATGAAACAAATATTAACAATCCTCTTTACTTCTTTTCTCTTTTTTTCCTGCGGAAAAGTAAATAATCAAAGTACCCTCTTGTACCTTGTCAACGAAAGGCCTGATGAAGTCGTTATAGTTGATACTCTAGATGAGAAAGTTAGTAATAGATTTATGGCAGGAGAAGGTTTAAATGATTTAACACTGATCCCCGAAAAAGGCTTAGGCTTTATAGCAAATCAGCATGGAGGAGTTATATCTGTTGTCGATTTAAATATAGGTACTCTTGAGAGTGAAATTCCCACAAAAGGATTCCCTCTACACCTAACAAGTCCACCTTCAGGGGAAAAAATATATGCAACTGTAGCAGATCCAGAAACACTTCAAGCCAGTGACGTAAGTGTATTTTCTGTAGATTCAGGAACCCTTATAGATTCAATACCTATTGGAAACACGATTAACAATATTGAAATACATCCTGATGGAAATACCCTTTATGCGACGAGAGCAAACACGGCAATGCTCTTCCTGGTTGACACAAAAGAAAAAATTGTAAAAAAGGAAAAAGTTCTTTCCAATTCGCCCGCAGCAATGGCAGTGAGCCCAAATGGAGAATACATTGCTATTGCGCTCACTCAAACTGACACCGTTCAAATATATGACAAAAATGCAGAAGAGCTTATTTTCTCTATACCTGTTGGAGATGCTCCAAGAGCAGTCACTTTTTCCGATGATAGCAAATTCATTTTAGCAGCAGACATGAGAACAAGGTTTGTTCACATTGCAGAGACTGAGTCTGGAGAAATTGTTGGAAAAATCAAATTTGATATGGCTCCAACAAACCTAAGAGTTGTGAATAACAAAGTTTGGGCAACAGTAAAAGCCCCCTTCATATTTGGAGCAGATTTGAAAACACTAGACATAACAAATAAAATTCATTTAAACTCTGTTCCCGTTACTTTTGAAGTTATTGGTCCAAATGAACTTGGTTCAAAAAATCAAAATTTAAGTTTTTCATGGCTTTTTTTCGGTTTTATTTTTGTTATCTACTACCTAGTGAAAAAAGGGAAAAAGCAAGAACAGGATTCTGAGGAATAGGAAAAACTCAGTTGAAAAGAATTTTTGCTTTTATTTTTTTCTTATCAGTAAATTCCTGTTCCGGATCTCAACCAACAAGTGCAAGAATACCTTCAAGTGCATCAAATACACAAAATAGACCTCCTGTTGTTGAGAAGATGGAAACAACCCCTCGTTTTGTTTCTTTTGAAGGAGAGGCTATAACAAGGGCAATAGCTTCTGATCCTGATTTTGATAGATTAATTTTCTCATGGGAGATTACAGGAGCAGAAATTCTAGAAGGAAAAAATAGTCCTCTTATCAAGTGGAAGGCAAGCAAAGGTGCAGAAAAAGTCAATATAAAAATCACAGTAAAAGATTCAAATGGATATAAAGAGGAAAATTCTGAAATAAATTTAACAAATAAAAAACTATTCCTTGAATATGAAAAACCAGAAAAAGAAAAATCTGGAGAAAAATATAAAGTTTTTTTAAAAACAACTAATTTAGATTCATTTACGCTGGCAAGTATTCAGATTAACTACCCTTCCGAAAAGGTGATCTTAGAAAATATTATCTTCAATGGTATTGAGAAAAATAATCATAATGACTGGTATGCCATTACAGATGATTCTTCTCTTGGAAAAATAACAATAATTTTATTTCCAAACAAAAACATTGTAAAAAATGGTGGAAAAATATCAACATTGAATTTTATTTTGAGAGATGACTCTTCGCCAGGGATAGAAGAATTTTATTTTAAACATAGTGGAAAAGAAATAGGCGTATGGGATCAAGAAAAAGAATTAATACCGCTAGCTTTCATTTCTCCAGAAGAATAAAAAAAGAACCTTTAAAATAAGTATCTTTATTATGTCTAGAAATATTTTTATACGTGGTGCAAAAATCCATAATTTGAAAAATATAGATGTAACAATCCCCGGAAACAAACTTACAGTCATATCAGGGTTAAGTGGATCTGGAAAATCATCTTTAGCCTTTGATACCCTCTACTCAGAGGGGAGAAGACTTTACCTTGATAGCCTGTCAACTTATGCAAGGCAATTTTTAGGAGATATAAAAAAGGCAAATGTAGACAGCATAGAAGGAATCTCTCCAGCAATAGCAATAAATCAAAGCCCTTTGTCAAAAAATCCAAGATCTACAGTTGGAACAGCAACCGAGTTGCTAGATTTTTTAAGACTTCTTTATGGCAGAGCAGGTGTCCCCTATTGTCCACAATCAAACAAAAAAGCTATTTCTCAAAATTCAGAATCAATAATAAAAAAATTACTAAACTACAAAAATGGCACTAAGTATATCGTCTATGCCCCTATAGAAAAAGGAAGAAAAGGCGAATTTAAAAATCTAATAACAGCATTAAAAACTGAAGGTTATTCAAGGCTGAGGATTGATAAATCCATATACAGACTAGATGAAAAAATAAACTTAGACAAAAACAAAAGACATGATATTGACCTCGTTATAGATAGATTGATATCTGGGGGAGACCCAACAAGAATCTCAAGGTCTGTAAAAACAGCCTTAGAGAAAGGAAAAGGTCAAATTATTGTAGAAAATCAAGAAACAAAAAAAGAGGAAGTTTATAGTGAGTTGTTTATATCTCCGAAAACAGGAAAAGCAATACCGACTTTAAATCCAAGATTTTTTTCATTCAATTCTCCAGAAGGTGCTTGTAAGAAATGCAAAGGTATAGGGATTGTTGAACAAGTTGACATGAATGCATTGATAGATTGGAACAAAAGTTTAATACAGGGCGCAATTAGACCTTTGAAAGAAAGGCTTCTTGACAGATGGCATCAAGCATCAGCCAGGGGGATTATTGAATCTTTTGGAGAAGATTTTTCATTACCTCTTAAAGAAATGAAAAAAACAATTTTAAACATAATTATCCATGGGTCTGGAGAAGAGAAGATTTCATACATAATGAGGTCAAGGAGGGGGAAAAAATATCACTTTAACCACCCTGTAAAAGGAATCTCTTCAGCGCTTTGGAAGAAAATGTCTACTACAAAGAGCCCAAGCATAAAAAAAAGAATACAAAAATATATATCTCAAAAAACATGCTCAGAATGTAAAGGAAAACGCCTCAAACCCGAAGCTTTAGCAGCAAGATTCTCTGGAAAGAGATTTTCAGAAATATCCGAAATGTCTTTAGAGCATTTATACATGTGGACAAAAAAATTGAAAATTCCAAAAAATGAGAAAAAAATTGCTGAACCTATATTGAAAGAAATAAAAAATCGACTTAAATTCTTAATTGAAGTAGGTGTTGGATATCTTGAAGTAGACAGGCTTTCATCTACCCTTTCTGGAGGAGAGTCAAAAAGAATAAAGCTTGCAAAACAAATTGGAGGAAAAATGTCTGGAGTTCTTTATGTTCTAGATGAACCTACAATCGGACTACACCCAATAGACACAAAAAAGCTTATCAGGTCACTAAGCTCATTGGTCGAATTAAACAATACAGTTGTTGTTGTTGAACATGACCCTGAAACTATTAAAAAATCTGACCATCTAATTGAAATAGGTCCTGGAGCAGGTCGCTTAGGTGGAAAAATAATTTACGAAGGCCCTCCAGAAGAGTCGATAAGAGATAAAAACAGTTTAATAGGGCCATGGTTAGATAAAAAATTTTCAGAAAAAAAAGAACAAAGATGCTTGGAGGAAGGAATACAGATAAAGAAAGCGAGAGTCAATAATTTAAAAAATATATCTATATCAATACCCTCTAAAGGCTTGACTGTCTTATGTGGCCCGTCAGGATCAGGGAAAAGCAGCCTGCTTGAAGGCGTAATAAATAATGGATATAAAGAACTTAAAAATCATGGAGAACTTTCGAAAGAAATTGCAAGTGAAATAATTGGTATAGACAATTATGAAAAAATTGAACTCATAGACCAGTCTCCAATCGGGAGAACGCCTAGAAGCAATCCAGCAACATATACAGATATATTTACCATAATAAGAAATATACTTTCAAAAACTCCAGAATCTCAAAGCGAAGGCTACACGGCTGGATTTTTTTCATTCAATGTCACTGGCGGAAGATGTGAATCCTGTAATGGAAGTGGATACAAAGAGGTAGAAATGCATTTTTTAGCAGATATATCTGTGAAATGCCCCCTATGTGCAGGTCAGAGATATGGACAAGAGGCACTGTCCATCAAATATAAAGGATTGAACATATCTCAAATATTAAATCTGTCAGTTGATGAGTCGATAAAATTCTTTACTAATTTCCCTCCGCTCAAAAGAAGACTTGAAGTTCTTTCAAAAGTTGGCCTTGGCTATATTTCACTTGGACAACCAGCAACAACCCTTTCTGGCGGCGAAGCTCAAAGATTGAAGCTTTCCAAACATCTTGGAAAAAGCAGAAAAGGAAAATCTTTAATATTGCTAGACGAACCAACAACAGGGCTCCATCCAGATGATATAAAAAAATTAACAAATGTATTTGATGAATTAATAGAACAAGGAAATACATTGTTGGTAATAGAGCATAATTTACAAGTTTTATCATATGCAGATTGGATTATCGAAATGGGTGAGAAGGGAGGCAAGGAAGGTGGAAAAATAGTCTTTGAAGGAAAGGTATCCGAATTGACAAAGATAGAAACACCAACAGCAAAAGAAATAAAAAAATGGAAGGGTCTCAGTAATTAAAACAAATATAAAAAAATTAAAAATTCCAAATCTGCCAGGAGTTTATAAATTTATTGCAAAAGATAAAAAAATAATATACATAGGAAAGTCAAAAAATCTCAAAAAAAGAATATCGAATTGGCTTTCCTCAAAAAAAGAAGAAAGCAAAAAAGTAAAATTGATGAAATCACTAATAGAGGAAGTTGAATTTACAGTTACAAACAATGAGAACTCCGCACTAATTCTGGAATCAGAGGAAATTAAAATATATAAACCTAAATTTAATGTACTTTTAAAAGATGATAAAAGTTATCCGTATATCAAAATAGTAGAAGACTCATATCCCTATTTAAAATTTTCTAGATATTCAAATAACGATGGAGAATATATTGGACCATTTTCTGATTCAAAATCAGTAAAAAAAACTATCTCTTTTTTAGAAAAAAACTTTGGGATTAGGCCTTGTAGGTATGATTTGGAAAAACAAAAAATAAGATCCTGTATCTATTACCAAATGAAACAATGCCCCGCTCCTTGTGAGAAAAAAATAGACAAAGATTCGTATAAAAGTATAGTTAAATCCGCAATCAAATTCATAAATGGAGAAAAAAATAATATTTTTGAAATCCTTGAAACTCAAATGAAAAAATCTTCAAAATCGAAAAATTATGAACTAGCTGCACAATACAGAGACAAAATAATAAGCCTGAAATCAATCATAAAATCCAAAAAAGATACCGCTAAAACGAACGTCAATACTGATTTGATTTCACTGGTTACAAAAAATTCAGAAATTATATTTAGCATTACAAAAATAAGAAATGGAAAATTCTTCAACCCATTAATCTACAAAATTAAAAATCTAATTTTGAAAAATCATGAAGACGTCTTGCTGAAAGCAATGGAGCAACATTACCTAAAAAACAAAATTCCAAAAAAAATAATCATTCCTTTTAAAAGAAAAAAAGATGATGTTTTTGAAAAATCAATATTTTTTTCCAAAATAAAAATGAGAGCTCCTTTCTTCAAGTGGGAAAAGGCAAAAATGAATGAAGCTTACAAGAATATACTAATTAAAAAAAACAATGAAAACCCTATAGAGAAAGAAGCCCTAAAAGAGATAGAGAAAAAATTAAATCTTGGATACAACCCTGAAAGGATTGAAGGTTTTGATATTTCTAACCTAATGGGTGAGAATGCAGTTGGAAGTCAAGTTTGCTACAAGAATGGGAATTATGAAAAAAATCTGACAAGAAACTACAAAATTAAATCTGTCAAGAATATCGATGATCCAAGAATGATTGCTGAAATTATTTCAAGACGATGCAAAAAAATCATCGAAGGTGAAACTCAGCCAGATCTAATTCTTGTTGACGGCGGGATAACTCAGTTAAAAGCAGCTAAAGCAATCCTTGAAAAATGTTTTTTAAATATTCCAATAATCAGTCTTGCTAAAAAGTTTGAAAAAGTCTACAGCGGAGAAACATGTAAAGAAATCAAGATGAAAAAAAATTCTCCAGGTCACAACCTACTAATAAGGATAAGAAATGACGCTCATAGAGTTGCATTAGGCCACCATAAAAAAATCAGAAAAAAAGATGTTTTTAATTAATTTTAAATTTAAGACCAACTTTCTCTAATCTTCTCAAGATTGTTTTTGAAGGCAGGTCTAGCTCATGAGTCAAAACTCCACTTTTCAAATCTCCCTTAATTGCAAGTCTGATAATTTCTGCGGCAGGAAATCCAGTTGTTCTTTCCATAGATGTTAGTCCTGTCTTTATGTCATTTTCATCAATCAACAAAATCTCCATTTGTGAGCTTTCCCCAAAAACTTTCACCAAGAGAACAACCATGTCTTCTTCTGATGTAGGTATTTTTAATCCAAGTTTTTTTTCTGCAAAATCCAAAGCATCCTCTTGCCAATTTTCTTCAAAAAACCCGTCTTCTTTCCATCTGAACATCAAATCCCAATGTCCTGGCCATCTTAGAGTTTTATATTTGTAAGTGTCTAGAACTCCATAAAAACTGCTTGCAGCAGTGCTTATTCCACCTCTTGTCAAAGAAGCTTCGAAATTACCTAACCCTTCTATCCCAACAAACTCTTTGCCTACCAAGCACTCTTTTTCCTTCAATTCTCCGTCTTCAAGAATCATCTCTGAGCCAGAGTATTCATTCAACAAACCTTCAGCAGCAAAAAAAAGATAATGTTTGAACTTGTTGTCTAAAGGTTTTTTAGGCAAGCCACCACAGTAAATTTTTACATTCTTTGAATCAGGAAGCCTAGAAAGCCCATAGGAAGCAAGTAATTGCCCTAACCCAGGAGCAAGTCCACAATCAGGAACAACTGAAATATTTTTCTCCAAGGCAGAATTATGCATCTTGTGCTGGATAGAAACAATATCTGGATTTCCTCCCAGGTCAACATAATGAATATTATTTTTTATTGCATATTCTGTTAATTTTTCTGAAAGCATATACGAAGCTGAATTAACAATTCCTTCAGGCTTATACATCAAAGACCAATCTTCTGGATTAGAAGCGTCTAAAGATTGAAATTGGATGCTTGCACTTTCAGGAAAATTTTCTTGAGAAAAAATTATAAAATCTGAAATTTTCTCTGGATCTTTGTCTACAAGAATTATCTCATGATCAAAGGACAAATTATAAGCAATTGCCCTGCCCTGCCTTCCTGCCCCAACAATCAAAACTCTTGACATAATTCAATCATAACAATCAGTAATAAAGATTAGGTTTTAGAATTAAAGAAATTAACTGCATGAAAGGAACTTTAAAATGGCTATAAATTTTTTACTAAATTCAATATCAGAACCTGTGCTGAATGGAAAAGGGGTGTGGATAAATTCTTGGATGAGCACAGTGGATTGGAATAATTTCATCCTCTACCCTATTTCAGGCTGGGTTCTTGGGGTCATCCTTGTAGGTATTTTTCATAAAAAATTAATCTCCTATTTGAAGAAAAAGGGCAAAGGAGAAGCTGAAAAAGTTGTTTCTTCAATAGAGAAACCACTGTCTAATTTAATAATACTCCTAGCAACACAAAAAGGCTTTGCCGTTGAAAACATAAGCATATCTGAAAATACTGATGACATAATAAGAAAAACTTTCTTGGTACTTATTTCAATAACTTTAGCAAATTTAGCGAAACATGTAATTCATTTTGTTTTTGCCACAGTCCTTGAGCCTATTGCTGAAAAAAGCGAGGGAAAGATTGATGATCAAATTATTGCTGTTTTAAAAAATTCCTCTGGAGGTTTAATTTGGATAATTACAATAACCGTCATAATCAGTGGATTTGGATATGATGTCAAAGCGCTCGTTGCTGGTTTGGGAATTGGAGGCTTGGCATTTGCTTTTGCGGCAAAAGACACTTTAGCTCAAGCTTTCGGTGGAATTGTCCTTTTTATGGACAGACCTTTTGAAGTTGGAGATTCTGTGGAAATAGATGGAGTTAGAGGAGATGTTGAAGAAATTGGCCTTAGGTCAACAAAATTAAGAGGCCTTGATAAAACAGCCATAATAATACCAAATGCCACGGTTTCTTCAGCAATAATAACAAACAGAAGCAGAAGATCGGGCTTTAGACAGGATGTAATGTTAGGGCTTATTTATGACACTCCTACAAACTTGATAAAAAAAGCAAAAGAAACTCTAGAAAATATAATAAAAAAACATCCTGGAACAAAGGACAAATGCTGGGTTAATTTACTTGAATTTGCTGATTCTTCATTAAATCTTGAAGTAGTCTACTGGATTAAGAAAAAATCTGGAGGAGACTTGAGGAAAGTAAGACATGAAATCAATATAACAATATTAGAAGAATTTAATAACCTGGGTCTTGAATTCGCCTTTCCAACAACGACAATTGACTGGGATTCAGAAAAAGAAAATTAATGAAATTAATTTTCCTAATAAGCTTTTTGCTGGTGGAAACAATAGAAGAGGTGGAAATAATTATGGAACCACTCATAGAAGCTTTTATTGAATTTGAAGGTATCCCTCCAAAGAAATGTGAACAATTAAGAGAATCTCCTTCTTTTTTTAGTATCTTGGAAAACAGCTCTAGGGAAAGAGTTGGGTGCAAAAATCTTAAATCCAGACCAATAGAAGGTGCTGGAAAAAACAAATGGGGAATATTCCTGGATGAAAAAACAAAAACAATTGATTTTTATTCTGAAAAAGAAAAAATTTTTTCAAAACCAGAAAGGCAAAAATGGGAAAAAATCCCCCTAGGACAATCTTTCTCAAGGCTTTTGGGAAAAATGAAACAACTCTGGAAAATTAAGGAGAGAAAGAGAAGTCCTACCTATGATCAGATTAAATCTTTTGGCGGAAGCCTCTTGGGAAAAACAACCCCGCATGGCCTTTGGGAAAATGGCACACTTGCTCAAAGAACCTTGGAAGGAAACCTTAATGATGCATTCTCAAGGTTTGAAAAAAACTTACCCGGATGGATTATAGATATGGAAAATGAATGGATTTATGAAGTAAGAATTGTTAACAAAAAAACAGAAATTTCTTTTTTTTCTTTTGATTGAAAATGTTAGAAAATAAAATCAAAAACCATATGCCAAAAAAATTTTCAAATCTGGATGATGTCTGGGTTGTTGGTGGCGCAATAAGGGAAATTCTCATAGATGAAAAAAACCCTGTAAAAGAAATAGATATTGCAGCCAATATAAACAACCGTCAAGAAGTGATGGAAATGTTTACAAGTGCATACGGAAAAGGACACAGGGTTAATAAGAAATTTGAAACCATTAGGTTCCATAACGATAAAATAAATATCGATATAACATATTTTAAGGAAGGCATAAAGAAAGATCTTCTGAGAAGAGACTTTAGATTAAATTCAATTGCATGGAATAAAAAAAATGGTTTTTTTGATCCTCTATCTGGAATTGAAGACATCAAAAAGAAAAAAATAAATTATTGCGAAAAAGAATCTATAAAGAATGACCCTGTAAGGATTTTAAGAGCTTTAAGAATTTCATTAAAACATAATTTTTCACTTAGTGAATCTTTAAAAACTCAAATTGCAAAAAACAAACACCTGATAGCCAAATTTCCTGGAGAAAGGATAAGGAAAGAGTTAAAGAAAGGATTTGAGATTAATCCTATTCAGTTTTCGAAACTAATGATAGAAATAGAAATTTTTGAAAATCTCTTTAAAGCCTGGAAAGAAACCAAAAAATGTCAAGCTAATTCAATTTCAAAAATGAATGTTGAAAAACATTCATTAAAAACTCTAGAAAATTTAGAAAAGATTATCTGTTGTCCCGAGAAATACTACCCTGACTGGGGGAAGTATTTTAAAAAATTAAATAAACCACAATGGTGGATGTATCTAGGGGTACTCCTCCATGATATCGGAAAGCCAAAAACAATATGCATTAATGAAAAAAAAATCACGTATCCAAGACATGCTCAAATTGGTTTTGATCTAGTTGAAAAAGATATTGAGAACTTAAAACTTTCAAAAGAAGAAAAAAATGGCATTCAGGCCATCATTTCAAATCATTTAAGAGTCTCCCAGCTTGCAAACAACAATGAACTCCCGACAAAAAGAGCAATTAACAAATTTTTCAGAAATTTAAAAGAGTTATCTATATTTTTCATATTTTTAGATCTGGCCGATGCAAGTGCTTATCCAAAAAAAGTTACAGAGCAAATATTGACAAAAAATCATTTAAAAATTCATGACTTCTTGCTTGACTCATTTTTCTTAAAAAAAGAAAAGATATTGCCTGAACCACTGCTGAATGGAAAAGACTTGATTCAAATTGGCTACAAAGAAGGCCCCTTGATTGGCAAAACTTTAAAAAAAATAACAAATCTCCAAATATCTGAAAAAATAAAGAATACAGAAGAAGCCCTAAAATATGCATCTGAGGAATTAAATACAAAATGATTGCAATAATTTTTGGAATAATATTATTAATTATTGGTGGAGAGGTTGCAATCAATACTTCTGAAAAAATTTCTAAAAAGTTTGGAATTTCAAACCTAACAATTGGATTGTCTTTGATCGCAATAATGACAAGCCTTCCAGAGATATTCACAAATATTGCAAGTGGAATTGAAAATGAAGCAAATATTGCTCTTGGAAATGTCTATGGTAGCAATTCTTCAAATGCTCTTCTCATAGGAGGAATCGCATTATTATTTGGAGTCCATGAAAAAAAATACAAAAAAATAAGCAATTATCTAGCGGTTATAGGACCCATAATTCTTTACTTTTTTTGTTTAAATTCAGAAATAACACAATTCGAATCAATACTGCTCATCTTGCTGTATATCTTTTTTTCAAAAACACTATTTCCAAACAAAAAAATAAAAAGAAAAAAAGAAAAAAGTTTAGGCTTTAAGTTGTTTTTCAAAATAGCTATATCTATATTCCTTTTATGGACTGGTGGCAATATGGCTGTTGAAGGGGCTATTTCCCTCTCAGAAAATCTTGGTTGGTCTGATGTGTTCTCAGGTTTAATTTTAGGATTTGGAACAAGCCTCCCAGAGCTGACAGTGACATTCTCGGCAATAAAAAAGAAAAATTTAGATATGGTTTCAGGAAACCTCATTGGATCAAACATAATTAATCCACTTGTAGCTATGCCATTTGTAACAATTTCTGGAGATATGGGTATTTCAAATAACTCTGAAATGATTTGGTGGGCAGTTCTTGGTACCATTGTGTATATATTTGGAACAGTTCAAAAAGAAAATACTAAAAAAATTATTGGCTCAATATCTATTGTTCTTTTTGCACTATTGATAATAAGTCAATCTGGATAGTAGCTCTTTTTTTTTAAAGCCATCTCGAGAATAATCTTTGCTGAACTTTTATTCCTTTCAATGCTATCCAATTGTCTGTCTGTCGTTAGTCTTTCATCTATAAATTCAATTTCAAAACCTTTTTTTTTCAGTTTTTTAGCAATCTTTTTAACATGAATCGACATATCAGAATCACCACCCGCCATCCTTAGAGGAAGTCCAAGAATTATTAAGCTAACATTATTTACTGAAGCTTCTTCAGATATTAAACTTGAAGAAGAATCCTTAATTTCCTTTGTCCAACTCTTTTCTGTAAGTTTTTGTGTAATGTCCGATAAAGCAAAACCATGAAATCTAGTACCAACATCACAAGACAAAATCCTTTTCAAGTCAACATCTCTTCTATAAATTCAATCGAGAGAGCTAAACCTTTTCTATCTGTTCCGCCTCCTTGTACAAAATTCGACCTTCCTCCTCCGCCACCAGAAATGAAACCTGAAATATTTTTAAGAATGTCAGATGCATTTAGCTTGTTTTTTACTAAATTCTCAGAAAGTGAAATGCAATAATTGAATTTTTCTTCTCCGGTAGCCAAGAAAGCAATGACTGAATCCTTTCTTGAACAAAAAGATTTTCCAAGATCGGCCAAAATATCTTTCTCTATGCTGTTTGAAAAAACAACCTTAACTCCATTTATATCCTTTGATGATTTAATCAAATCACTATGAAGGTTTTTAATACTTGAAACATTTAGGGTTTTTATTTTTTTCTTTAAATCTTTTACTTCTTTTTCCATAGAGGATATTTTTCTTTCAAAATTATCTTTATTTATGCTCCATTTGCTCGAAAAATTGCTTATCAGGCCGTAAGAACTTGTTGCTAATTCTTGAGCAAAAGATCCTGTAGCAGCTTCAAACCTCTTAACTCCTTGTGCAATTGATGAAAAGTTGGTAATAATAAAAGATCCGATTTCACTAGTTTTATTTACATGGGTTCCACCGCAAAGTTCAATACTTAAATCTGAAATCTTTACAACTCTTACATTGTCTGAATCATACTTTTCTCCAAATAAAGCCATTGCGCCCATTGATTTTGCATCTTTTAAGGAAGTGTGGGAAATGTCAACAGAAGAATTTGAAAAAATCCAGTCAGAAACAATAGATTGTATCTTGAGTAAATCCTCATCAGAAATTGTTTTTTCCAAGGTAACATCAAATCTGAGCCTGTCTTTTTCCACCAAGCTTCCAGCTTGAATGACAGAATCGCCATAAACAACCCTTAGAGCTGAATGCAGTAAATGGGTCGCTGTGTGTGCCCTTTGGCATCCATGTCTAGACTTAGCGTCAATTTGAATATTTAAAACTTCATTTAAGTTTATTTCTTTTCTTTTTTCCCCTTCATGAACAAGATTTCCCCTGTCCCAAAAAGTTTTCTTTACTGTGAAAACTTTTTCATCCAAGGAGTTTAAAAAAATCCCACTATCTCCAATCTGCCCTCCTCCTTCAGGATAAAAACAAGTTTTGTCTAGTATTATTCTTGTATTTTTTCCCTTCGAAGCGATCCCTTTCACGCATGAAGATAAAGAATGAGAGCTCTCTCTAGTTGTCTGAAGGCTTTTCCCTTTATAAGTCCAGTCATTTCCTTTTTCAATTCTGTCAGACTGAGATCTTCTTCTTTGTTTTTCTAAGGATTTTTGGAAACCTTTATTGTCAATTTTCATACCTCTCAAAGAAGCTATATCTTCAGAAATCTCAAAAGGCAAACCGTAAGTATCGTACATTTCAAAAACAAGATCTCCGGATACAGTTTTTTCATCCAGGCCAGCAAGCCTTGATTCAAACTCTCTTTCTCCTCTTCCAATAGCCTTCCTAAATGAGTTTTCTTCACCTTCAATCAAGCTGGATATAAAGCTCTTTTTATTTTTAAGATCATCATAAATATCCTCATACGCTGAAAGAGTTGGCAATAAATCTTTAAGGAAAGGTCTTTCTATACCCAACATCCTCCCAGCTCTTATTGCTCTCCTGAGAATTCTCCTAAGGACATAGCCTTTTCCAACATTTGACGGAACAACACCATCTGCTATCAAGAATGCAGAACTTTTCAAATGATCTACAACAATCCTTCTGCTTTCTCTATTCTCTTCATTTGAAATTGAATCTAAAAAGCTTAAGGAATCCTTAAAGATGTCAGTGTCAAAAACACTACTCTTTCCCTGAATAGCTGCAGTTATCCTTTCAAGACCCATTCCAGTATCAATATTTCTTGAAGGCAGATCCTCAATACTCCCATCTTTTAATTTATTCTTGGACATAAAAACCAAATTCCAAATTTCCATAAATCTCTCAGAGTCATCTCCAGGGTTTTTCCCAGGGCCTTTATCCTCTCCAAAATCATAAAAAATCTCTGAACAAGGCCCACAGGGTCCTGTTGGACCCATTGCCCAAAAATTATCCTCATTTAAAAACAATAACCTCTCTTCAGGAAAACCTATTTCCTTGGTCCATATTTCTGCTGACTCCAAATCCTGCTTGTGCACAGTAACCCATAAATGATCTCCATTTAAACTTAGTTCATTTAAAAGAAAATCCCAAGAAAAATAAATTGCTTTTTCTTTAAAGTAATCTCCAATAGAAAAATTTCCAAGCATTTCGAAAAAAGTACAATGCCTAGGA
>CAYNKD010000016.1:0-15897 GCA_964397735.1 uncultured bacterium | reverse complement strand
CCATTCAACCAGGGTCTTTTCGAGATCGTCTCTTTTTGGTGGCCATTCCATGCTTCCCGGAATTCTATCGCGAGTGCGCGCGGGCCTGTGTAATGCGTGTGCGTGCAGGGCTATTTTTTTAATTACAATGAAAGCATGGATTTCAAGACCTTTTTGAAAGATACTTTTGAGAAAGAAGAATTGAAAAAATTTTGCATAAAAATGGGTTGTCGGCGTAACGGAATAATACCAGAACTTGTAGAGGAGCTTGATGACTGTTTTATGAATCAGGAATTGATAGATGAGGGTAACAGTTACCTTGAATTGTTTGAAGGTTTTGTCTATGCATTGGAATTTCGTGTAGACGACCTGAAGGATATCTGTGCTTGGCATGAGCTGAAAGAAGGCGGGAAGAAGGCGGAGTTGATTAAAAGAATTTTTGATGAAATCAACTTCCCTGAAGGAGAAAAATTCCAAAAAACCCCAAATGAAGACTCATCCCATAAAGATGAAGAAATTACCCCTTCCCCACTGCCCTCTCCGTCTGAAAAAACTATGGAAGACAGGTTTGAAAAGGTTACCAGGATTATCGAGAAAGAATGGTTGTCTCAACCAGGAAGAACGGAAGAGGTCTACAAAAGAGACCTTCTATTAAAGTTGAAATATGAAGGTTTTGAAGCAAAAAAACCACCTATTGGTCCAGACTTGATCATTTCGGGGAATCCAGAGATAGCAATTGAATTGAAAAAGGGAGCAGGTGCAGCAATACTGCAAAGATCAATGGGGAAAATTCAAGATCACATAAACAACTACAGGAGGGTTATCGTTGTTTTTGTGCAAGACCCATTCAAAAAGGTTCAAGATTTCAAAGACAAACTGGAAAAAAATAGTGGAGAAAGATATACAAACGACAACAAAGGTCCTGTCCGGGTAATAGTCAAGGCTGAATGATGAAAATCTGGAACAACAAGGAAGCACCGAATGAGGGCCCTTACGCTGTTGCAATAGGGTCTTATGATGGTGTTCACAAAGGGCACCAGGAAATAATCAGGCAAACCTTGCAAAAGGCTGAAAGGGCTCTCTTGATTACCTTTTCCCCACACCCAAACCAATATTTCAACAAAGACGGTTTCAGGGAACTGACATCCCTGACAGAAAAGCTGGAAATACTGAACGATACAGGCCTGACAGACATCTGGATATTGAGATTTGATGAAAGCCTTGCATCTCTTGAGCCACAAGAGTTCCTAACAAGCCTCCTTGGGCCAATCAACACCTCAAGCGTTTCCGTGGGAAGGGATTTTCGTTTTGGAAAAGGGAGAAAGGGTGGTATCCCTGAGTTGGAGCAATGGGCAAAAGGCTCAAAGGCATCACTCCATGTATTTGACGACATTGAGGAAATGGGACAAAAAGTGAGTAGCAGTCTTGTAAGGGAAAAAATTGAAAAAGGTGAAATGGAAGAGGCGAATCTCCTCTTGGGTAGGAAATATTCTGTTTCTGGGAATGTCGTAAAAGGTTCAGGGCGCGGAGAGGGTCTTGGATTCCCGACAGCAAACATCAGCTTGGGAGAAACTGGGAAATTCAAGCAAATGCCTGCATCAGGAGTCTATTCTGCGGAGGTGATAATAAACAAAAAAACCTACAGAGCAGCAGTAAACTACGGGGTTAGAAAAACATTTGGAGAAAGGGAAATGCACCTGGAAGCACATGTTATCGACTTTAAAAAAACCATATATGGCCAAAAAGTGACATTGTTTATTGAAAAAAAAATAAGAGAAGAGGTACAATTCCCAAACACAGAGGAGCTACGCTTACAACTGGGCAAGGATGTCGAGTTATGTCGTGGCAATGGAGGAAATTATGAATATTGACACAAAAATAAAGTCGAAAATAATCAAAGACTTTGCGGTAAAGAAGGGAGATACGGGAAGCCCTGAGGTTCAAGTCGCTCTACTAACCTACAAGATTAATCAGCTGACAGAACACCTCAAAGACAACCGAAAAGACAATCATGGCAAAAAAGGATTCTTAGCCATGATTCAAAAAAGAAGAGACAATCTTGACTATCTAAAAAGAAAAGATTTTTCGAGATATGAAACACTAATAGAAAGTCTTGGGTTGAGGAAATAATCATGAGTTACACAATAGCAATCAAATCTAGGAAAAACAATGGAAAATCTTCCTTAAGGAAGATGAGAAGGGCTGATTTAGTCCCTGGTGTCCTGTATGGAAAAAACACTGAAAGTGTAAGTTTTGAGGTTGAGAAAACAGCTGTAGTAACAGCTCTTAAAAACATTTACAAAACGACTCAGGTTATTGAGGTGGAACTAGATGGGAAAAAGAAAGGCCCAGCCGTTTTTAATGAAGTTCAAAATCACTATTTTGATGGAAAGCTACAACATGTTGACTTATGGCTTGTCAAGCCTGAAGAGAAAATAACGAAAAAAGTTTTCTTATTGCCTTCGGGAGAATGGGACTTACAGAGATCAAAAGGTTTCTATATGGAAGTAAAAGCCATCAAGATAACAGGCCCTGCAGGAATAATGCCAGGGACTATTAAATTCTCTACCACAGGGCTAGAAGAGGGTGACAAATTGAGAATCAAAGATTTGTCAATTCCAAAGGGAATCGAAATAGCCCAACATGGGAATACAGTAATCTGTCGGCAGTAAATTTTCTAATAGTGGCTCTTGGGAATCCAGGAGAGAAATATGATGGGACTAGGCATAATGCCGGTTTTCGAGCCCTAAATGCATTCCGGGAAAAATTCCACTACCCCAAATGGGGTAAAGTCAAATATGGGTTTTTAGGTTTCAAAAAAATAAATGGGCTCTGTTCGAAGAAAGAAAATGTCATACTCTTTAAGCCTTCCACATTTATGAATCTCTCGGGTTCGGCTGTCTTGGCTATAAAAAATTATTTGAAAATTGAAAATCAGAATATTCTCATTTTGCTAGATGATATAAATTTTGACCAAGGGATAGTGAAAATTCGTCAAAACGGAAGTGCTGGTGGACACAATGGAATGAAGGACATCATCACAAAACTAAAGACGAAAGAAATAAAAAGAGTGAAGATCGGAATTGGAAAATTCTCAAATCAATCAGATCTTTCAAAGTATGTTCTTTCAAGGCTCAAAAAAGAAGAATTGGAAAAAGAAGAAAATTCTTATGAAGAAATCTTTAAAATGATCACTTCTTTTGTGACAAAAAGCTAATAAATATTAATAAATAATATTTATACCTGCTAGAATATCATCCCATAATGATTACAAATATGGGATTCTCAACTAACAAAAATCCTAAAGAAAATCACACCAAAGAAATTGCGAGAAGGTGTCGAAAACACATTCTTCGAATGACCTCGAAAGCTAACTCAGGACACCCTGGAGGATCCCTCTCTGCAATAGACATGCTGGTTTGCCTTTATGCGACGAGGCTGAAAATTGATTCTAAAAATCCAAACTGGACAGAAAGAGATAGGTTTGTAATGAGTAAAGGCCACGCAAGCCCTGGAATGTACGCAATATTGAGAGAAATGAATTTTATCAAAGATGACGATATGGATAAGTTTCGACAAATGGGAGGAATTTGCCAAGGACATGTTGACAGCAAGTGGACTCCTGGAGTAGATTTTTCTGCTGGATCTTTAGGGATGGGCCTATCTTTTGGGATTGGGTGCGCATTGGCAGCAAAGATGGAAAAATCTGATCGTGCTATTTTTGTCCTTCTTGGAGATGGGGAAATACAAGAAGGTCAAGTTTGGGAAGCAGCAATGTCTGCGTCAAATTTTGAATTGGGGAATTTGAAAGTATTTTTGGACAATAATGGAATTCAAAATGATGATTTTTGTGACAATCAAATGCTAATGGGAGACATTGCAAGGAAATGGGAAGCTTTCGGCTGGGAAGTGAAGAAGATAAATGGGCATTCTCATTCAGAGATAATAGACAGTATTTCTTGGCTGGATTCCATAAAAAACACTCCAGCAATAGTTATTGCAAAAACAGTCAAAGGGAAAGGTGTTAGCTTTATGGAAAACAATCCAGCATTTCATGGAGCTGCAGCAAACGAAGAGCAATTAAAACAAGCATTAGAGGAAATAGACGGATGACACTGGCTGCTCCAAGAGATGGGTATGGAAATGCTCTTTTAAAACTTGCAGAAAACCAAAAGGTTGTCGTTCTGGAGGCAGATCTTGGAAAATCAACTAAAAGTTGCTGGTTTAGAAAAGATCATCCGGAAAGAACATTCTGTGTCGGCATATCAGAACAAAATATGGTTTTAGTAGCTGCAGGCTTTGCCTCTTCTGGCTATATCCCTTTTGCTAGTACTTTTGCAATTTTTAGCGAAAGAGCGTTTGAGCAGATGAGGAATGGGGTTTGCCGCCCTGGCCTGAATGTTCATCTTTGCGGAAGCCACGGTGGAATGCATACCGGTGAAGACGGGAGTTCAGCACAATCTGTTGAAGATTTAGCAATATTTAGATCATTGCCAAACATGACTGTCATTCATCCTGCAGATGATATTTCTGCTGAGGCTCTCACAATTCAATTAGCTAACTATTCAACCCCCTCTTATATGAGAACCACGAGAAACAAGATTCCAAGACTTTATGAAGATAAAATTGACGAAATAAAAATTGGTAAAGGTGTTGTCCATAGAGAAGGGAACGATGTTGTTATCTTCTCTTGCGGGGTAATGGTTTCAAGAGCTATTGAAGCATCAGACCAGCTTTTAAAAGAAGGGATAGGTGCAACGGTTGTTGATATTCACACACTTAAGCCCCTTGATGAAAATCTTGTAATCAAAAAGTCAAAATTATGCGGTTGCGCAGTAACTGCAGAAGATCACTCAGTCATAGGGGGTTTGGGAGGGGCTGTTTCAGAATGCCTGACAAAAGATTTCCCCGTTCCAGTAGAGAGTGTTGGTGTACAAGACAAATATGGACAATCTGGGAAACCTGAAGAATTAATGGAATTAATGGGTTTAACGGTTGGAGAAATTATTAAATCGGCAAAAAAATCAATCGCAAGGAAGGCTTAATTATGGATTTTTATTTAGATACTGCAGACATCAAACAAATTAAAGAAATAGATCAGTGGGGTATTTTGCGAGGAGTGACCACGAACCCAAGCATAATAGCAAAAACCGGCAGAGATTATCAAGATGCAGTTACGGAAGTTATATCGATAATGGGGAATAGGCCTGTCTCAGTAGAGACTTTGAAAGATGATGCAAAAATAATCGTTGAACAAGGGAAAAAATACAGAGAATGGGGGAATAATGTTGTTGTAAAGGTCGCAACAACCGAAGAAGGGCTTAAGGCATTGGCGGAATTGAGAAGGTTGGGAATCCCCACAAATGCAACACTGATATTTTCCCTTAATCAGGGGATATTAGCAGCTGAGGCAGGGGCAAACTATATATCTCCTTTCGTTGGAAGGCTGGATGACATCGGTGCAGATGGTATTGGTTTGGTTGAAGATTGTGTAAATTATGTTGAAGAAAATGGTCTTGATTGTAAAATTATTTCTGCAAGTTTAAGGTCTCCACAACATCTTGAAGAATCTGCTAAGGTTGGTGCGCATATTGCAACGTGTCCTTATTCATTGCTCACAAAAGCATTAAAACATCCTTTAAATGATCTTGGCTTAAAAGCATTTTTGAACGATTGGGAAGAAGCGAAAAAGAAACTCGGAAAATGAAGTATATATTTATAACTGGTGGTAACTTGTCTGCTCTTGGGAAAGGGATAACATCAGCAACCATAGGATCACTCTTAAAAGCTAGAAATTGGGATGTTTCTGTGGTGAAGGTTGATCCTTACCTCAATGTTGATGCAGGAACAATGAGTCCGTACCAGCATGGAGAAGTTTATGTAACTAAGGATGGTGCCGAAACAGATCTTGATCTTGGTCATTATGAAAGGTTTTTAGACATTAATCTTGAACAAAAAAACAACATCACAGCCGGAAGAGTTTACAAAAGGGTTCTTGAAAAAGAAAGACGTGGAGAATATTTAGGAGCTACAGTTCAGGTTATCCCTCATGTCATTAATGAAATCAAATCCCTTGTAAAGAAAGCTGGAGATGGCCACGAGGTTTTATTGGTTGAACTTGGTGGGACTGTTGGAGATATAGAAAGTTCGGCTTTTTTAGAGGCAATAAGACAGTTTAAAAAAGATGAAGGCTCTGAAAATGTCGCATACATACATCTCTCCTACCTCCCTTATGTTGAAACAGCTGGAGAAATAAAAACAAAATTAACACAACAAACTGTTCGAGAGTTAAGAGGAGCTGGAATTCAGCCAGATGTAATAATCGCAAGAACAACAAAACCAATAGATAACTCAGTTAGAGAAAAAATTGCACTTTTTTGTGATGTCCCAAAAAATGCTGTTATCCAAGGAATTGACACAGACAGCATTTATCGGATACCCTTGCTTTTTGAAGGGGAAGGCCTCCCTCAAATAATTGAGAAGCGACTTGGCCTTGAGTCAAGAATCCCAGATTTGGGAGAATGGGCTAACTACGTTGAAACAGTTGTAGCTGCTAAAGAAGAAATAGAAATTGGAATAGTTGGGAAATATGTAACATTGGAAGATGCTTACAAATCAGTATACCAAGCCTTGGTGCATGCGGCTGCTTCTCAGAAACGCCGAGTAAAAATAAGGTGGGTAAACTCCTCTTTGATAAAAAGTCAAAAAGATGCAAATAATAAATTAAATGGCTTGGATGGAATAATTGTTCCCGGTGGTTTTGACAGTCGTGGAATCGAGGGAAAGGTACAAACAGCTCAGTGGTGCAGGGAGAATAAGGTTCCTTACCTAGGGCTTTGTTTAGGGCTCCAGGTAATGGTTATTGAGTTTGCAAGAAATGTTTGTAATTTAAAAGATGCAAACAGCACAGAAGCCGATTTAAAAACACCTTTCCCTGTGATCGATCTTTTAGAAGAGCAAGAAAGGATTCGCTACAAGGGGGGGACAATGCGTTTGGGAAACTACCCCGCATGCATAAAAGATAAAACCTTGGCAAAATCACTCTACAAAAAAGAGATTGTGGATGAGCGACATAGACACAGGTGGGAAGTTAATAATAATTGGAAAGGACAGATGGAAGATGAGGGGATGGTGTTTAGCGGACTTTCCCCCGACGGATTTCTTGTTGAGATTGCTGAAATAAAAGATCATCCGTTCATGATAGCAAGTCAATTCCATCCTGAGTTTACCAGTAGACCACTTAGACCAAACCCCTTGTTTAAAGGCCTTTGCAAAGCTTCTATAAAAAATAAACAGAAAGTAAAAAAATCAAATTAGTTTTCTTTTTTTCAATTCGATGAAACAACGAGCTGTAGCTTCTACGTCAACAAGAGCATCATGAGCTCCCTCAAAACCTTTTTGAAACAAGAAAGAATGTAGTTCTGCAAGATTAGGCCATTTGTATGCCCCTCCCCAACTTTTAACATTTGGGATCTTGCAAATGTTGGTTGTTTCTTTCATTGTGCAAAATAAATTTTTTGGTAAATCTAAATCCATCTGAATTCTCGAATAAGCAATTTCTAAAATCTTTAAATCAAAATCAATATTGTGTGCCAAGAGGGTTTTAGAGGAGTTTAGAAGATTGTTGAACTTTGAAATAACTTGATGAATATCTTTGCCTTCATTTACAGCCCTGGCTTGAGTGATTCTGTGGATTCTTGCTGCTGCATCAGGGATAATCCAAGATGTTTCTTCTCCACAAATAAGGCCTTCAGGGTAAATTATTTCACAAAAACTTTCAATTTTATTAAATTTTTCATCATACATAATCGCAGCAATCTGGACGAGATGTGGTTGTCCTGAATCTTCAAGAGGCAAATTTTTCAAAGGGAACCCAGTTGTTTCAGTATCAAAAAATAGATAAGTCATTGCTTAAGGTAATTTTATTCTTAACATTCATCTAATAAACTGTCAATAGAATTGAAAGAGTGAGAACTTTGATAAGAAATGCCATTTGTGTTATTGGAAATGAAAGTTTAAAAACTCATCTCCTTTTTGATGAATCACAAATCCTTACATGTGATGCCGCAAAATCAACTAGTGCCGATGAAAGAATAGAGGCAAATGGTTTTCATTTAATTCCGGGTATCATTGATGATCAAGTCCATTTTAGAGATCCTGGTCTTACCCACAAAGAAGATCTTTTTTCTGGAAGCTGTGCGTGTGCAAAAGGTGGTGTAACTACTTATCTTGAAATGCCAAATACTATTCCCACAACAACAACCAACACTGCACTTCTTGAAAAATTGAAAAATGCTTCAAGTAAAAGTGTTGTTAATTACGGATTTTTCATGGGTGCCACAAACGATAACCTGGAAGAATTAAAACAATCCGAAAGAACCCCAGGTATAAAAATATTTTTTGGATCAAGCACAGGCGATCTTCTTGTTGAGGATATGAAAATTCTTGAAAGAATTTTCACAGAAACAAGTCTCCCAATTGCTGGACACTGTGAAGAAGAATCAGTAATTAAGGAGAATTTGGAAAAATTCAAAAAAGAAATAAAAGAAAATAAAAACCCGTCAATTCATTCGAAAATCAGAGATAGAAATGCAGCAATCTTTTGTACAGAAAAAATTACGACTCTCGCAAAAAAAACAGGTAAAAAAATTCACATATTACACCTGTCCACAAAAGAAGAAATAGAAATTATAAAAAATCATGAAGGGTTGATTACGGCAGAAGCATGCATCCCTCATTTGATGTTTACTGAAGAAGATTACCCAAGGTTAAAAACATTGATTCAAACAAATCCCTCAATAAAAAAAAGAGCAGATAAAGAAGCTTTGTTTAAAGCTCTAAAAGATAATTCAATCCAGGTTATAGCAACAGATCATGCACCTCACCTTATTGAAGAAAAAACTAAACCTTATCCAAAATCATCCTCAGGGATCCCAAGTATAGAAAACTCGTTAGCCCTAATGCTAAATGAAGTCAATAAGGGAAATTTTCATTTGAGCACCATTGTTGAAAAAATGTCAACAAACCCTGCAAGGGTTTGGAATATGCTAAAAAAGGGAGAAATAAAAAAAGGCTACGATTCTGACTTGGTCCTCATTGACTTAAATAAAGAAAAAACAATAAGGAATAGTGAACAACAAACAAAATCAGGATGGTCCCCTTGGGATGGTGAAAAGATAACTGGGTGGCCAGAAACTGTCTGGGTTCACGGAAGAAAGGTTTTTTCTAAAGATAAAATTAATCACTCTAGAAAAGGCAAGGAAGTGTTATTTGATAAAGAATTAAAAGGTTTCTGGGGTTAAACCAATATGAAAAATACTACACTTAATTTAAAAACGAAGGAAAGGATATCTTCTATCAGAAAAAAGATTGGGAAAACTCCTCTTTTGAAGATAAAACTTAAATATAAAAAAAAGCCTATTGTTATATGGGTGAAATTTGAAGCGCTCAACTTTACGGGGAGTATCAAAGACAGAATGGCAATACATATTATTGAAAAAGCCTATAAGGAGAATGAGATAAATCCTGATTCAATAATTACAGAAGCAACAAGTGGAAATACAGGTATTGCATTTGCTGGTATTGGGAGTGAGCTTGGCCATAGGGTAAAGATATATATGCCTGATTGGATGAGTGCTGAAAGAGTCCAAAGGATGAAAAGCTACGGTGCTGAGATTTTTTCTGTATCGAGAGAGGATGGGGGGTTTTTAGGAAGCATCTCTTTGACAGAAGAATATGCAGAAAGAGAGAAAAATGTATTCCTCCCAAAACAGTTTTCAAACCAAGCAAACGTGGAAGCTCATTATTTAACTACCGGCCCTGAAATACTGGATCAGATGGAAAAATCAGGGATGCCCCCAACGGGATTTATTGCTGGCGTTGGAACTGGAGGAACTGTAATGGGGGTTGGAAAGTATCTAACTGAAAACATTAAAGACATTTCAGTAAACCCACTTGAACCTGCCAATTCCCCGACACTGACAACGGGGAAAAAAAATGGTAAGCATAGGATTCAGGGGATAAGTGATGAATTTATCCCAGAAATTGTGAATCTAAAATGGCTTGATGAAATTATCAATGTATGGGATGGGGATGCAATCATCATGGCACAAATGATCTTTAAAAAACTTGGTTTAGGCGTTGGGATATCTTCAGGTGCTAATTTATTAGGCGCTATAAAACTTGCTGAAAAACAAAATTTTGATGGCGTCATATGTACAGTATTTAGTGATTGCAACAAGAAATATCTCAGCACCGACTATTCATCAAAAGAATCCATGAAGAAACATTACATGAGTAAGGATGTTGAACTCCTTAGTTTTTCATCGGTGTGAAAGAAATGGTTGTTTAGTCCCAGTAGGGTAAGAGCCTGGAAATCAAACCTTCTAATTCATCAAGTGGAATCATGTTTGGCCCATCACTCATAGCCTGATCTGGATTTGGGTGTGTTTCCAAAAATAATCCTATTGCCCCAACAGCTAATGCTGCTTTCGCTAATGGTTCTACAAACTGCCTTTCTCCAGAACTTTTTCCACCACCCCCACCTGGGAGCTGTACAGAATGAGTTGCATCAAAAACAACATTTGCATACTGCTTCATTATTGCAATCGACCTCATGTCAACAACAAGATTTTTATACCCAAAAGAAGAACCTCTTTCACAAAGAAAAACCTGAGCATCTCCTCCGTGTTTAACTTTATCAATTGCATATTTCATATCTTCTGGATGCATAAATTGCCCTTTCTTGACATTCACAAACTTTGCATGTTCTCCACATTTGGCTAACAGATCTGTCTGTCGGCAAAGAAATGCAGGGACCTGAACAACATCAACAACAGAACATACTTTTTCAACATGGGCTGTTTCGTGAACATCTGTAATCACTGGAATTCCAATCTCTTCCTTAATTTTGGCCAAAACAGTCAAACCTTCATCTAACCCCAACCCTCGGTAAGAAGTTGCTGAAGTTCTGTTGGCCTTATCCCAACTACCTTTAAATATTACAGGTATTTGAAATTTCAAACCTATCTCTTTGACCTTTGACGCAACGGTCAAAGACAGCTCTTCACTTTCCAAAGAACAAGGTCCCGCAATTAAGAATCTCGAAGAAATATCTTTAAGCATAGTTATATTTTAATTAATCTACCTTCCATCTATTGTGTAACCAAAGCCATTGGGTTGGATCCTTTTTGATAATTTTGACAATTCCATCAGAATACTTTTGAATTGCTTCTGTTTCGTCAAGATCCCCTAATTTTAAAGGTTCCTCCAATATCCATTCAAACTCACCCCAGTTTAATCTCTTAACTACAGAAATTACAGAAAAACACTTAAACCTGGAAGAGAGGCGGAAAGCTCCTGAAAAAGCTCTAGCTTTTCTCCCCATGAAGTTAATAACCACACCATTTGAAGAATGTTGGTCGGAAACCAAGCCTATAACAGATTTGTTTTTCATTTCTCTTGAGATTTTTGCCAAATCTCTCCAGTGCCTTGTTAGGTTTACCATTCCCAATTTAGCCCTTGTCCCTAATGCAAGGTCATTTAGTACATTGTTACTTTGAGCTCTACCGACAGCAATAAACCTTTGTGGCATGACATGTTTTGTAAAAAGGCTCCCAGCTATTTCCCAATTTCCGTAATGGGCTGTTATCATGAGCCCCCCTTCTTTGACGGATTTTAAATTTTCAAAACCTGTATTTTTAATTTTTATCAAATCTAAAAATCTTTTCCCGTATAGGTTCATATAAAAAATCTCTACCATCGTATAAGTAAGATTTTTAAAGCTTTTTTTTAAAATTTCCTCACATTCTTTTTCACTTTTACCTACTAACACTTTATTCATTCTTGACAAAGCTCTTTTTCTTTCTGACGCAAGTAGAGGCCAAAGGGCTGAAAAATAAAAATCCCCCAAGCAATATCCTTTTTCAAAAGGGATAATTCTTACCAAGAAAAGTGCAAGATAAAGTAAAAACTTTTCAAAAAATCTTCTCAAGAAATTTAACCTTTTATGGGCGTAATTGGGTTAGATCCTGACAGAACATTGACAACATTCTGAGCAGCCAAATCTGCCATTCCATTTCTTGAATTCACAGAAGCACTTCCTGTATGAGGAGCTAAAACAACCTGATCCAACGAGAGTAAAGGATTTTGTTTATCTGGGGGTTCTGGGTCATAAACATCCAAACCTGCCCCCAATATCTCTCCTTCGATAATAGCTCTGTATAAATCAGGTTCATCAATCAATCCCCCTCTTGCAGCATTGATCAATATAGAGGTTTTTTTCATTTTTCTAAAAGCTTCAAGATTAAGAATCTTCTCTGTCGATGGGAGAAGAGGTGCATGTAAACTTAAAAAATCACTTTCCTTTAGAAGTGTTTCGAAATTAACCTTTTGTGCATTTAGTTTCTTTTCTCCCTCTTCCCAAGGAAAATCATCCGTGTAAAGGATTTTCATATTAAAACCTATTGCTCTTTCGGCAACGGCTCTTCCTATTCTCCCAGCTCCAAAAATACCCAAAGTTGAACCCCAGACATCTTGCCCTATTAGCAAACCAGGTGCCCAACCTTTGTAATTCCCCTCTTCAGTCATCTTGTGACCTTCTACAACCCTTCTTGCACATGCCATCAACAATGCCCAAGTGAGGTCAGCAGTTGCTTGTGTTAAAACATCTGGAGTGTTTGTACAGAAAACCCCCCTCTTAAGACACTCTTCAACATCTATATTGTCAAAACCTACAGCATAATTAGCAACTATTTTTAATTTCTTTGCTCTGTCTAGTAGTTCTGCATCTACCTTGTCAGTTAATAAAGTTATCACCGCATCAGCATCCTTCACCTTTTCCAGCAATAGATCTCTTGGGATTGCACCCTCTCCCTCGTAAACCCAAACATCATGTGAATTATTAGCAATTGTTTCTTCAGCATTCCCCGGCAATTTTCTTGTAATTACAACCTTCATTTGACTATGGTTCCATTTGAAACTTTCTTTTCGGGATGAAGTGCTACTGGTCCCTTGTCGTCTGCGCACAGTATCATTCCCTCACTGATTTCACCTCTTAGTTTCACAGGTTCAAGATTGGAGACAACAACAACCTGCTTCCCTATCAGGTCTTGGACATCGTAATGTCCAGCAAGTCCAGCAACAATCTGTCTTGGAGCATCTTCTCCAATATCAACCTTGAAGACAAGAAGCTTGTCGGCATTTGGGTGCTTTTCACCAGACACTACAGTCCCGACAATTAATTTTGTTTTAAAAAAACTTTTAATGTCTATCATGGATTTATTTTTTTCCATTTTACTCTCCTGTATTTTTGAAATTTTCTCTAAATCAACTCGTGGAAAAAGCTGTTCGAATGATTTTAAATCCTTGACGAGGGTCTTGAAGCATATTTCCGAACTTGGCAATGATGCTTCAGAATTAAAAATCTTCAAAATCTTTTTTGAAGTTCTGGGTAAGATCGGATTTAACATATTGCCTATAGTCAAAAGTGAATCGCTTATGTTGAAAAAAACTTCATTAAGCTCTTCTTTTTTATTATTTTTGTATAGATTCCATGGCTCCATTTGGTCCAAATACTTGTGCCCCCACCTTGTCAGGTTAAGAACTGAATCCATAGAATTTCTAAAATTTAAAGATTCAAAACCAGAATTCCAATCTGCAACACATCTAGCTTTTTCTTTTAAATAAGTTTTGCTTTCAAGGCCTGTATTTATAACTTTGCAATTTAAATATCTATCTATCATTGACAATGAACGATGTATAAAATTCCCTATTTCATTTGCCAAAAAAGAGTTGTAAAAATTGAAAAATTGATCAATTGTTACAGCCCCATCGCTACCAAAGGGTATTGAGTAAATGCAGAAAAAACGCAATGAATCCTCTTCATACAGCCCAAGGTTTTTTGTAATTGCTAAAGGGTCAATTACATTGCCTAAACTTTTTGACATCTTTGTATCTCCTACAGTTAGATACCCATGAACAAACATTCCTTTTGGCAATGGTATATCTGCAGCCATAAGCAAGGCAGGCCAAACCCCCGCATGGAACCATAAAATATCTTTAGCCAAGAGGTGAAAAGTGCCTTCCCATTTTTCCCTCCATCCATCTTCTCTCTCCCAACCTGCCCCAGACAAATACGTTGTGAGTGCATCGAACCAAACGTAAAAAACATTTTCCTCATCCCCAGGTATTGAAACTGCAAAATTCAATCTTTTTTTCGGCCTAGAGATACATAAATCCTCAACGTTTCCCCTCAACCTTGCAAGTATCTCCTTTCTTCTTCCTTCAGGATTGACGAATTCTGGATTTTCTTCAATGTAATCAGCTACTTTTGGTGCCCATTTTGAAAGTGGGAAAAACCAAGCATCTTCTTTTACTTTTTCTAAAACATCTCCAGTTTCAGGATCAAGATAGTTATTTTTTTTTGCCTCCATCTCTGTTACAAATCTCGCTTCTCGTAAGTTGTACCAACCCTCATAAACTCCTTTTTTCACCTGGCCTTTCCCTTTCAGGATGGTAAAAAGTTTTTTTACATCCTCGTGGTGATTCTCGTCATCGGTATGTATGAATTGATGTTCCCCAATTTCCAAGTGACTCATGAGCTTATGCCATTTTGGGCGCATTGTTTTAACAAAGTCCTTTGCTGTTAAATTGTTTTTTTGAGCAATTTTTTCTATTTTTTCAGCATGCTCATCAGTCCCTGTTGTCATGGAGATTTTATTGCCATTGAGTCGTTCAAATCTACATAAAACATCTGCTGCAATTGAGGTGTATGCATGCCCTAAATGAGGATCTGCATTTGGATAAAAGATGGGGGTAGTTACATGTTTAAACATTTATCTTCCTTCAAGAACAATTTCTATTTTAGACATAGATTCAAAATTGTAAAGAGTTTTTGTAATATGAACTGAGACCAAGACCCCATTGGGGAAGCTGGTCATGTCCTCCGCCCTGTTCGTTAGTCTCCAAGAAGGGAAAAAAACTCGTTTTTGGGTTTTTACATCCGGCAAGATCCCTCTTTGCTTAGCGATAATCTCCACTGATTGAATTAAATCCTCTAAAAAAATGTAATTATTCTCCACAACTGATGTTTCTTTAAAAAAACGATCTAATAAAATTTCTCCTTCTTCAAAAACTATATGTACAGGAATCCACTCAAAGTTAATCTTTATAGCATCTCCTACAAAAACATTTGAACTAGATGTAATCCTTAAAAATTGATTTCCACCTTCCTTCTGCTCAATCACGTCAAATGCCAAGCTCTCACTTGTTTCAAAAGCAAAACTAGCACCCAGAAGCTCTACATCTTCAATAAGTTTTTTAAAATTTTCCTGTAGATAATTTTTTATTAAACCAGGATCTAACTCCTCAGGAATCATCAATCTCTTCAACTCTTGGCTTTTCACAAAAATTAAAGTCCCTTCTGAAGCTCTGACTTCTGCAGCATTTAGAGCAGCTGTCACTTGTAAAAGTTCTTTTTCGAGAAGTTCAAGTTGTTCAGTTTTTTCCTGAAGGTCAAATTGTGTTTTATTTAGACCTGCAGTCAATTCTGAAATATTTTTGTTAAGTGCCCTCTCTTCATCCTTTAAACTGCTAACTTGACTTTCTCTTGATTTAAGTTCTGCAGACAGGTATCCACTTTCCTCCTCTAGTTCATTTATTTGAAAATTCAAATCCTTTACAGCAGCTGAAGATTCACTTATCTCCAACTCAAGGTTTTTTTTCTGTAAAAACAAATCCGTGATTTGCTCATTGCTTTCTTTAAGCTGTTTCTCTAAGCTTGTCATATCTGCCCTCAAAACACTATAAGAATCTTCAAGGCTTTTGTATGTTTTTTCTGTCTCTATTAATTTTTCTGAACTTTCTTGGAGTTCTTTTTTAATGCTTTGGATTCTAAAAATCGCATCCTGAAAATCGCTA
>CAYNKD010000015.1:6747-17748 GCA_964397735.1 uncultured bacterium | reverse complement strand
AGTATCAAAACAATCAAGCAAACGCTAATCAAAATATGTACTGCTAAAAGAATATTCATATCGCTAATCGTTTAATTCTAACCTCCAATAGTCTCGTATATCTTTTATTAGCTTCCTCGCCTTTGGAACAACAGACTTTGAAGACAGTCCAGCATTTTCAGCAAGGATAAGAAGAATTATTGGTTTTTTCACATCTTCAGAAACTTGAATATCTCCATATCCGACAAACCAGCCATGCGGCAAAAGAGAATCATTCCCAGTTTGTGCAGTTCCTGTTTTTGCAGACATGGTCACTCCTTCTACCCTTGTCCAATCATCATCAATTAAAGTTCTTGCTGCTGTACCTTCTGAAACTGCAGTTTTCAAACCTAGCCTAAGGATTTCTAACGTAGAGTTGCTTAAAGGAAAATCTAAATAGTTTATGTCCTGTTCTGTTTCCCCAATCCTTTTTACAAGCATTGGAGACACCCTTAAACCCTTTGCTATTCCTTGATAGGCAGAAAAAACCTGTATTGGGGTTACCAACAAAGACCCTTGTCCAATCATCATGCTCACAGTGTCACCCCCATACCAAGGCTCTCCAATATTTTCTTTTTTCCAAGAATTATTTGGAATCAAGCCAGAAGATTCAGGTATAGGCAACCCAACCCTTTCACCAAAACCAAATTGAAATGCAGTATTTTGTAAAATTTTTGGATCTCGGTTCCATTCAGGTACCTCCATTGCCAAATAGTAAAAAGTTTCGTTACACGAATAAGCTAAACTGTCAACCATATCTAAGACCCCTAAGCCATCTTCATTCCATCCATGGAAAATTCGATTCCCAACTTGAACAGCCCCATTACAGTTATATCTTCTTGAGGGATCTACATTCATGTATTCCAAAGCTGCAGCTGCTGAAACAACTTTAAATGTTGAAGCAGGGGGGTATAAACCCTCGGTAGCTCTATTTATCAATTCTCCTTTATTGGACGAACCAGGAACCTCTTCCCACCTTGAAGACATGTACCCTTCTGGAGAATAGCTTGGCCTACTCACCATCGAATAAATCTCACCTGTGAAAGGATCCCCAACAATGACAACACCTTTTGTCTCTTCCCCAGTTTCGGGATCTTCCAATATCTCCCATGAAAATTTTTGTATTGGAACAGAAACTGAAAGATGGATATCTTCTCCTTTTACAGGATCTTTCTTGCTTAAAATTTCATTTTCATAATAATTATCAGGCAAATCTCTAAAAAAAAGCTCTCCATGCTGTCCTCTCAAAGTTGTTTCATAAACCATCTCTATTCCACTAGCGCCTAAACGTTGATTCATGCCATATCCATGATTGGAAAGATTATTTACGTCGCTAACATCCAAAGGTCTTGTATATCCCAAAATCAAACTAAAAAGCCTCCCATAAGGATAATACCTGATTGAACTTTCTCTTATTTTTAAATCTTCTTCAAGGTCCATTTTTAAATTTTGAAGTGTTTCTAAGTCAATATCCAAATGCCATCCATCATTCTTTTTAAAATTCTTAAGATTAAAATCTTCAGGAACCCTCACATCAATTGATAACCTGTTGCCAGCCAAAATCTTTCCATCTCTATCAAAAATAATTCCTCTTTCAGGATATAAAGTCTTTTTTTTATAAATTTGACCTTGGTATCTTCCCTTCAAATCGTTATCATTTTGAATCACAAAACCCTTGAATACTAAAGAAAAGAAGGAGAGAATGACAAACAGCCTGATCAATTTCATCTTTTATCAAATATCCACAAAAGAATAAAAACCCTCAATATATCCAATCCCGAACCTGGAAAATCAAGAAATCCATAAAGAAACTTATTTGTCAAAAAGACAAAGAATAAAACAGTAAAAAATTTTAAATAAAAATTGATTTCTGATTCATTTTTGTCAATAATCAAAAGCATCCAAGAAAATAATAAAACAGAAAGAAAAAAATAACTTCCAAAATGGAGATCTAGAAAAAATATACCAAGAATGCCTATGAGGCTGGAGAAATGATTCTTCCCAAGGGTCCAACAACTCAAAGCTATACCCCATGAAAGATAAGAACTTCCTAATAGAAAAAATGCAACTAATACATTCATCATTTGATATTTTTAAAATGCTTTTCCTTTGAAATAATGTCAATTTGACCAGAAGAAGTGTTTCCGAGCGGAGAGGCCCAAATGTCTAAATTGTTATCATCTAAAATTATTTTAGCAACATAGAAGCTTTCTGAACTTTCAGAAAAAAATAACAACCTATCTCCAGTTTTTATATTGCCTTTGTCGACAGTAAACCAAACTTTCATTTTTTGAGATCCATTTCCTTCAAGCATGACAAGCTCCCAAGTGCTTTCCAGGAATGCAGCTGTCCACTCCCCCTCTTTTGTTGGAAATATTAATTTCTGATTTTCAATTCTTCCTAAGTAGTAACCATTTCCATCAATAGCGATTGACTCTTCCTTCATCCCTTCGGACAAATAGGATAGATCTGCCTCATTTGACCAGTTTTTCAAATCTCTCACCGCTAAACCCTGGGAATTCCTTGTCAAAGCAGGAGAAATTTCCAACCTAGAAGGGACCTCTTGAACAAAATAAAAGATCAAAAAGATCAAAAAAAATCTTATTTTTTCCATACTAAAACCACATAAGAATCAAAACTTGAAACTTTTAAAATATTTTCCTTATTTCCTCCAACACTCCAATCCCAAGGGATTCCATGGTTGTCTCCTATTGTGAACCATTCAGAATCAGAATTCAAAAAATCAATCTCATCAAGAGAAATTTCCTTATTGTCCCCTTTGGTAATAGCCGTTTTTCCTAATGCTTCTGAATGAACACCCATTGAGACTTTCTTGCTAACCAGAGCCTCTACATAAACAAAGTGGGGACTGCTGTAAGAAGCAATTCCTATGACCTTATTTGTGTTTTTTTCTAAAACTAAAATCTTTGAATACTTATTTCCTAAATCAATTTTTTCTCTTGTATAAAACCAACCTTCAAAATTCTTGCCATTATTCATTATCAAAGGCTTGCCAAAAGAACAACCCATTGAATCTTTTGAATCTACAACAAAGCAAGATCCACTTTTTAACCACTTCACTGAAGATATTGGGTCAAAAAAAAGCCTTAGAGGTTTAAAGAAATAAGAAAAAACTAGAAAAATACATAAAATAAAAAAAATATAATCAAAACTATTTTTTTCCCTTCCTGTTTTTAAAATCTTAGACGTCGTCAACAAATGAAAATCTATTCCTGCTTATCTAGAATCGACAGTCTCATTCATTATCATTTCCAAACCCTTGATAACAGCATTATCAGGATCTTTGACACAACTTACTGGAAGTTCAGTCAAGTCTTCTACTCTCTGGTCTAAACCTCTAAGCTTAGAGCCGCCACCAGCAAGATGGACACCATCTCTATAAACATCTTCAGCTAATGCCGGAGGAGTCAATTCCAAAGTACCGAGTATGTTGTTGATAATCTCATTTACAGGAGGCTTCAAGGCTTCAACAATATCATCAGGAGTGACTTCCCTTCTTGAAGGTCTTCTCTTTTGCAAATCCTGACCAGTAATTTCCATAGGTTGCTGATCCTCTAGAGGAACAGCCCCACCACACTCTTTTTTTATTTTTTCAGCTTGTGCCAAAGAAATATCAAGATCTTTGTTTTTCCTAATAAAGTCCCTTATGGCTCTGTCCATAGAATCACCCGCAACCCTAACTTTCTTCTTCACAACAATAGCACCATTTGAAATAATCGCTATATCTGTTGTTCCTCCACCTATGTCAACAACCATGCGTCCTTTAGGTTCGCTAACTTTTAATCCTGAGCCTATTGCAGCAGCATAAACTTCATCCTCTAAAGCAAGTTCTCCTATATTTGCATAATTCCCTAGCTCAATATATGCATTTTTATGGACATCATCTGTATCAACTGGGACACCAACAATTGCCCAATTCGAAGGAGCTGACAATGCTCTAAATCTTGTATCAGTTGCCTGTTCCATAAAATAACGAAGCATTTTTTTGGCAAGCTCCAAATCATTTATTGTGCCTTCTTTCATTGGTCTTCTAGCTTCAATATTTGAACCTGTTCTATCTAACATGGTTGAAGCTTCAAAACCAGCTGCTTTAACCTCTCGCGTTATTGAATCAACAGCAACAACAGAAGGCTCATTAACTACAACACCTGCACCATGTTCTGCGATTATGAGATTTTTTGTTCCTAAATCTATAGCAAAATCTCTGCCTCTAGAAAATCTTCTAGAGACTCTTGATATGAATTCTTGAAAACCTGCCAATTAATTTCTAGCTGCGTCGTATGCTGATCTTGGAATCTGTATCGTAACGACCGCAGCACCCTTCTTCAAATCAATTTCCATCTCGTACATGAAAGGAACACCGTCTCCTCCTTGCATTCCCATTGAAGGAGGCTTAACTCCAAGCTTATACTTTTGCCAAGGAAACTTATGCTTCCCCTTTGCATTTGGGTCAGCAGGATCATAAGAATAAAGCCCTCTGTCATTAGTTGCCGTATACCTGATAGGAGTTCCTTCCATATCCATAACCGTAACTGAACAATACCCGCACATAAATGCAAGAGAACCGTCCTCCTTAATAACCTCGACCTTTCCTGATATGGTTCCTGTCAACTTACCTTTAAGCATTTTGCATGAAGAAAAAGGTATGAGAAGAAGAACTAAAAGAAGAATTTTTTTCATTTGTTTACCTCCAAATAATTTCTTTAATTATAGATTGAAAATCAGAATTATACAAACTCAATCCCTTGAGCTAAAGGCAATTCTTTTGAATAGTTAATAGTATTTGTCTGTCTTCTCATATATGCCTTCCATGAATCAGAACCTGCCTCCCTACCACCACCAGTGTCCTTTTCTCCGCCAAAAGCTCCACCAATCTCAGCTCCTGAGGTTCCTGTATTTACATTTGCTAAACCACAATCAGAACCAAAACACGAAGTGAAAGCTTCAGCTTCTTTCATGTTTTCTGTGATGATTGAAGATGAAAGGCCTTGAGGAACACAATTATTAAATTTAATTGCCTCATCTATATTTTTAATTTTCATAATGTAAAGTATTGGAGCAAAAACTTCATGAGACATTATTGGAAGATGTTTTTCAACCTCAATAATTGTTGGCTCAACAAAATAGCCCTTTTGGTCAAGTTCCTTCCCTCCGCAAATAACCTTTCCACCCTGTTTTTTTATCTCTTTTAATGCATTTGAATAATCATCTACAGAAGATTTTGAAACCAGTGGCCCCATCAAGGTTTTGTTGTTCAAAGGATTTCCAATTTTCACCTGATCATATCCAGAAATTAATTTATGCTTTAAGTTTTCATAAATATCTTCATGAATAAAAACCCTTCTAGTGGTTGTACATCTTTGACCAGCAGTCCCAACAGCTCCAAAAAGAATAGCTCTTGAAGCTAATTCCAAATCAGCTGACTTCATAACCGACATGGCATTATTCCCACCTAATTCCAAGATAGTTGAACCTAGCCTTTCACCAACATCAACAGCAACCTTTTTCCCCATTGATGTAGATCCTGTAGCACTAATTAGAGGAACTCTTGTATCGCGAACAAGAGGAGAACCAACATTATTCCTATCTCCTAACAACAAACTTACAACTGCTCCAAAACCGTCTTTCTCTAAAACCCTTGCAGCAATTTTTGTTGTAGCAATTGCTGTTAAAGGGGTTTGCATGCTTGGCTTCCAAAGACAAACATCTCCACAAACCATAGCTAAAAACGCATTCCAGCTCCAAACTGCAACCGGAAAATTAAAAGCAGAAATAATTCCGACAAGGCCTAGGGGATGCCATTGTTCCATCAGTCTATGCCCTGGTCTTTCACTGGCAATATTCAATCCATAAAGCTGTCTAGAAAGACCAACAGCATAATCTGCCATATCTATCATTTCCTGGACTTCTCCCTCTCCTTCAATACGAATTTTTCCCATCTCAAGAGCAACCAATGCTCCCAATTCTTTTTTGTATTTTCTTAACTCTTCACCAATCTTCCTTACATATTCACCCCTTCTTGGAGCAGGCAATACCTTCCAGTCTTCAAAAACTTTTGAGCATTCTTTCAAAACTCTTCCGTAATCTTCATCATCACAAGTTTTAACTTTTGATATTAAGGTTTCATCTGAAGGATTTAATGAATCTACAACACTCCCTCCACCGTCAATCCAGTATCCACAATATGCAGCTGAATTTACATCTTCTATACCTAAAGTCTTTAATATTTTTTTTATTTCGTCACTCATTTGAATTACTCTCCATAAAATTTGGTGAAAAACAACCATCTGAAATCTTCTTAACAACAGACGGATACAGCTTATGCTCTTCTTTTAGGATTCTAGAAGATAACAGAGCTTCACTATCGTCTTTCAGTACAGGGACTACAGATTGTTCTATTATTGGCCCAGTGTCAACACCCTCGTCGACCCAATGAACAGTACAGCCAGAATAAGGGAAACCGGAACTTAAAACTCTTTCATGAACATTCAAGCCAGGAAAGGCCGGCAGCAAGCTTGGATGTATGTTGATTATCCAACCTTTCATACAATTAATCAATTTATGACTAACGATCTTCATAAAGCCCGCCAGACAAATTAAATCTATTTTGTACTTTTTCATAATGCCGATTGCATCTTCTTCCCAACTCTTTTCAGAAATGACTACAAAGGGGATGTTATTCTCTTTTGCATAATCGATCCCCGATGCAGATTCCCTATTGCTAATTAAAACTTTTATACTTGCTAAACCAAGATCTTCATTTTTCTCAGCATTTAAGAGTGATAAAAAATTACTACCTCTCCCAGATATGAAAACAGCTAAATTCATTTATTTAAAATCAATGAAACCTTTCCGTCTCTCCTAATTTCTTTAACTTTTACATTTATTGATTCTCCGACTTTGTACAAAGAAACTAAATCTTTTTCGCTTAAACGTCCAGATTTTCCTTTCTTGTCAACTTCAGAAATATGCAATAAACCTTCAGTTCTTCCAAAAAGACTTACAAACAAACCAAACTCCCTTATTGAAGTTATCTTTCCTTCATAGGTTTCTCCAGGTTTTGCTGTTTTGAAAAGCAAATCAATTCTCTGTTTTGCCATTTCTCCAGCTTTGGAATTTGGAGCCGTAACAACAACTAAAGCATTTTTCTCATCGAATTCATCATCTATATCAATTTTCACATCACAATCACCTTGTATAGATTTAATCATCTTTCCGCCAGGGCCTATCAGGATTGAAACATCTGATTTCCCTATTTTCTTTTGGAATATCTTTGGTGCACTTTCAGAAACCTTCAGATCTGATCCAGCCTCTTCTGTCATGACTTCAATCAAAGCATTTCTTACAACTTTTGCTTCTTCTAGTATTTCTGGAATTAAATCTTTCTTAATTCCATCTCCCTTCACATCCACCTGAATTGCAGTAATCCCATTTGAAGTTCCGGCTACTTTAAAATCCATCTCTCCATAGAAATCCTCTATCCCTTCAATGTCTCTTAATAAAACGTGATTCTTTTCATCGGTCATTAAACCTATTGATATACCTGCAACAGGCGCAGCTAAAGGAACTCCTCCATTCAATAATGCAAGAGTTGCAGCACATGTAGATCCCATAGATGTTGAACCATTACTTGAAATACATTCAGAAACAACCCTAACGGTGTAAGGGAATTTTTCCTCTGAAGGGAAAACAGCAGCTATAGCTTTTTCTACTAATGCTCCATGGCCTATCTCTCTCCTTCCAGGACCCCTCATCCATCCTGCCTCTCCTACCGAATAAGGAGGAAAGTTGTAATGGTGCATAAATCTCTTGTCCCCAATTGGAGACAAATCGTCAATCTTTTGTTTGTCGCCTGGGGATCCAAGAGTCAGAAACGAAACAACCTGGGTTCCACCTCTTTGAAACAAAGAGCTTCCATGTGCACCTTTAACCAAAGATACTTGTGCATCAATTTCCCTTAGTTCATCTGGCTTTCTAGAACATCTCCTTAATCCTTTTTTCAAAATATTTTCCCTAACAATTTTCTTTTCTACGACATTGAAAGAGTTCATAAAATCCTTAATGTCTCTAGAATCTTCAAGCTTTAAAGAATCTAAAATGTCTTTTTTAAGTACATTTACCTGTGCTGAAAATTCGGATTTTTCCAAATTTTTCTTATATATCTTTGTGTAATTTTTCTTGAATTCATCTAATTGCTTCCCAACAATAAAATCTTTAGTTTCTACTTCAGGAAGAGATACCTTTTCTTTTCCGACTTTTGAAACTATTTTATCTACAAAACCTTTCAAAATAAGGCTTTGCTCATAGGCAAAATCTATGCCTTTTAGTACATTTTCTTCAGGAACCTGCTTTCCAGCTTGTTCAATCATCACAACATTCTCATTGTAGAAAGAAACGAACAAATCCATATTTTGACTTTCTTCCTCTGAAAAAGTTGGGTTTAATGAGAAATTACCATCCGACTCCCCTAAGCGAACCGGCATCATATTTCCTGCAAAAGGAATATCACTAGCAGCTAATGCAATTGACGCTCCTAAGGCAGCTAACCACGAGGTGTTCTCATCCTCAGAAGTGATGTATGGTGTAATAACCAAATGAACATCTCTCCTCATGCTTGAAGGGAATAAAGGTCTAACTGACCTGTCGATAATCCTGTTAATTAAAACTGCTCTTTCTGTAGGCCTTGCCTCTCTCCTGAAAAAGCTTCCTGGGATTTTCCCTATCGCGTAAAACTTTTCTTCATAATCCACAGTGAGTGGGAAGAAATCTATATCTTTCTCCTGTCCCATAGTTGCAGCAACAAAAATTTGCTGGTCTCCATAGGAAATCAAAATGGAAGTGTTTGCCTGTGGGGCAATTCTTCCTGCAGTAACTTTCAACTCTTTACCGTTGAAAGTCATCTTCTCTTCAAACTCCACTCTTTTCATTTTTTTTATTTTCATAATATTTAAACTCCTTTAATTTTTTCTTTTTTATTTAAATTTTCTTTTGTAATCATCAATGAGGATGTTGCCAATATAGCAAGCAACAAAGTAATAAACTGTTTATCCTCAGCTATTGCAACAACAAGAATTGCTGCTGCCCACATGATCGCTTGAGAAATTAATAATTTTTTATTCATATTTCTCCTTTAATTTTTTCTTTTTTATTTATTTCTTTCCTAATTGAAATATCTTTTCTTGGTCTATTTAACATATCAAACTTTATAGGAACTCCCGATAAAGGGAAAAACCTTCTTAAACCTCTTTCAAGAGACCTCATATGATTGCTATCAATTTTCTCAATGTCCGAAACAAAAGATCTAATCTTCGGCGGGGATGTATCGACCTGGACTGAATAAAAATGCTTACATGCCCTATTCCCAGTTTGTGGCCAAGATATAGTTATATCCTGGAAAATTTTATTTATTGTAGCTGTCTGCATCTGGAGAGATTTTCTTATCATCAAATCTCCTATCATGTTGCCAAGATCATCAAGGCCCTCTCCGGTCAAACCCGAAACATGATGAATATCAACAAAATTACAAAAAGACGGAACTTCCTTAACCTCTATTCCCAAATCAGACTTTCCAGCCAAGATCATCAAAGCTGCTCCTGCCTCTATCAGCTCTCCTATCAGCCTACAATCCTGTCTGGTAATGCCTTCTTCTGGATCAACTACGACTAAGCCAATATCTACATTGTTAATTGCAGAAATAGTTCTTCTTCTTGAATATGCTTCAATACTACTTCTTGGTCTTTTTTTATTCATTCCGCCAGTGTCTACCAAGACAGCATTACATTCATTCCACAAGCCTTCAACAATATCTCTTGTTGTGTTGTTCTCATGACTGGTTACACTTAACTCTTTTTTCATTATCTTATTGAAAAGTGTAGATTTTCCAACACCTGGCCTTCCAAAAATACCTACAGATTTAAAACCTTCAGTATCTTCAAATTCAATTTTTGGTAAAAGTTCCTTAACCTTTTTAATCAAATCCTTAAAACCATAATTTGTTTGCGAGGAAATAAAAACCGGATCAATCTGTAAAGAGCCTATATTGTTCCAAGAATCAACCTTGACCTTTTCGTCATCAATCTTATTTACAACAATTATGTATTTCAACTTTAAAACTTCCAAATTCTTAATTAATTTCTTTTCATAAGAACTGATAGCTCTTCTTCCATCCAAAACCAACAGGAACAACTCACATTCATCCTTTAGGTTCTCGGTTAAAGAAAGGATCTTTTTATCTAATTCAGTTTTTGCACCTTCCTGAAAACCTGCCGTATCTATAATCCAAAATTTTTCCCCACGAACCCTGTGTAAAACAGCATCTCTTGTAATTCCAGGCTCACTTGATGTAATGGATTTTCTATTTTTCGAGAGTTTGTTAGCAATGGTTGACTTGCCAACATTTGGCACTCCCAGGAGAGCCACAAGAGGTTTTGGTCTACTCACAGACTTCTATAAAAATCTTTTGGGCAAAAATCACGTAAAAAATTTGGGGAACAACAAACAATACTTACTTTTTTCATTTCACTTTTTTCGTCGTACAAAGTAGCTTCTACCTCTCCTAGACTTTTATATTCATGCCTATTTTATCACAGTTTGCTCTGTTAGGATAATACATATGATATTTTTCCTCATCTTGATCTCTTTTTTCAGGGCTTTTAATTATCAATTTGAAATGCAGCTTGAAAAAAATTTAAACTTTGTTTTTGAAGATCAAATCATCTTCAACATCAACGAACAAACGCTTGAGTCAACCTACTCTCTTGAAGGGGAAATTATTGAAAAAGACACTGGTTTAACGATCAGGCTAGAAACAATAACGATAAATGACGAAATAATCACATTCGAAAACCCCATCATCGCAAAATATGACTTTATTCAATTTGAAAAGGTTGAGGAAGAGGCTGTCCCCGAGGTTGAGGAAGAGGCTGTCCCCGAGGTTGAGGAAGAGGCTGTCCCCGAGGTTGA
>CAYNKD010000015.1:0-6647 GCA_964397735.1 uncultured bacterium | reverse complement strand
GGAAGATAAAAATATTTATCCAACAAGGCTTATAGCTGACTTAAGTTCAAAAGATTTAGAAAAATGGCTCGAACCAATAAATTTAATCTTTTCTGTTTTTAAAAATGTTGACTTTGCATTGATGGAAAATGAAAGAGTGTTTGAGCAAGAATTCAAATCAGGATTTTGGAAAGCTATTTGGATTCCAACACAGGAATCTATAGAAATAGACATAAATGGCCTTATAAATCATTCAATGTATTGGCCTCCGATAAACCTGCCTATCGGCCCTCTGTTATTTTTACCTGATGATGTTAATTATGAATTCTCAGGAAAAATAAAGATTCAAAAGCAATTAAATTCAAATGAACTTTTTAATAGTCAGCTAAATACCGAGAAAAAAATAGAAGCACCTTGGTCTGAATCAATAAACGGAGAAAGGAAAATAAAATTGAAAATTCTACAAAGTTCAGATGAAGAATAAAAAAGAATACCCATTTCAAAACAGAGATTCATTTTGGCAAAATACCTGGGAAGAAAAAAAAGTATTTAAAACATCGCAGGATGATAAAAAACAAAAAAAATACATACTGGATATGTTTCCTTACCCTTCTGGAGATGGATTACATGTCGGTCACCCTAAGGGTTATTTAGCAACTGATACCTATTGTAGGTTTTTAAGAATGAACGGTTTTAATGTTTTGCATCCACTTGGTTGGGATGCTTTCGGATTACCTGCAGAGCAATTTGCACTCAAGACAGGACGTCATCCAAAAGAAGCTGTTGGGAAAAATGTAGAAAGGTTCAAGTCTCAAATCAAGATGCTTGGATTGGGCTTTGACTGGGACAGGGAAATAAATACAACAGATGAAGAATATTACAAATGGACTCAATGGATATTTTTAAAATTATTTGAAAAAGGACTAGCTTACCAGGCAGAAATACCAGTAAATTGGTGTCCGGAATTAAAAACAGTACTTGCAAACGAAGAAGTTGTTAATGGAGTTTCAGAAATAGGAGGACATCCCGTAATAAGGAAGCCGATGAAGCAATGGATGTTAAAAATAACCGCATATGCAGATCGTTTACTGGATGATTTAGATGACCTGGATTGGCCAGACCCAATTAAAGAAATGCAAAGAAACTGGATTGGAAGATCAGAAGGGGCAAATATTGTATTCAAAACCAATAATGGAAATCATATTGAGGTTTTTACAACAAGGTCTGACACTTTAGCAGGTGCAACCTACATGGTTCTCGCTCCAGAACACCCACTTGTAAAGAATTTATCACAGAAATCCAGGATGAAAGAAATTGAGAAATATCAAGAAGAATGCTCTAAATTAAGTGACCTTGAAAGAACAGGGACCGATGGTGAAAAGACGGGGGTAAATACAGGAGCATTAGCAATAAACCCATTGACAGGAAAAAATATGCAAATATGGATAAGCAGTTATGTTCTCGGGCATTACGGCACTGGGGCAATTATGGCTGTTCCAGCACATGATCAAAGAGATTGGGATTTTGCAAAAAAATACAACCTCCCAATACAGCCTGTTGTTGATTCAGAAGGTCCTGATCATGATTTTGACAGCTCTGCATTTGAAGACTATGGGACATCTTCCACGCCCCATGAAAAAAATGTTGAAACTGTTGACGCAATTGAAATCATGAACAAGTGGGTTGAAGAAAAAAAGATTGGAAAAAAATCAATTTCATACAAGTTGAGAGACTGGCTATTCAGCAGACAGAGGTATTGGGGAGAACCAATCCCAATAATTCATACTGAAAATGGACCCATAGCTGAAAAAAATCTCCCTTTGACTCTTCCAAAACTCAAGAAAATAAAACCAACCGGGGACGGCCAAAGCCCTTTAGCCCTTGCAAAAGAATGGCTAAAGGCAAAAGGAGGGACAAGAGAAACTAATACTATGCCGCAATGGGCAGGATCGTGTTGGTATTATTTAAGGTACCTAGACCCAAAGAATAAAAATTCCTTGGTCTCACAAGAGATAGAAGAAAAATGGATGCCAGTCGACCTTTACGTTGGGGGCGCAGAACATGCGGTTTTGCATCTTTTATATGCCAGATTCTGGCATAAAGTCCTTTATGACGTGGGTGCAGTATCGACAAAAGAACCTTTCAAAAAACTACTAAACCAAGGAATGATACAAGGTTCTGATGGTCAAAAAATGAGCAAATCAAGAGGTAATGTTGTAAACCCTGATGATGTAATTGAAAAATATGGTTCTGATGTCTTTAGGATGTATGAGATGTTTATGGGCCCTTTTGAAGGATCCGCTCCCTGGAATACTGATGGCATATCTGGGATAAAAAGATTCTTAAACAGGTCTTGGAAAGTACTTCTTTCAGAATCAATAGAAGATGATCCTAATGAAAGAGCTAGGCATAAAATGATCCTCAAAGTAACTGAAGATATTGAAAATTTTTCTCTCAATACATGCATATCCTCACTCATGATTTACCTTAAAACCTTAGAGGAAAATGGAATTTCAGAAAAAGACAAAAAATCTTTCTTGAGAGTCTTGACTCCTTTTGCTCCACATATGTGCGAAGAAATCAACCTAATTCAAAAAGGTGACACTTTAGCATGCCAGATGTCATGGCCTAAAGGAGATCCTGCAAAATCAATTGATGATCTTTTTGAAATTCCAATAATGGTAAATGGAAAACTTAGATCTAAGATACAGGTAAAAAAGAGTGATGCATCAAATCAAAAATATCTCGAAGAAATGTCTTTAAAAGAAAAGAAAATCATTAACTTTCTAAATGGAAAGAAACCTAAAAAAATAATCGTAATAAAGGAAAGGATAGTTAATATTGTTATTTGATGGGCATTTTTGAAAATTGGAAAAAAAACTTTAATCCGAAAGGGGATTATCTCAAGGGTTTTGAGTCAGGTAGAGAAAATGCCTTCTCAACATCAAGCAAGCCTGTCTTGATGGTTGGCATGGGAGGTTCCGGAATAGCTGGTTCCGTCCTGTCCACCTTTTCCCCAAAGAACAAAAAAATGCATTCTGTAAATGATTATTACGAAATAGAAAGTTTCAATGAAAAAGTCAATGGAAAATATAAACCAAAAACCTTCCTAAGTAATCCTGAGGGTTGGGCAAACCTCATACTTTGCTCTTATTCAGGAGACACTGAAGAAACATTGAGCTGGCTCAAAGTGGTTTCTTTGACAAGTTTTGGAATAACAACAGGTGGGAAACTTGCTGAAGTGTGCCCAAGAACAATAAAGATACTCCATCCTGGACCTCCCAGAAGATCTCTTTATGAATCTCTTGGAATACTAGACGGCCTAACAGGGCAAGGGAAGATGTTTTGGGATGGGGAAAATCCAAAAGATGAATTGATTGAAAAAGTTATCAAAACAGGGATTGAATGGGGAAAAAGAAAAATTCTTCCATGGATGCTTGTTCCTGAAAAATGCAATCCGATAGCAAGAAGATGGACAGGAATGATTCAGGAAGATGCCAAGATTCCAGCAGGATTTGGAATAATACCGGAGGCTGCTCATAATCAAATCGAAGGCCTTGGCGGAAAACTCTTTGAAATAGGATTGATTCTGATCGATGCAGGATCAACAAAAAACGAGAATAGGAAGCTATTGAAGGTTTTTAAAGAAAAAGAAACAATACTCCTGCCTCAAATACATCCAGTTCAACTTTGTATTCTTGGCGACTATTTTGCAGCTGCAATTGCCGAAGGGTCAGGTGTCGAGATTGATCCAATTCCTACAATTAAAAAATATAAGGAATCTTAGCTTTCGTCAAAAAACTGCTGAAAGACAAGATAGTCAGAAAGCTTATCTAGATCAACACCCAAACCAAAAGCATTTGTTTTGTGAGGTGTGAAATTTATATCTAGACGATTTTTTATCTCTAAAGAAATTTGCTTTAAAGATTTATTTCCAAAAACAATGCCAAAAACAAAACCAATTCCTATAATTTTTGCAAGAGCTATTGGATTTTTCCTATTCTCAATCAAGTTATCCAAAAGACTGACCACTCTGTCAAATTCATGAACTTTTCCAACAATTACATTTCCTCCAGTGAACTGACCCTCAGATGTTTTTAAATAAGTTCGATTTTTAACAAGGTTTAAATCCAGAGAATTCTTTGAAATCAAAGGATAGACAATCCCCTTGAGACTTTCGCAGGACTTGAGCAAAGATGCAATTGCTGAAGGAGTTACCAGCGGCAAGTCAGCAGCTGCCAATACAAGATTATCATCTTTTTTATATTTACCTATAGCATCTTTAACCTGTGAAGACAAACCCTCTTTGTGGAGTTTTAAAAAATTAATCTTTTTTATTTCTTTTCCCAGAAACGGATCTAATGATTCTTTTAAGCCATCGGGGGCATAAATGCTTATTTCCTCAACGCCAGAACAATTGATAAATGACTTAAGGGCAGGAAGGATGATTGGTTTGGATTGCAGTTTTATTAATGCTCTATAGTCAACCCCCGTTGCATCTCTTAATGCTTTTTTGCATTTCCCACCAGCGAAAAGAACGACTTTCCAATTCATACTATCAATTTACCTATCTTCGGTCCATAACTACAACATCTTTCAAAAATCTTAATTGAATTATTCACTTCATCCTCATTCCTACAGATCGTAAATATACCATTTCCTGAACCAGTCATTGAGATGAAACCACCATCTTCTCTGTAGGAAAGCAAAAAGGAATTCATTTTTTTTCTTTTTAAAGAAATAACCCTCTCCAAATCATTCTTTGCATTTGAAAAATCAGGACTTTGAAATGAAAAATCCTTCAAAAAAGATTCTGTAGCATTGTTTGACTTAAAAGAAGAACTGTCCCACCAAGAATATGCATCTTTTGTTAAAACAGGGTTGTCTACAGTTCCAAAAACAACACTCAAATCACTAGTTTCAATTTCCATTTTCTCAACAAGGTCACCTACTCCTTTGACTCTACAAAAACCTCCTTTTGAAAAATAAAAGATGTCACTACCGAGCTTCATTGACATATCTTTTGCCTTCTCTTCACTAATTACAACTTCATAATAACGTGAAAGAATCTTAAAAACACTCCAAACATTAGATGAGCCAGATCCAAATCCTGAACCTGGCGGAACCTTTTTTTCTAGCTTAAATCCCCCTTTTTTCTTTATGCTAAAAAATTCACAGAACAAATCATGTGCCTTCCAAACCAAATTAGAACTATCTGAAGGAACATCAAAACCAGTTACTTCCAAAGGATTGTCCATTCCTTCGTCAAAGATAACCTTGTCCCCATATCCAACTTCTAAAAAAATACTATCAATCTCATGGTATCCGTCACCTCTTAACGCAAGGATATCTAATGTTAAATTGATTTTTATATTTGAGATGTCAGCATGCATCACTCTAGTTGAGCCAACAAGTCTTCTGTTCCTTTGAGTGCTTTCTCAAAACACTCTAGAAACCTATCAACTTGATCCTGAGTGACAATCAAAGGTGGCTCCAACCTGATAACTTCGGGGTTGTTCAATGTGTAGGCAACCATAATTCCATCATTAGCTAAGGCACTCATTATGATACTTGTGACATCACTATTTTTGAATTGAACGCCAATGAGCAACCCCTGCCCTCTTATCGCAAGCATTAAAGGGGAATCAATATTTTTCAAACCATCAATGACTCTCTTTCCCATTTTTTCAGCATTGGCTGAAAAATCTTCCTCAACAGCAGAATCAAGAGCTGCAATTGCTGCACAACAGGCAAGATGGTTCCCCCCAAAAGTTGAAGAATGTAAAAGTGGATTACCTTCAAACAACTCCCAAACATCTTTTGTTGCTACAGTAGCACCGATTGGCATAACTCCTCCACCAAGAGATTTTGCCAAGCAGAGGATGTCTGGCTGAATATCGTCATGTTCACATGCAAAAAGTTTTCCTGTCCTTCCAATACCTGTCTGAACTTCATCAGCTATCAGAAGAACGCCAGCATTTTCAGTTATTTCTCTAGCAGCACTCATGTAACCCTTTTTTGGAACCCTGACACCAGCCTCACCTTGCACAGGCTCAACAATGAATGCAGCTGGCTTTGAATCCATAGCATCCCTTAAAGCATCTATATTATCAAACTCAATTGAACTGAATGAAGGAAGAAGAGGTTCAAATGGCTTTCTGAAAGACTCTCTTCCTGCAGCTGAAAGAGACCCCAGGCTTTTTCCATGATATGAACCTTCTGTATGTATGACACCCTGTCTTCCAGTCCTTGCTTTTGCAAACTTTATCGCTGCTTCAACTGCCTCTGTCCCAGAATTTGAAAAAAATGAATAACATAAATCTCCGGGAGTCAGGTCAGCAAGCCTTTTTGAAAGTCTTGCCTGATCTGCATTCAATAAAACCTTGCTTGAAAGAGCCATTGAACTGAGCCTATCCTTTACAGCGTTCACAACCTTTGGATGCAAATGACCATGGTTTAAAGCTCCAAAGGATCCAAGAAAATCAAGAAGAACCCTCCCGTCAGCCGTCTTAACTTCACAGCCACTTGCGCTCATTTCCTCAGTATCAAACCCCATAAAGGAAACGAGATTAAAAAAACCTTCAGAAATATTTTCTTTATAGATTTTTGTTAGTTGCTTGTTGTCCATAATTAAAAGTTTAATCTATAAAGAATGTTTCTAATTCTTT